>CANNEP010000042.1 GCA_947503655.1 uncultured Microbacterium sp.
CCGCCCGTCACTCAGCGTAAGCCATGAGGCTTAGGCTACCGAACCACCTGCAGCAACAATCTTCTGCTCAGCCGAGCTCGAGACCTTGTCTACCTGGACATTCAGCTTAACGGTGATGTCGCCGTTGCCGAGGACCTTCACCTTTTCGTTCTTGCGAACAGCGCCCTTTGCGACCAGGTCAGCAATGGTGACGTCGCCACCGTTGGGGTACAGCTCCGTGAGCTTGTCCAGGTTTACAACCTGGTACTCAACACGGAACGGGTTCTTGAAGCCGCGCAGCTTAGGCGTACGCATGTGGAGCGGCATCTGGCCACCCTCGAACCCAACCTTGACCTGGTAACGAGCCTTCGTACCCTTGGTACCACGGCCGGCCGTCTTACCCTTCGAGCCCTCACCGCGACCAACACGGGTCTTTGCGGTGTGTGCTCCGGGAACGGGGCGGAGGTGGTGAACCTTGAGCACGCCGGGGCGCGAGGCCGTAGCCTCAGCCTTGGCAGCAGGCTTCTTGGCGGCAGGCTTCTTAGCCGCCGTCTTCTTGGCGGGGGCCTCGACCGTTGCTACGGTCTCGTCCTTCTTTTCAGCCATTAGTCGATCTCCTCAACCTTGACGAGGTGAGCAACAGTGCGCACGTAGCCGCGCGTCTGAGCGTCGTCCGGACGAACGACCGAGTCGCCGATCCGCTTGAGGCCCAGCGAACGCAGCGTGTCGCGCTGGTTCTGCTTCTCGCTCACCTTGGACTTAACCTGGGTCACCTTAAGACGTGCAGCCATCAGGCACCTACCTTTGCTTCCGCAGCAGCCTTAGCAGCGCGTGCTTCGATCTTGAGGATCTTGGCGGGAACAACCTGGTCGTAGTCGAGACCACGACGAGCTGCGACAGCGCGCGGCTCTTCCAGCTGCTTCAGTGCGTCAACCGTTGCGTGAACGATGTTGATCGTGTTCGACGAACCGAGCGACTTCGACAGAACGTCGTGGACGCCTGCGCACTCGAGGACGGCGCGAACCGGACCACCGGCGATAACACCGGTACCAGCTGCTGCCGGGCGGAGCAGGACAACGCCTGCTGCTGCCTCACCCTGGACGGGGTGCGGGATCGACGATGCTACGCGAGGAACGCGGAAGAAGTTGCGCTTGGCGTCTTCCACACCCTTCGAGATAGCAAGAGGAACTTCGCGTGCCTTGCCGTATCCGACGCCGACAACACCGTTGCCGTCACCGACAACGACGAGAGCGGTGAAGCTAAAGCGACGACCACCCTTGACGACCTTCGAAACGCGGTTGATGGTGACAACACGCTCGAGGAACTGGCTTTCGGCACGGTCACGCGAACCGCGGTCACGGTTCGGGTTACGCTCGCGACCGCCGCGGCGAGCCTCACGGGGCTCACGCTCGGTCGTCGCCTCGGCTGCTGCAACCTCGGTTGCTGCTGCCTGAGTGACTTCAGTCACTTCGGTCTCCTTGTTTTCGCTCACAGGTTCAACCCTCCCTCGCGGGCGCCGTCTGCAATTGCTGCAACGCGGCCGGCGTAGCGGTTACCGCCACGGTCGAACACAACTGCCTCGATACCGGCAGCCTTTGCGCGCTCGGCGAGGAGTTCCCCAACCTTGCGTGCCTTTGCGGTCTTGTCACCGTCGTTTGCACGAAGGTCGGTCTCGAGCGTCGATGCCGAAACGAGGGTGTGACCCTTGCTGTCGTCGACGATCTGGACGAACACGTGACGTGCCGAACGGGTTACAACGAGGCGCGGACGCTCTGCCGTACCAACGATGTGCTTGCGAAGACGCGCGTGACGACGTGCACGTGCGACTGACTTCGACTTCACAGCCATGGTTACTTACCAGCCTTTCCGGCCTTGCGACGAACGACCTCGCCTGCGTAACGCACACCCTTGCCCTTGTAGGGCTCAGGCTTACGGATCTTGCGAATGTTCGCTGCAGCTTCACCGACGGCCTGCTTCGAGATGCCGGTGACGGTGAGCTTGTTGTTGCCCTCAACCGTGAGCGTGATGCCCGCGGGTGCCTCAACGATGACCGGGTGCGAGAAGCCGAGGGCGAACTCTACCGAGGTGCCCTTCTGAGCGACGCGGTAACCGGTTCCGACAACCTCAAGGCCCTTGGAGTAACCCTCGGTGACGCCGATGATGTCGTTGTGAATCAGGGTGCGGGTCAGGCCGTGCAGCGAACGCGACTCGCGCTCGTCGTCGGGGCGCGAAACCACAACCTGGTTGTCCTCGACCGAGACCTCGATGGGGCTAGCTACGTTGAGAACGAGCTCGCCCTTCGGGCCCTTAACCGAGACTGCCGAGCCGTCGACCGAAACGGTCACTCCGGCCGGAATGCTAATGGGAAGACGTCCGATACGTGACATAAGTGATCACCAAACGTAGGCGAGGACTTCCCCACCTACACCCTTGTTCTCAGCCTGGCGGTCCGTGAGGAGGCCAGAGGAGGTGGACAGAATGGCGATACCGAGGCCACCGAGAACCTTGGGAAGTTCGGTCGACTTTGCGTAAACGCGAAGACCGGGCTTCGAAACGCGCTTGATACCAACGATCGAGCGCTCACGGTTCTGGCCGTACTTCAGCGTCAGCGTGAGGTTCTTACCAACGCGTGCGTCAGAAACCTCCCACCCTGCGATGAAACCCTCAGACTTGAGGATATCGGCAACGTGCGTCTTGAGCTTGCTCGACGGCATGGTCACTGAGTCGTGGTGCGCCGAGTTCGCGTTGCGCAGACGGGTCAGCATATCTGCGACCGGGTCTGTCATTGTCATGTGTTATTTCCTTTGTTCACCAGGTTTCGACGCCGCGTTACACGCGAGCCGACCTGTGGTGGTGGATACCAAAGATCTATCCTCTCATGCCGGTTGCCCACGTTGTGACACGTGGGCAACCGGTGAGAGTAATCTTCGGCGTTTAAACCGAGCTAATTACGCCTGAGCGTCGTCAGCGCGGAAGGGGAATCCGAGGTGACGCAGCAGAGCGCGACCCTCGTCATCCGTCTTCGCCGTGGTCACGACAGTGATGTCGAAACCGCGAACGCGGTCGATCTTGTCCTGGTCGATCTCGTGGAAGACCGACTGCTCCTGCAGACCGAACGTGTAGTTACCGTTGCCGTCGAACTGCTTGCCCGAGAGACCGCGGAAGTCGCGGATACGGGGCAGTGCGAGCGAAACCAGGCGGTCGACAAATTCCCATGCACGGTCGCCACGGAGCGTGACGTGTGCACCAATTGCCTGACCCTCGCGCAGCTTGAACTGTGCGATGGACTTCTTTGCCTTGGTGACGATCGGCTTCTGACCGGTGATTGCGGTCAGGTCGGCGACAGCACCATCGATGACCTTAGAGTCACGAGCGGCTTCACCAACACCGGTATTTACAACAACCTTGACCAGGCCGGGAATCTGCATGACGTTTTCGTAGCCGAATTCGTCCTGCATCGCCTTCTTGATCTCGGCGTTGTACTTCTGCTTGAGGCGCGGCTGGATCTTGCCAGCAGTCGCAGCAGTTGCGTTGCTCATCAGAGGTCCTTACCGCTCTTCTTTGCGAAACGCACGCGAACCGTGCGCTTGACGCCGTCCTTCGTCTGCTCCTCAACGCGGTGTCCGACCTTGGTGGTCTTCTTCGTCGAGGGGTCAACGAGGGCAACGTTCGAAATGTGGATGGGTGCTTCCATCGTTTCGATGCCACCGGTCTTGGTGCCGCGCTGCGACTGACCAACACGCGAGTGCTTCGTGATGTAGTTCACGCCTTCAACGATGATGCGGTTCTGCTCGGTGAAGATCTCGAGGACCTTACCCTGCTTGCCGCGGTCGCCGCCGCGCTCGGGCTTAGCGCCCGTGATGACCTGAACGAGGTCACCCTTCTTGATCTTCGCCATGATCAGATAACCTCCGGTGCCAGCGAGACGATCTTCATGAACTTCTTGTCACGAAGCTCGCGACCGACCGGTCCGAAGATACGGGTGCCGCGGGGCTCCCCGTCGTTCTTCAGGATGACGGCAGCGTTCTCGTCGAACTTGATGTACGAGCCGTCCTGACGGCGCGTGTGCTTCTTCGTGCGGACGACGACCGCCTTAACGACGTCACCCTTCTTCACGTTTCCGCCGGGGATTGCGTCCTTGACCGTAGCGACGATGACGTCACCCAGGCCCGCGTAACGACGGCCGGAGCCACCGAGAACACGGATCGTGAGCAGTTCCTTCGCACCGGTGTTGTCGGCGACCTTGAGGCGGGATTCAGTCTGAATCACTTGTTACTCCCTTATTCCAAGCAGGCCCGAAGGCTTACTTGGCCTTCTCGAGGATCTCGACGAGACGCCACCGCTTGGTAGCG
This sequence comes from uncultured Microbacterium sp., assembly GCA_947503655.1. Classification (GTDB taxonomy): domain Bacteria; phylum Actinomycetota; class Actinomycetes; order Actinomycetales; family Microbacteriaceae; genus Microbacterium. The sequence goes on from CANNEP010000042.1 coordinate 4,332, forward strand.
CTCAGGGGGCGGGTCTCGTTGATGAGAACGAGGTCGCCGATGCCGGCGCTGTTCGTCTCGTCGTGAGCCTTAACCTTCGACGTGCGACGGATGACCTTGCCGTAGAGCGGGTGCTTAACGCGGTCCTCAACCTCTACAACGATGGTTTTGTCCATCTTGTCGCTGACAACGTAGCCACGACGTGACTTGCGGTCACCGCGCACAACGGCTTCAGCCTGTACGGCTTCGTCCTTAGCAGCCATTACTCTGCATCCTCCTTCGCGACCTCAGCTTCATCAGCCTTCTTCGCCTTAGCCTTCTTCGCCTTGGGAGCCGCCTCGACGGGTGCGGGCGTGGCACGAATGCCCAGCTCGCGCTCGCGGATAACGGTGTACAGGCGTGCAATGTCGCGCTTGACGGCGCGGATGCGACCGTGGCTCTCGAGCTGGCCTGTTGCCGACTGGAAGCGCAGGTTAAACAGCTCTTCCTTGGCCTTACGGACCTCCTCGAGGAGGCGCTGGTCTTCGAACGTGTCCAGCTCGCTCGGGGCGAGCGTCTTGGTGCCGATCGCCATTATGCGTCGCCTTCCTCGCGCTTGATGATGCGTGCCTTGAGCGGCAGCTTATGGATGGCACGGGTCATGGCTTCGCGAGCAAGCTCCTCGCTAACACCGGCGACCTCGAAGAGGACGCGACCCGGCTTGACGTTTGCGACCCACCACTCGGGCGAACCCTTACCGGAACCCATGCGGGTTTCGGCCGGCTTCTTCGTCAGCGGACGGTCGGGGTAGATGTTGATCCACACCTTTCCACCACGCTTGATGTGACGGGTCATTGCGATACGAGCGGACTCGATCTGACGGTTGGTGACGTATGCGGAAGTCAGGGCCTGAATGCCGTACTCGCCGAACGAAACCTTGGTTCCGCCGGTAGCTGCACCATCACGCTTGGGGTGGTGCTGCTTGCGGAACTTAACCTTACGAGGGATAAGCATTACGCCGATGCTCCTTCCGAAACCGGTGCCTCAGCGTTGTTACGCGGGGCACGACGGCGGTCGCCGCCACGGTCGTCACGGCCACGCGACTTGGGCGCGTTAGCCTGCTCGCGAGCGAGTTCCTTGTTGGTCAGGTCGCCCTTGTAGATCCATACCTTCACACCGATACGGCCGAAGGTGGTCTTTGCCTCGTAGAAGCCGTAGTCGATGTTCGCACGAAGCGTGTGCAGCGGCACGCGACCTTCGCGGTAGAACTCCGAGCGGCTCATCTCGGCGCCGCCGAGGCGGCCGGAGACCTGGATACGGATACCCTTAGCGCCTGCACGCTGAGCACCCTGGAGGCCCTTACGCATCGCGCGGCGGAATGCCACGCGAGCGGTGAGCTGCTCTGCGATGCCCTGTGCAACCAACTGAGCGTCAGCCTCGGGGTTACGAACCTCGAGGATGTTCAGCTGGATCTGCTTGCCGGTGAGCTTCTCAAGGTCAGCGCGGATGCGCTCAGCCTCAGCACCACGGCGACCGATGACGATACCCGGGCGAGCCGTGTGGATGTCCACACGAACGCGGTCACGGGTGCGCTCGATCTCGATGTTGCTGACACCGGCACGATCCAGCTGCGTCTGCAGCAGCTGACGGATCTTGATGTCCTCGGCGACGTAGTCAGCGTAACGCTGGCCGGGCTTCGTCGAGTCCGAGAACCAACGTGACACGTGGTCCGTCGTAATACCGAGGCGGAAGCCGTACGGGTTAACCTTCTGTCCCATTACTTGCTCGCCTTCTTCTTAGCCGCAGGAGCAGCATCAGCTGCCTCCGGCGTCGAAAGCACGACCGTGATGTGGCTCGTGCGCTTCTTAATCTGGAATGCGCGACCCTGTGCACGGGGCCGGAAACGCTTCAGCGTCGTGCCCTCGTCCACATATGCGTTCGATACGAACAGGTCCGACTCGTCCAGCGGTTCACCGTTCTTGTCCGCGGTAACGCGGGCATTGGCGATGGCCGAGTGGACCAGCTTGTAGATCGGCTCCGAAGCTGCCTGCTGCGCGAACTTCAGGATTGCGAGGGCTTCTTCAGCCTGCTTTCCCTTGATCAGCGCAACGACGCGACGAGCCTTCTGAGGGGTCACGCGGATGTGTCGCACGCGTGCGATGGACTCCACCATTTCTTCTCCTCTGCGCCCCCGCTTAGCGGCGGCGGCCCTTCTTGTCGTCCTTCACGTGGCCGCGGAAGGTGCGGGTGGGCGCGAACTCGCCCAGCTTGTGGCCAACCATCGTCTCCGTAACAAATACGGGGATGTGCTTGCGACCGTCGTGAACGGCGATCGTGTGTCCGAGCATGGACGGCACGATCATCGATCGGCGCGACCAGGTCTTGATGACGTTCTTCGTTCCCGCTTCGTTTTGCGAGCTGACCTTGCGAAGCAGGTGCTCGTCGACGAAGGGGCCCTTCTTCAGACTGCGTGGCATCTTCTTGACTCCTACTTACGCTTCTTGCCAGCGGTACGGCGACGCACGATGTACTTGTCGCTTTCCTTGTTTGCGTGACGGGTACGGCCCTCGGCCTGGCCCCAAGGGGAAACAGGGTGACGACCACCAGAGGTCTTACCCTCACCACCACCGTGCGGGTGGTCAACCGGGTTCATAGCGACACCACGAACGGTCGGGCGAACGCCCTTCCAGCGCATGCGGCCAGCCTTACCCCAGTTGATGTTCGACTGCTCGGCGTTGCCGACCTCGCCGATCGTTGCGCGGCAACGAGCGTCGACGTTGCGGATTTCGCCAGACGGCATGCGCAGCTGCGCGAAGTTGCCGTCCTTTGCAACCAGACGAACCGAGACACCAGCCGAGCGAGCGATCTTTGCGCCGCCACCGGGGCGAAGCTCGATTGCGTGAATAACAGTACCCGTGGGGATGTTCTTCAGCGGCAGGTTGTTACCCGGCTTGATGTCGGCGCTTGCGCCCGACTCAATGATGTCGCCCTGCTTGGTCTTGTTCGGAGCCAGGATGTAGCGCTTGGTTCCGTCGACGTAGTGCAGGAGCGCAATGCGTGCCGTGCGGTTGGGGTCGTACTCGATGTGAGCAACGGTTGCGTTGACGCCGTCCTTGTCGTTACGACGGAAGTCGATAACGCGGTACTGGCGCTTGTGGCCACCACCGATGTGACGGGTCGTGATGCGACCCTGGTTGTTACGACCACCGGTCTTCGACAGCGGACGCAGCAGCGACTTCTCAGGCGTGGAACGCGTGATTTCAGCGAAGTCGGCAACCGACGAGCCGCGACGACCAGGCGTCGTGGGCTTGTACTTACGAATAGCCATGTTTCTCGTCCTCTTTCCGCTTAGCCGACCGACGTGAAGATGTCGATCGAGCCCGACTTCAGAGCAACAATGGCGCGCTTGGTGTCCTTGCGCTTGCCCATGCCGAAGCGGGTGCGGCGTACCTTGCCGACGCGGTTGATGGTGTTAACAGACGCGACCTTGACGCCGAAGATCTTCTCGATAGCGAGCTTGATTTCGGTCTTCGTTGCGCGGGGGTCCACCTCAAAGGTGTACTTGCCCTCGTCGATGAGTCCGTAGGACTTCTCCGAGACAACCGGCTTGAAGATGATGTCGCGCGGGTCCTTGTTTACGGTCATGCCGAAACCTCCTCAGCGCCAGTCTTCGCTGCGACGAACGCGTCGAAGGCTGCCTTGGTGAAGACGATGTCGTCGGAGACGAGCACGTCGTAAGCGTTCAGCTGGTCAACAGCGAGAACGTGAAGGTTCTCGAGGTTGCGCACGCTGAGCAGGCTCACCTCGTCGTCGCGCGTAAGCACAACGAGGACGTTCTTGCCCGGGAACGACTTCAGCAGAGCCGAAGCCTTCTTGGTCGAGGGCGTGCCCTCGATGCCGAAGGAGTCGATAACGTGCAGACGCTCGCCACGAACACGGTCGCTCAGTGCACCCAGGAGGGCAGCAGCGATCATCTTCTTGGGGGTGCGCTGCGAGTAGTCGCGCGGCTTCGGGCCGTGAACAATGCCACCACCGGTCATGTGCGGTGCACGGATCGAGCCCTGACGAGCGTTACCCGTACCCTTCTGCTTGAACGGCTTGCGACCAGCACCGGAAACCTCACCGCGACGCTTGGTCGAGTGGGTACCCTGGCGAGCAGCTGCCTGCTGGGCAACAACAACCTGGTGGATCAGCGGGACGTTCGTTGCGACGTCGAAGATTGCGGCGGGCAGTTCGACCGAACCGGCCTTCTTGCCACCAGCACCCTGAACGTCGAGCGTAAGCGTGGAGTCAGCCATGATAATTAGGCACCCTTCACTGCGTTGCGGACGAAGACGATGCGGCCACGTGCACCGGGAACTGCGCCCTTAACGAGCATGAGTCCCTTTTCGGTGTCGATGGAGTGCACCGTGAGGTTAAGAACGGTCACGCGCTCGTTACCCATACGACCAGCCATGCGCATGCCCTTGAAGACGCGCGACGGGGTCGACGAAGCACCGATAGAACCGGGCTTACGGTGGTTGCGGTGTGCACCGTGCGAAGCAGAAACACCAGCGAAGTTGTGGCGCTTCATGACACCAGCGGTGCCCTTGCCCTTGCTCGTGCCGACAACGTCGACGAGCTGGCCGGCTTCGAAGGTTCCGTCAACCGTGAGCTCCTGGCCGAGCGAGTAGTCGCCGGCGTCAGCGGTGCGGATCTCCGTTACGTGGCGGCGGGGCGTAACGCCTGCTGCCTCGAAGTGAGCCGTGAGGGGCTTGTTCACCTTGCGGGGGTCGATCTGACCGTAAGCGATCTGAACAGCGTTGTAGCCGTCGCGCTCGGGGGTACGGATCTGCGTAACCACGTTCGGCGCCAGCTCGATAACCGTTACCGGGATGAGCTTGCCGTTTTCGTTCCAGACCTGGGTCATGCCGAGCTTCGTGCCGAGCAGACCCTTGGAAACCTTGTTGTTGATATCAACCATTCTGATCCCCGCCCTTACAGCTTGATCTCGATGTTGACATCGGCAGGAAGGTCGAGGCGCATCAGCGAGTCGACAGCCTTAGGCGTCGGGTCGATGATGTCGATGAGGCGCTTGTGGGTGCGCATCTCGAAGTGCTCGCGGCTGTCCTTGTACTTGTGCGGTGAACGGATGACTGCCACCACGTTCTTTTCCGTCGGAAGGGGCACGGGGCCCACAACGGTCGCGCCCGCACGGGTCACGGTGTCGACGATCTTACGAGCCGACGAATCGATGACCTCGTGGTCATACGACTTCAGTCGGATGCGGATCTTTTGTCCCGCCATCTCTTTTTCTCTCTTTCCGCGTCATACCTCTCGGGCATTGGACGCACTGGGCGCAGCAATCTCATCTGCGCCTGGCACTTTCGTGTCACTCACGTGACTCGATGCTGCACCACTATTTTGATATCAGACCAGGGATTTCTCCCCAGCGCCTCCCCTGTTCTGGCGGCATGCCGACAGTCATTCGTTTTGGCTTGTGATGTTCTCCGACCCGCGGCCTAGATCTCTGCGCTTTCGCGCCGCCTATGCACAGCCCTGGTGGTGATTCGCACGCACGCAAATAGCGCCGTCGAAATGTGGAACTTACCTAGTTTGCCAGACGCGGAACCATGCCGCAAACCCGGGCGTGTCGCGCTCAGCCGATCCCCAGTCTCCGCCCCTATTTCGGCGCGGCCGCACGAGGCACGCGCCGTCGCCATTCCCGCGCGAAACCGTCGCCATTCCCGCGCGCAAATGGAAGAGTTCCGGAACCAAGGGACAGGTTCCGGAACCCGGGTGTTGCGAAAGAGGTGTGGCGGGGGAGACTTCCGAGGCTCTCCCCCGCCAGCATCAGACGCCTATTTTCAGCGCGGCGTCTGATACGAAGGCGGGAGCGACCCGCCCTCGTTTTGCGTCACAGCAGCGTCTGCACCTCCCAGCGTCGACGTTCACTGATCGGCAACATCTCAGTCTTGCATTTCGCGTCGGTTGCGGCGCATGAAGATCAGCGCAGCTCCCACCATGAGTGCAAACCCTCCGGCGAGACCCCACGGCAGCGTGTTCGCGCTACCGGTTGCGGGAAGCGGCGGCTTGACCGGAGGCGTCGGAACCTCGTGGTCGGTCGAGCAGCTCTCCACGCAGTCGCCGCCAGGCGTGCCGCCCGGGGTCACGACGTTCTTGATCGTCACGCCCTTCGCGTCTGCCTTCACCGTGACGATGTAGCTCACGGAGGCGGTAGCACCGGGCGCGAGGTCCGGAATCTGCCAGGTCAGCGTTTCACCACTGAGCGTGAGTCCGGCTGGCAGGTCACCAGCGAGGGTTGCGTGCTCGAGCACACCGCTCAGGTCATCGATCGCAAGAGCGCCGGTGAGGTTCGCCTCGCCAATGTTCGTTGCGGTCAGGGTGTAGGTGATGTGCTCGCCCGGCTTGACGGACGAACCCGATGCGGGGTCGCTCGACTTCGTCAACGACCACGCCGGAACCAAGTGATCCGTCGTGCAGGACACCTCGCACTCGCCACCCGGGGTGGTGGGCACGACCACGTTGCGCAACGTGGCGCCGCGTGCGTCGGCGTGAACCACCACCGTGTAGCTGACCGAGACGGACTCGCCGACACCGATGGTTCCGGCATTCCAGGTGAGCGTCATGCCGTCAAGCGTGAGGCCCGCGGGCAACTCGCTCACCAGATCGGCGTGCGCCAAGACTTCCGTGAGGTCGTCTTGAGCGGTTGCTCCGACAGCCACTGGACCGGTGTTCTCGATGGTCAGCGTGTAGGTCACCTCGTCGCCGGGGAGCACAGACGATCCGGATGCCGGGTCGCTGGTCTTAGTCAGCGACCACGCCGGAACCGGGTGCTCCGTCGTGCAGCTGCCTTCACACTCGCCACCAGGGCCGGTCGGAACCACGACGTTGCGCAGGGTTTCGCCGAGCGCATCAGCATGCACAACAACGGTGTAGCTGATCGACACCGACTCACCAACACCGATGGTTGCGGTGTTCCACGTGAGCGTCGTGCCATCCAGCGTTGCGCCGGCCGGCAGTTCTCCGACGAGGTCGGCGTGAGCCAATACCTCGGAGAGGTCATCTTCGGCGGTTGCCGTTGTCGCAACAGGTCCGGTGTTCGTCACTGTCAACGTGTAGGTAACCTCCTGGCCAGGCAGCACCGTGCTTCCCGATGCCGGGTCGCTGGTCTTGGTCAGCGACCACGCGGGAACCGGGTTCTCGGTTGTGCAATCGCCCTCACATTCGCCGCCAGGGCTGGTCGGCACGACGACGTTGCGCAGCGTCACGCCGCGAGCGTCTTCGTGAACCGCCACCGTGTAGCTGACCGAGACGCTGTCACCGGCTGCGATGGTTCCGGCGTCCCACGTCAGCGTCGTACCGTCCAGCGTCAAGCCGTCGGGCAGGTCGCCAACCAGGTCGGCGTGCGCCAACACGTCGGTCAGGTCGTCTTGGGCCGTGACCGCTGTTGCGACCGGGCCGGTGTTGGTAACCGTCAGCGTGTAGGTGACTTCCTGGCCGGGCAGTACGGTGGTTCCCGTTGCCGGGTCGCTGGTCTTGGTCAGCGACCACGCCGGAACCGGGTGCTCCGTCGTGCAGCTGCCTTCACACTCGCCACCAGGGCTCGTCGGAACCACGACGTTGCGCAGCGTCACACCGCGAGCGTCATCGTGAACGACAACCGTGTAGCTCACCGACACCGATTCACCGACGCCGATCGCTCCCGTCGTCCACGTGAGCGTGGTGCCATCCAGCGTCAAGCCGTCGGGAAGCGACCCGACAACGTCGGCGTGTGCTAGCACATCTGCCAAGTTGTCTGCGGCCGTCGCCGATTCGATGGCAACCGGACCGGTGTTCTCGATCGTCAGCGTGTAGGTAACCTCCTGGCCGGGCACCACGGTGGTTCCGGAGGCCGGGTCGCTGGTCTTGGTCAGCGACCACGCCGGAACCGGGTGCTCGGTCGTGCAGGCCTCAACACACTCGCCGCCGGGGCTGGTGGGTACCACCACGTTGCGCAGCGTCACGCCACGAGCGTCGGTGTGCACCACCACGGTGTAGCTGATCGATACCGACTCACCAGCACCGATGGTTCCGGTGTTCCACGTGAGGGTCGTACCGTCCAACGTTGCACCATCCGGCAGATCGCCGATGAGGTCGGCGTGAGCCAGAACCTCGGTCAGGTCGTCTTCTGCGGTCGCGGTGGTCGCGACCGGGCCGGTGTTCGTGACGGTCAGCGTGTACGTGACCTCCTGGCCAGGCAGCACCGTGGTTCCCGAGGCCGGGTCGCTGGTCTTGGTCAGCGACCACGCCGGAACCGGGTGCTCCGTCGTGCACGAACCCTCGCACTCGCCGCCGGGGCCGCTCGGCACGACCACGTTACGCAGCGTCACGCCGCGAGCGTCATCGTGAACCGCCACGGTGTAGCTGATCGAAACCGACTCGTCGACTCCGACTTCGCCGGTGGTCCACGTGAGCGTTGTGCCGTCCAGCGTCAAGCCATCGGGCAGATCACCCACGATGTCGGCATGCCCCAGCACCGCGGCCAGGTCATCGATTGCCGTCGCCGACGTGATGGCGACCGGACCGGTGTTGGTCACCGTCAGCGTGTACGTGACCTCCTGGCCAGGCAACACGGTAGTACCGGAGGCTGGGTCGCTGGTCTTGGTCAGCGACCACGCCGGAACCGGGTGCTCCGTCGTGCACGAACCCTCACACTCGCCACCAGGGCTCGTCGGAACCACAACGTTACGCAGCGTCACGCCACGAGCGTCATCGTGAACGACAACCGTGTAGCTCACCGACACCGAGCCGTCGACCGCAATCGCGCCGGCGTTCCAGGTCAGCGTCGTTCCGTCCAGCGTCAAGCCAGCGGGCAGCGGCTCAACCAGATCGGCATGCGCAAGCACATCGCTCAGGTCATCTTCGGCGGTAGCCGAATCCACCACCGTCGGGCCGGTGTTTTCGATCGTCAGCGTGTACGTCACCTCTTGACCTGGCACAACGGTCGAGCCGGAGGCCGGGTCGCTCGTCTTGGTCAGCGTCCAAGCCGGAACCGGGTGCTCCGTCGTGCACGCCTCAACACACTGACCGCCGGGGCTCGTCGGAACCACCACGTTGCGTAGCGTCACGCCACGGGCGTCGTCGTGAACGACGACCGTGTAGCTCACCGACACCGAATCGCCAACCTCAATGGTTCCGGCATTCCACGTCAGCGTCGTGCCGTCAAGCGTCAACTCATCAGGCAGGGCGCCAACGATATCGGCGTGAGCCAGAACCGCGCTCAGGTCGTCTTCGGCGGTCGCCACCGTCGGCACGGGGCCAGGGTTGGTGATGGTCAGGGTGTAGGTAACCTCGTCGCCGGGCAGCACGGTTGATCCCGAAGCCGGGTCGCTCGTCTTCATCAGCGTCCACGCCGGAACCGGGTGTTCCGTCGTGCAGGCCTCAACACACTCGCCGCCGGGGCTGGTGGGAACCACCACGTTGCGCAGCGTCACGCCACGGGCGTCGTCGTTGACGACGACCGTGTAGCTCACCGACACCGAAGCACCGGCCGCAACGGTTCCGGCATCCCATGTGAGGGTGTTGCCGTCCAGCGTCAGCTCGTCAGGCAGCGCGCCCACCAGGGCAGCGTGTGCCAGCACCTCGGTCAGGTCATCCTGCGCCGTCACCGAAGTGGCGACCTGGCCGGTGTTGGTCACGGTCAGCGTGTAGGTGACCTCTTGACCAGGAACCACGGCCGTTCCGGATGCCGGATCGCTCGTCTTGGTCAGCGACCACGCCGGAACCGGGTGCTCCGTCGTGCAAGAACCCTCACACTCGCCACCAGGGCCGGTCGGCACGACAACGTTACGCAGCGTCACGCCGCGAGCGTCGTCATGAACGACAACCGTGTAGCTCACCGACACCGAGCCGTCGACCGCAATCGCGCCGGCGTTCCAGGTCAGCGTCGTACCGTCCAGCGTCAAACCAGCGGGCAGCGGCTCAACCAGATCGGCGTGCGCAAGCACGTCGCTCAGGTCATCTTGCGCGGAAGCGGCGGGTACTGCGACCGGGCCCGTGTTGGTGATGGTCAGCGTGTACGTCACCTCTTCGCCCGCAAGCACCATGGTTCCGGAGGCCGGATCGCTCGACTTCGCGAGGGTCCATGCCGGGGTGTGGTGCGTCGTGGTGCAGCTCTCGACGCATTCGCCACCGTCGCCGGGCACGACACCGTTGTTAAAGGTCACGCCGTCGAAGCCATCCAGCACGGTCACCGCGTAGCTGACACTCGTCGACTCTCCCGGCGCGAGCGTGGGAATTGCCCACGTCAGCACGCCGCCGTCATTGGTGAGGCTGTCTGGCAGCGTGCCAAGCTCCGCGTACGCCAGCACGCCGGCGAGATCGTCGGTCGCCGTGGCGCCCGTGACCGTCGCGTTGGCCGTGGTGTTCACGGCCGTCAGCGTGTAGGTGATCACGGTGCCAGCAACCACGGCGGATCCGCTTGCCGGGTCAGACGTCTTGCTGATCTCCCACGCCGGCGTGTAATGCACGGTCGAGCACTGCTCGCACTCCTCCGGCGGGTTCTCACCCGTCGTGGTCACGCTGTTGCGCAGTTCGATGCCCCACTGGTCGGCGTTGACGGTCACCTGGTAGGTGAGAGTCAGCGGCTCGCCAACGTTCACGCGCCCCACGGTCCACACCAGCGAATTGTCGACAACATCGGTTGCACCCTGCGTGGCCGTGATGGTGGCCTCGTCAAGGGTTGCGTATGGCAACACTGCGCTCAGATCATCGGTCACGACAACGTCGTCCACGAAGCCAGCAGCGCCCGGGGTGACGGTCACCGTGTAGGTGATGGTGTCGCCCGGCATCACGGTGCTTCCGCTCACCGGGTCGGCATCCTTACGCACCGTGTAGCTGCCCATTTCACGCGACAGTGTGTTCGTGGCCGTTACCAGCACCGCAGCATCCGCGTCTGCCGGAGTCTCAAACACCATCGTGGAACCATTGGCTGTGCCGGTCGCGCCGCTGATCGACATGGCGGTAGACCATGTGTACGACGGGTCGGTGACCGCTGGCACGCCGGTTTCGGTGACGGTGCACTCGCTTCCGGTAGGAATGGTGAGGTCTTCGTCAGCCGGGCTCCACGTGCCTCCCGCGGTGATCGCGAAGGTGTTGTTGGCGCCCGCGGCCGGGAACACGTCACCGTTGTCTGCCACGCAGGACCACTCGAAGCTGTAGAACGGATCGGCGTCGAGCAGGCCGGATGCGTCACCCTGGAAGGCCTTCGTCACGGAGAACTCGCCCGTGACTCGCATGACCGAGTTCCATACCGTCGCCGTTGCTACCGCGGGGTTTGCCCCGAGGGTGACGGGGCTGCTGAACGAGTGACCCGCCCACTGGTAGGAGGCGTCGCCGGGTACCGGCGCCGATGGTGCGTTTTCGTCTACGATGCGGCACTGGGTGCCGACGTAGTACGCATCAGGGGCGGTGAAGGTTCCGGTGCCGACGATTGTCCACGGCTTGGGTGCTTCTTCTACCCCACCGTACGAACATGCGTAGGTGCCGGAGTATTCGATACCAGCCGACGGAACGAGGTCGCTCACACCGGCACCGCGGTTGATCTGCTTCGTGATGGCGAAGGTACCGTAGACGCGCTCGACGGTGTTGACAAACGTCATGCTTGCCGGCTCACCAGCAACCACGTCGGCTGTCTGCACCGCGGGCTGTGCGCCCCACACGTAGGACTCATCGACGAAGACCGTGGTGTCTAAGGTGTCTTCTGCCGATTCGCACTGCGACGTGAGCGGAATCTGCGGGTTCGCCGGGTCAAGGGTGGCAGCGCCGCCAGCGGCAGGGGCCGTCCAGCGACCAGTCGCGACAACTGCGCCACCGTAGGTGCAGGACCAGGTGCCAGCGACTGTCAGTGCGGGGTTAGCGAACCCGGTGCTCGGTCCAACGAGCTCCTTGGTGATTTCCACCGTGGAGTACACGCGTTGCGGGGTGTTCGTGACGGTGAACGATGCCGGACCGTTTGCCGTAACCGTTGCGCTCTGCGGTGCAACGACCGGCGTGCCCCAAGCCCATGAAACGTCGACCAGGTCGGCCGGGTTCGGCGTCTCTTCTGTCACGTCGCAGACCGTGCCCAACGGCAAGACGGTGTCGCCCACAAGCGTCGCGTCTCCCGCGTCCGTCACCGACCAGGTTCCGGAGAAGGTCTCCTCGCGCGGCGTGCCCTCGTCGTAGATGCACGAGTATGCGCCGCTGAAGGTTGCTCCGTCGCTGACGGCGTGCTCGAGGCCAGCCGCAATCTGCTTTTCGATCTCGATGCTGCCGGTCAGGCGCACGATGTTGTTGTCAACAACAACGGCGCGCGGCGTCTCGGCAATCGTGAGTGAAGTAGTCTCCTCGCCGTCAACGGTGATGGTCTCATCACCCCAGGCGTAGGAACCGTCGTACAGGCCGCCGGAGAACGCACCCTCGTTGACCGCGCAGGTCCAGCCACGCGGAACATCGTTGATCAGGGTGACCGCTGCCGCGCCCGGGAGCACGGTTGCTGTTCCCGTCATGCGGTTCACGGCGAGTTCGTTGTCGATGTCGGCGGGGTCGAGGGCACACGCGATGCCAACCGGGAACCCGGCGAAGCCGTCGCCGACGTAGCCGTCTGCGCCGGACAGCGTCTTGGCGACTGTCACCGATCCGGTGTTGCGCGCCAGCTCGTTTGTGACCGTCATCTGGTTCGCGCTCGGGGTCTCATTGACCGAGGTCACACCCAGAAGCACGGGGTCCAGCCAGTAGAACGAGCTGTCGCTCGCGCTCGGCGCTGAAAGCGTGTCTTCTGTCACCGTGCAAGACGAGGTGAGCAGAACTTCGGTGGCCGATCCGGTGGTTGCGGTAAGCGTCGCAACCGTGCCAGCCGATGAGCCGGTTCCGGTCCAGGTGCCGGCAGCAACGGTTCCGCCATCGTAGGAGCAAGACCATGCGCCGCTGTAGGTGCGGTCGCCTGCGACGACCGCGGGGAAGCCGCCGTCGTCGAAGATCTTCGCGACGGAGATTTCACCGTAGACGCGCACCATCGAGTTGGTGACGGTCATCGTCGGGGTGTCGCTCTCGAGGACCGTCACGCCATCGGGGTGGCTGTAGGCCGGTGCCGCCCATGCGAAGGAGGCATCCTTCAGTCCGCCAGCCAAGATCGCGCTCTCCTGCACCGAGCAGACGAGGCCGATGGGAATGTCATTCCACGTTGCCGTGCCATCGTTCGCGATGGTCTGCGTGGCGCCGAACTGCGCGGAGCTGCCCGTTGCCGGGTCGGTGCAGGTGAGCGTCATCGGGAAGATCTCGCTCGTGCCGCCAACGAAGCCGCCATCGAGCTGGGTGAACGTCTTGTTGACGCTCACGCTGCCGGTGCGTGCCGAGATGCTGTTTGTTGCCGAAACGGCAACCGCCACACCATCTGCCGGCGTGGTGAACGTGATGCCATCGGTCACCGGCGTTCCGGACGCACCCGTGACGTCAAACGTCACGCCGTCCCAGCGGTACGGGTCAATCGGCGCCGGCAAATCTGCACCGGTGCGTTCCGTGACCGTACATACCGAACCTGCGGGAACTCCGTCCGGTCCGTCGCCGGTGGCGCCTGCGGCGACACCGATGGTTCCGGTGATGTCGGCGCCGCTGGGCGGCTCACATACGTAGTCGAAGGTAAAGTCGGCGGCTTCGAACTGCTCGCCTGCGGTTCCGCCGATCACATTTTTTGCGACCGAGAACGAGCCGGTGGTGCGGGTGATCGTGTTGGTCACGGTCGCGCTGGTGCCCTCGACCGTGACCGGCAGGATGTCTGCGGGCAGCGTGACCGCCCAGACATACGAGTTGTCGCCGGGCACCGGGTTTTCCGGGGCTGCTTCGTCAACGCTGCAGGTGCTGCCGACAAGCAACGCCTCGTGGTTGCCGACAGTGCTGGTGAGCGTTGCCGCTCCACCGGAGGCCGGGACCGTCCAGGTGCCGCTTGCGTGGGGTTCGCCGCCGAACGTGCAGGCCCAGGTTCCACTAAACGGAGCCGACAACCCGATCGAGGCGTTGTTTACGACCTCTTTGGTGATGTTCAGTGCGCCGTACACGCGGTTGACGTCATTGATAACCGTGGCCGACGCGGGCGTCGTCGACGCCGGAACCGTAATGGCACCATCGGTGAGCCCCACATAAACCGGGGTGCTCGACCAGGAGTACGAGGCCCCTGGCAGGTCATCGCTACCACTCGGCAACGCTGTCTCAACGACCGTGCACGAGGTTCCGATCGGGAGGTAAGGGGTCTGCTGTGCCCCACCCAACGGCGTGGTGAAGGTGAAGACGCCGGAGTAGTTGGTTGCTTCGCCCTGCGCCGGCTGGTTGCAGGCGACGGTGACATCAAACGTGGTTCCGGGTGATACGTCGGCCGCGTAGTTCGCGATCTGCTTGGTCACCGAAATGCGGTTAAAGCCGATGGCCGTCGGGTTCGTGACCGTGACGGTTGCGGGCTGTGCGATCGTCGCGGTGACGGAACCATTGGTGAGGCCAGCGTAGGTGGCGTCTTGCCACACGTACCCGGGCGCAAGGCCGGGGCGGTCTTCCATCTCAACGACGGTGCAGGCGACGCCCGACGGCACCTGAACCTGCTCAGACTCGCCATGCGCGATAACGACGCTGCCGGTGACAGCGCTGTCGCCCTGACCGCAGGCGTAGTTGATGGTGAAGTCGCCGCCGGTGTAGCCGTCACCCTGAACGGTCTTGGCGATCGTCAGGGTCGCGAGGTCTCGCGTGAAGTAGTTCACGACCGTGCCCGCGGACTCGCCGTTGGCGGGGATGATTGCGGGCTGCGTAAAGCTCGTGCCATCCCAGCGGTAGGAAGCGTCGGCAAAGTCTCCGGCAGCGGCGCTCTGCGTCTCGCTGAGGGTACAGACCGAGGTCGCCGGGATGCCGGTGACAGTCACGCTGGAACCCGCTGCAACGTTGCGTACACCGGAAGCAGTGGTCGCGCCACCGATGACACATGAGTAGTTGATTGCGAACGTGCGGTTGCCGCCGGTGTAGCCCGCGCTCGGCACGCCAGCACGCGGCGTCACCTGCTTGCTGATGACGAGGGATCCGGTGTTCTGGGTGACCGGGTTGGTGAGGTTTACTCGGGTGGCCGCATTGGCCGTGATGAGCACCGTCGAGCCGGGGGTCGCAACCGGCGATCCCCAAACGTATGAACCGTTGGTGAGGTCGGTGGAGGTACCCGTGGGCGCGTTCAGCTCGGTTACCGTGCAGCTTGCGCCAGCCGGGAGGTTCGGGATGCTCGCAACCGCACCGGCATTTCCGTTGGCGGCTGCCGGGTTAATCGTCACCTGGCCGGTGATGGGAGTGCCGCCGGCCACGGAGCAGGAGTACTGCGCGGTGAAGGGCTTGGCCGTTCCTTGCGTGTAACCGTTGGCGGGAGATGTGACCGTCTTGGTGATCTCCAGCGTGCCAGTCTGGAACAGGTTACGCACGGTACAGGTCGTGCTTTGGCCGTGCGTCAGCGTGATCTCGCTGTTCGCGTTGACCGTCACCCCGTTGGTGCAGGTCCATGGCCCGTTTTGCACGTACCCGGCGGTGGTTGATGGGTTGTTAGCAACCTCGCCGAGCCGGTAGGTGCC
Source organism: uncultured Microbacterium sp. (assembly GCA_947503655.1). Lineage (GTDB taxonomy): Bacteria > Actinomycetota > Actinomycetes > Actinomycetales > Microbacteriaceae > Microbacterium. The sequence goes on from CANNEP010000042.1 coordinate 19,901, forward strand.
CGCGATCACGCTCTGGTTGGTGACGGTTGCGGAGTTACCTGGGCCCGTGACGAGCTGGCTGCTCACGACACCCTGGCCCTGTGCATTCAGCGTCCAGTGCGCGGGCTGAGCAACCGGCGCCTGTTGGCCGGTTGAGGTGACCTGCTTGACGAGGGTGACGGTAGCGCGCGGTGTGTAGGTGTTCGTGTAGGTACAGGTGATGTCGGAGGCATTTGCCGTTGTGGCAGTGGTGCCGCGCGGAATCGTGATCGATTGACCGCTTACCGTGATGCCCGGGATGGCGGATCCGGTACCGTCAACACACGCGACGCTGGTGAATGCCCAGGGATCTGCCTGCACGCCCTCGGTGATGGTGAGGCTCTCACCGCTGTTGTATGGGCGAACAACCGATGAGCCGTCCGTCAGCGAGAAGTTAGAGGCCCACGGCGAGCCCGCCAGCGTCGACGAGCTGGTGAAAGCGAATGTGCGCGCGGGGGCGGTGGTGTACGGGGAGGCGACAACCTTGTTCACCGTCACCTGGCGTACCTGCTCGATCGAGGCGTAGAGGCAACCGTATGTGGTCTGATTCTCCACCGTGCGGAACTGGTTGATCACACCGGAGATGCTGGGCACCGTGGCGTTGCAGGTGTTGTTCGACCCCTGCGGCGACACGAAGCCCTGAACCACGAGGGTGTAGGTCAACCCGTCAGTGTGAACGAACGTTTGCGGGGAAAACTGGTTGAGGAAGGTAGTGAAGTCGTCGGCACAGTTATTGCCATTGCACTGGTTCGGCGTCTCGTTCATCTGCCAGGTGTAGGACAGATCCATGGTGAGGAAGCGAATGTCCAGGTCACCTCGGAAGTACTGGTTGGTAGCAGTCACCGGGTTGTTTTGGTGAGACACGCGGCCCAGGTTGAAGATTTCCCCGGTTTGAACGGTGCTGATGCCGCGCGGTGAGAATCCCAGCGCACTCTGACCCGAGAGGTTCAGCTGACCTCCGGAACCTCGCTGGTCACCGTGCGCAGACCATACGGTGTTCCCGTCTCCGAGGTAGGCCGTGTTGCCGTTGGAGTAGTTAGAACCGCTGGAACCTGCAGAACCACCCGGGTTGCCGATCGAACCGCTCGTCGTGCCATTGCCGGCGGAGCCGTATCGATAGTCGTCCCCTGCCGCAGCGTTCGCGCTTCCTCCCGGTGAGGCCGCGGTGTAGCCGATGTGGCCGTCCATGCGCGCCTGCACGTTTTCTGCCGGCGGGACTGTGATTGTCGCGGCGGCAGCCTGCGGAGCGTTGACCGCATCGACCGCGGTGAGGCCACCGAAAACGACGACACCGACGGCAATGATCGCGGCCCACTTGTGCACCGGCCCGCCGCTGAGGCGGCTGGCGCCTCTCGATCGAGGTTCACCAAGCTCAGCGTGTGAGGTCAGCGACTTCCACAGGTTCATCGGAATGTGGGTCGCCCGACGGGTGCGCTTGGCGGACCATCGCGATCGAGAATTCGACATGAGGGGTTCCTTCGTTTGCTGCTCGCTAGCACGGGAGGTCACTAGCCATCGCGGGAACCACACAGTCGGCCCCCAACCGACACCCAGACGCTATGGGGCAGACAAGGGCCTTAGCGGCGATCTCCGCAAAAGACCAGAAGAGAAAGCTCGATACCGCCGATATCCCCGAACCCCCGTCGTGCTATCTCCGCAAAGAGCCGCGTTATCCTCCGCAAGTCACAGGTCACATCTCCGTATGCCATGAAGACCTCACAGCCAACAGACAAAGACCTCCCAGAAAACCTCAAGAACAAGCCCCGAGCAACACAGAAACGGTGATGGGGAGGAGTCGTTTGGCTCCTCCCCATCACCGTTAGGCTTCACCGGGAGGCGTGCGCCTCAGAGGTGTCGCGCGGTGTGCGTGTCATACCTGAGCATGAACCTCCCCGCGTCGGCGGCGGTTGATCAGCAGGAGCGATCCGCCGAGTACTCCCAGCAGGCCCAGAATCACCCAGGCGCCATTCACCGGTCCACCGGTCGCCGGCAGCGGCTTGTTCGCGGCACCAATCGTGACGACGGCGTCGTCGCTGTCGCGGCCGGAATCTTCCGGGTCACCGAAGGTGTGGTAATTCACGATTGCCACGTTGGTGATCTGGCCAGCAGGCGCCGATGCCGAGACCGTAGCCTTGACGGTCAGCGTCGGAGCGGCGGAGACTCCGCCCTCCAAGCCTGCCGGCTGCAGCGGTCCGAACAGGGTGCAGGTAATGGTTCCGCCGTAGCCCTGAGCGTTGGCTCCCGCGATGTCACACGACTCCCAGTTCGGGAAGACGGTGGCGTCACCCTCTCCCGGCCACGAGATGTCGGTCACCTTGAGGGTTGCCGGAATCTCGTCTGTGATAATCACGCCTTCGGCTGCCGAATCGTCGCTCACGTTCTCAGCGGCGATCGTGTAGGAGATGGTGTCTCCCGGCATTGCCTTCTCCACCGATGCCGTCTTCTCGACCACGACTTCGGAGTGGCGGGCCACTGCACAGTCGGGGAGAGCCTGCGGGTAGGTGGCGCTGAAGGTCAGCTCCGGGTTGACCGAGAACGTCACGGTGGTCTCCAAGCGCCACGCGTAGTCAAGTTCGCTCGGGTCGAGGATCAGGCCGTTGAAGACCCACATTGCCTCTTCCTCGGCTGTCATGACTGTTGCGGTACCGGGGATGTAATAGCCACCACCGGGTGCGAAGTCGCTCGCTTGCAGCACACGCCATCCGGGGTAGTCGATGCTCACGCCCGAAGGTGTGAATGCCGCTCCCGGCCACTCGATCGTGTCGCTCCAGGTGAGTTGGCCACCGGGCTCCGTGATCATGATGCTGGCGGGGTCGTGCTCACCAGGCATGTTCGGAGTCCACAAGAAGTTGATGTCTTCGTCGCGCAGGGTCTCAGACTTCGCCACGATCCAGTTCAGGAACGGAGCGTCGCCGACACAGACCGCGGTGACGACGGCTGCAATATCGCGAACCGGAACGGTAACGGTGTCACAGTCGTTCTCCGGGTTCTGGTCTTGCTCGGCCTCGACACAGGCTTCGTTGACGAACTCCTCCAGCGGAACCGGCGGCTCGGTCAGCGGCTCGCCGACTCCGACTTCGGTCACCTCGGGCATCGTGAACTCGACCGTGACGGTGATGGTGACCGATTCTCCGACGCCAAGGTCGTAGATCATGATGGCCACATCATTGTCGTCGTAGCCGGCCACCGTCTCCCACCCGAAGCCGTCAGTGACGGTGATCGCGGTGATGTTCAGGCGGTCGTTGATGCTCGTGTCGGTCACGATCACGTCGTTCGTCTCGCGGCTGCCGTTGTTGGTGACGGTGAGCACGTAGTCGAAGGTGTCGCCCGGTTCAACCGAGGTCTGGCCCTCGGCCAGGCCCGCGGTCTTCTCGATCGATACATCGTCGTAGTGCACAACGTCACAGACGTCGCTCGAGTCTTCGAACTCGCCGGAGATGACGGTTCCGGTGTTGCCCACCGGGATGCCCTCTTCTTCGACACCGCAGACCGGCTCGCCACCGACGGCTTCAGCACTCGTGCTGACGGTTAGCTCCACCTCGTAGACGTGAGGCTCGGTGCCAACACTGCCGCCTTCAACGATGGTCCAGACTCCCTCGCCATCGAACGTGGGGTTCGTTGGTTCTGGGGTTTCGCCAATCGCCGCGGCGGTTGCGTCGCCGACCATTTCTACGCCGTCAGGCAGGTTCAGCTCGTCAGTCAGGTCGTAGAAGACCGTCTCACCGTCGGGTGCCATCGGAGCCGAAACCGTCAGGAAGTAGACGATGCGGAACGTTCCGTCGCCGTTGTCGATGACTGCCTCAGTGTTCTTCTCGATCTCGGGGGTGAACGGTTCAGAACAAGCGGACGATTCGCCGCCGTCTGCATCGTCGGTCAGGTAGGCGGTGTTCAAGAATCCGCCAGCCATGCCACCCTCGGGGTCGCACCAGTTGGTTCCGTCTTCGTAGGCAGCAGCCGTAACGTCGGCGGTCACCTCAACGGTGTACACCTCGGTACCTCCCGGCGGGGCGATAATCGCATCCGTTGCCATCACCGCGGTTCCGTCGGCTGCGAAGGGCTGGTCAAACAGACCGCGACCCTTCCACTGCGCGTCCAGAATCTCGATGCCGGCGCCGTACTGCAACGTGTCGCTCAGGCTGTACTTGTACTCCGAGTACTCCGAGTTGTTCGTCACGGTGATGTCGTACTCCACCGTCCACGTGCCGTCGGCGTTCTGCTCAGTCGACATGACTTCTTTGTAAACCGAGCCGGTTGCCGGAATGGCGGTGTTGACGATGCGGCAGGTGACATCCTCGCCGATGTCGAGCCAGAGGTCACCGATGTCATCCAGCAGAACCTCGTCTCCACTCTCGGTGTCGCGGCAAGCCCAGTCGCTCGCGGTGTAACCGCTCGGACCCATCTCACCCAGCGTGATCGAGGTTTCGGCCTGTGCGTCACCCGAGATCGCCGCCACGGTGTCGGAACCGTCGATCAACGTTCCGGTGCCGCTGATGAGCGTGCCTTCGGCTGTCGATGCGGTCAGAGTCCAGTCATCGGCGCCAGCAAGGCCACCACCGGTGTTGTCGATCTCCTTCTCCAGCGTCAGCTTCGGCTTCTGCGACTTGTTGGTGAACCAGCACTCCCACTGCTCGCCTGCGCCGATGGCAACGTACGGGTTCTCCATCGAGGTGAAGATTGCCGCAGAGATGTCGTCATCCGTTGGGGCGAACTCGGGGCGCTGCACTTCAGTACATGACAGGTCGGTCCAGAGGTAGCCTTCGGGGCCCTCACCCTCGGTCAGGGTGTAGGTGCCCGGTGCCACTTCCATGCTCTCTGCGTGATCGAACGCCAACGTGATGTCGTTCATCGTTGCCTCAAGCAGGCCGTTCCAATCTTCCGAAACTGCCGCGCCACCGTTGGTGTTGTCGACCTGCTTGTAGAGCGTGAGGCTTCCTGGCTGCTCGGTGTTGGTGAACGTACAGGTTGTCGTTTCACCTTCAGCGAGCGTGAGGTACGGCGAGTCCAGCGTGACTTCGTCTTGGCCCTCACAGACCAGCGCCGTCAGCTTGTAGCCGTCAACCGGGGAGTTTTCCGTCAGGGTGTACTCCGCGAGCGCCTTAGCCGCACCCGTGGTTCCGGTGGGGCCCTCAACGTTGGGGCCACCGGCAGTCGATGCCGACAGCGTCCACTGCGTCTCATCGGCCGGCTCGCCGTACGGCGACTCGGTCACCTTGACGAGCGTGATCTGCGGAGCGACCGACGCGTTGGTAAACGTACATTCGGCGATCGCGCCGTTTGCCACGTCCACCGTCGGGTCTGCCTTCGTGGTGTCCTGACCGAGGCAGCTGATGGCGGTCAG
>CANNEP010000043.1 GCA_947503655.1 uncultured Microbacterium sp.
GGTTCTACCTCACCGCCAACGAAGCCGGGCAGGTTCACGGGTGGCAAGCGGACGTGCTTCTCGACTGCATGAACCAACTCCCACAGTTGCTCCGTATAGGACACTGCCTTGGCGCGCTGTTTCGCCGTCGTGGCTCGAAGGCTCCGGAAGAAGGCATCGGCTGTCTCAAGCCGAGCGAGCGGCCGACCGGCGGCGAAGAACTCTCGCGGAACGTCAAGTTCTCGGGCTAGAAGCGGGATGAGTTCCGCGCGGGGTGGCGTGGCGCCGGATTCATATTGCCCAATAGCGGCTGCCGAGACGCCAAGTGGTTCTGCGAGACTCTGCTTCGTGCGCAACGCGAGTTGTCGAGCTTGCCGCAGACGGTCACCATCGAAGGTCTTTGCGATGTCGAGATCAGTGGGGGGCGCGACCGGTCTGCTCGAATCACGGGAGATCATCTGATGCACCCCCAGTTCCCGTGTCAGGGACGCCCTCGGTCTCCACGTTGGCACTCGGCAGTTCGCCCGGCTTCAGAAGCGTTAGGTCACTCTCAGGAAGAGGTGCGTCATCGAATCGTGCCGAGGAAGGCTCGCCAAGGCCAACCAGGGCAACTCCTTCTCCATCGAGCAGGTGCAGCATCAACTCTTCGCGATAGTGCCAGGTGACGAGCCCGGATGATTCAAGAGTCGCCTCGCCGACATAGACGTGCTGGAGCCCGCCACGAGCGGACACGTCGTAGGCAACGAGGGAGGCCCGCGTAGCGGAGCCGAAGGAACCATCCTTGACAGAGGCGTCTAGGTCACCACCTAGTTCTAGTTCGAACTCCAACTGTTCCTGCATGTTGCGGCTAGCGTCGTCTTCAAGGGAGAAAACTCGGCGACGGAAATCCGAGCGGCCTAGCCTAATTCGGTCAGCGCCGGACGATCCACGTCCACACTTGGCCGGAAAGATCAAGGTGCCATCGAAAACCACCAGGTCGTAACGGCTGCCTGTCGGCCGGATCACCTCGCGCCCAGGCAGGAATGCAAGGTGAGCCGATACCTCCTCAGGCAAGATCACCCAAAACGAGCCGTATGCCTCGTTCGAGGCCAGTTGGCTTCCGGTCTTGGCGTCGAGGGAGCGCTCGTGAGCTGCACGACCGGCCTTAGCGAGCGCAAGCATCACACTCTGGCTGTGCTCTCCGAAGTGACGGTTGAACCACGGAGAAGGTTCGGGCAACTCGTTCATCGACGCTCCTGACGCTAGGTGACACCTCAATCCTAGCACTGGCGCTTTAGAACTGCGCAGAAATCGGTCACTGTGACTTTCGGCGTGTCGAGCCCAGCATCCAAACCTGTTGCCCTTGGTCTCAGGTTGTTGGTCTCCTTCCTCGGGGACGAAGGGTTACGCCTTCAGCAACTACGGCGTTGCGTACGGTCTTCGGGTCGATGCCGAGACGATCGGCGACCTCCTGCAACGTGTGCCCGTCGCGGTAGAGGATGGCCGCGCTCGCACGGCGATCGTTGTTCAGCCCTGTTGACCGCAACTGTCCACCAGAACGTAGGACGAAGGCCGGAACCGTTCCGCGATGCACGCCGTACTTCACGGCGATGATTCGGACGGGCATCCCAGCCTCATAGTCCGCGACCAGTTCCATGCGCTGCTCGATGGTCAATCGTGTTTGAGACTTCGCCGGATTTTTCGCGACCGCGCCTCGCGAATCGTGCCTCTTAGGACTTCGCCCCCTCGGTACGCGCCGCTCGGAACCCCTGAGCACACAGGAAATCAACGATCTCAGCGCCGGGCGCTTGTTTGAGAATCGCTTGGGAAGGCCCACCACATAACAGCCCGGTCAGAAAATCTGATCGGGCTTTCGCCTTCCCCATTCAGGGTGGAACAAACGATACCTACCGGTGCTACTTCCTCCCTTCATACACTCGCGAAGAACCCAATGGGACGTCGTAGGTCGAACCCACGGGTCGCGCCCTGACCATCCCCTACGGTCGCGAATACCGCACTGTCGGGGCACGTGGCATGATCAAGGAAACTCGCAACGACACCGATGCCAAGTTCAACGAACTGCAGTAGGGCATCGCCACGGATAGGACCAGCCTCCGATGAACAACCGCAAGCAAAACAAACGGCGAACGCTCCTCATGTCGGCGTCCCTCTGGACGGCGATTGCAATCATCTTTGCGCCGATGGAATCCACACGGGTGATCGGAACTATCGGATTCTTCGTCGCCATCGGATTATGGGTGGCAGTGTGGAAGGGCCAGAGCTCGACCACACACGGAGCGCAGAACAGCTCCCCTCCCCAGGCGCAAGCTCGATCGCTGCTTACGAAATCGCAAAGCCAACATACATCAGACTCGCCCCCGGATTACACCCCAACACCCTTGGCCGAGCTGCCCGCGTATGAGCTATCGGGGGACTCTGGCTACCCCAATGTTGATGTAGAGGGAGAATTCGCCCGCATCCCGGCGATCCATGCGGCAATCGGAGCGAAGCCGAAACTCGATCAAGAGATTGAACGCACCGATCTTCTGGCGCAGCTACGACCGGAGCCCGAAAACCCATATGACGCGAATGCCGTAGCCGTCATCATCAAGGGCAACCATGTCGGGTACCTCCCCCGCGAAACCGCAGCCGAGTACCAACCGGTATTGGCGAGGATTGTCGAGGCGGGATACGCCCCGACAATCCAGGCGCGTATCTGGGCGGTGGCACGTCGAACATACGATGACTCCCGCTCACTCAAATATCACGCCAATGTTCGCGTCAGCATGGGGCCGGCGCACCTTGTAGCGCCACTCAATGACCCAACACCGGCCCCCTATAGCTTGATCCCTTGGGGGTCTGCACTCCAGGTCGCCGGCGAGGAACATCACCAGGATGTACTTGCGGAGTATGAGTCCGCGGAAGGCGACGGCATCATCTTTGGAAGCATGCATGTTGTGGAAGGCGGATCCCGGAACGCGCCCAAGAATGTGATCGAAGTACGCGTAGACGGTAACCGAATCGGGAAACTCACCCCCGCATCGAGCCAACACTTTATCCCCACCGTAAAGCACCTCGAAGTCCAAGGTCTCACCGCGGCCGTCTGGCTAAGGGTCAAGGGCAACCTGATAGCGAAACAGGTGACGGTTCAAGCGACAAAGGCCCACGAGCTGCCCTCCGATTGGTTCGCCACCCCTGTCACTGTCCCCCGACTTCACGGTACAGCCAAGACGTCGCGGTCCGATGGCAGGCTGGATGATGAAGAGATCCGTAACCTACGCCCTGACCCCATGTGGGACGACGCCTAACAGACGTTTGAAATCGCGCTGCTCTAGTCGGCCACACGGTCATCGAATCGTCGCCGTCCGTAGATACCGGCATCCGCCCACACCGATCTCATCACCCTATTCGTCAGTATGCGAGGCTTTACCGCGCTCGGCTTATGTGGGGGTCAGCCCTTTTTGAGTCTGTAGCCGTCACGCGTCCACTCATAGTCGGCGGCCGTCGGCATTGGCGACGGCGATGCCGGCACTGCGTTGTTGAGGACAACCGGCCCGTGCGAGTTCGCGAGAACACGCACGGCTAGGCCGAGCGCTGTACACAACATCGTAATCAGAAACCCGACGATTCCGGCCACGACGAGTCCTGTTCCGAGGATCGTAGGGAGCAGCGCGTCGCCCATGGTCGCCAATCCAATGCCAAACGACGCGATACTAATCGCGCCCATCAGGATGTTGATCCAGTCGAGATTGTTCATGTGCGGGTTCATGGCTGAACTCTAGCCCCCTTGCCACGTAATGACAGAACTAGAAATCAAGATTGAACTCGACCGCTCACGTCACTGCCAACTATTGCCCACCGTCTCCCCCATCCTCATCCCATGCTCGACACAAACTACATGGAAAGTCCTAATCTGCACCGCTGGTGCTTCTGCTACTGAGTAACAACTTTAAACTGGCGTTTTTTGTGAAAAATCCATGATTGGCGTCGATAAGCTCGAGCTATGCCCCGTACAAAGCGTTCAGTATTGGTTGTTGTTGGCACTCGCCCCGAAGCGATCAAGATGATGCCGGTCATTTTGGCTCTCAAGCAGTCAGCTCACATCGACCCCGTTGTCGTTTCAACGGGCCAGCACACGAAACTCGTCGCCGAAGTTCTCGGCTTTTTCGGCGTCACGCCCGATGTGACGCTCGAGATCCGTGACGATGAGCGCACCCTGAACGGCCTCTTCAGCGCTGTCGTGCGCGGCCTATCAAACTTCGTTACTGAGACATATGGCGATAACCCCCGCTCTGGCGCTGGAGCCTATAACGCGGTCTACCCCGTCGCGACGCTTGTGCACGGCGATACGTCGAGTGCGGCAGCCGCAGCCCTCGCGTCATTCCACCTGCACATTTCTGTCGCACACGTCGAAGCAGGCCTGCGCACGTCAAACACGCTGTCGCCGTTCCCAGAGGAACTCAACCGTCAGCTGATTTCCCGCATCGCGGTTGCCCACTTCGCGCCGACACCGAACAACGCCGAGAACCTGCTGCGTGAGGGCGTTGCCTTGGGCCGCATTCTCATCACGGGCAACACCGCTATCGACGCGCTCCAGCTGGTCGCTGAGCGCAAGATGCCGTACGGCGTTCCTGAGCTCGAAGAGCTCGAGCATGACGAGACGCGCCGCGTCATCGTCGTCACCGCACACCGCCGCGAAAACTGGAGCGGCGGCATTGCCCGTATAGCCGCGGCCATCCGCATTCTTGCTGAGTCGCACGTCGATGACCTCTTCGTCGTCTCACTGCACCCCAACCCTGCGGTCGCCGATGTCTTCCGCGCCGAGCTCGCAGGGCTCGACAACGTCGCCATGGTGCGCCCCCTGCGCTACGGCATTTTTGCGCGCCTTCTCGAGCGCGCATACATCGCGATCACCGACTCCGGTGGCATCCAAGAAGAAGCACCGGCCCTCGGCACCCCCGTCATTGTGGTTCGCGAGACCACCGAGCGCCAGGAGGGCGTGGACGCCGGAACCGTGAAGCTAGTGGGCACAAACACGGCAGATATTGTGGACGCCGCCGCTGAGCTGCTCGACAATGTCGAAGCTCACAATCGCCAAGCCGGTCGCACGAACCCGTACGGTGACGGCCATGCCGCTGCGCGCATCGTGGCCGCGTGCGAGCGCATCGCCTACCGCGGCGACGCGCCGCAGTCCCTCGTGACCGGGTTTGACCGCAACGTCATCCGGCGTGCGGCCGGCTACTTGGAAGATCCCGCTGATGTGAACAGCGACGAAGAAGTTCATATGGCTCACACGCTCGTCTCGTGGCTTGTGTTTCCCGCGCTCATTCGCAGCCTGTTTCGACATGTCTTGCGCCGCGAGGGCTGGGCGAAAACGGCACGGGAACCACTACGTGCGGAAACAGACGTCGACGACTAACAGAGATGGCCCGTCACCCAACATCGCGGGTGACGGGCCATCGGGTTCTCTGCGTTAGGCGCCGACAAGCTCCTTGACGTCAGAGCTGGGCTCTTCGTCGTCGTTGCTTGCCACGGCCTCAGCGTCTTCGTCGAGGTACCGTTCAAGCGAATCGTCCAGCTCGTCAATCCACGGCGTGTGGTGCACGACGGCGATGGTTCCGGTCATCACCGACTGGTAGACGCGATCACGGTATCCCATGATGTCTTCCTTCTTGTCGTTCTTCCAAGCCAGGAAGATCTCGACGACGCGGTCGATATCGAAGTGCGGGTAATCCGTCGCGTTCAGCAGGTCGCGAATGTACTCCGCCTGGAACCGAATCTCTTCGGTCACGGTCGAGATCTTCTCGAACTCGTTGCGCCACGTCTCGATCGAGGCTTCACGCTCGACCTCCGACGGCAGTTCGATGCGGCCGAGAATCAAGTCACGAGCGAACCACGCCTGCACGTCGAACATGTTGAACGTGAACCACTGGTCTTGCGCGCCGAGGTACATGAGGCGCGGGTTATTCTGCCACACGATGCCGCGGTAGAGGCCGTCTGGATACACGTTGTTCGGCGACGACAGCGCAAGGTCGTCGGGCAAGAACGGGTACTTGTGGAGGTACCCGGTGCACATAATGACGGCGTCAACATGCTGAGTGGAACCATCGGCAAAGTGCGCGACGTTGCCGTCGAAACGCTCGACGACAGGGCGCTCTTCAATACCCTCGGGCCACTCATAACCCATGGGCTGCGAGCGGAAGCTCGCGGTCACTGACGCGGCACCCATCTTGTATGCCTGGCTACCGATGTCTTCAGCGGAGTAACTCGCGCCGATCACGAGAACGTCTTTGCCCTCGAAAGACTCGGCACCACGGAAGTCGTGCGCGTGGCTGATGTAGCCCGGGAACGTTTCAATACCCTCGAACGTCGGCATGTGCGGGAACGAGAAGTGACCGCTGGCCACGATGACGCGGTCGTACTCTTCTATGACCGACTCGCCGGTAGGCAAGTGCTCACTGGTCAGCGTGAAGATTTCCCGGTCGGCGTCGTAATCGACCCACCGCGCCACGGTCTGGAAGCGGATCTGGTCGCGCACGTTTGACTTCTCGAGGCGGCCCGCGATGTAGTCCCACAGCACAGCGCGCGGCGGGTACGACGAAATCGGCTTGCCGAAGTGTTCGTCGAACGAGTAGTCCGCGAACTCCAGTGCTTCCTTCGGGCCGTTTGACCAGAGGTTCCGGTACATGCTGGAATGCACCGGTTCGCCGAACTCGTCGAGTCCGGTGCGCCAGGTGAAATTCCACTGTCCGCCCCAGTCGGACTGTTTTTCAAAGCACACGATATCGGGAACATCTGCACCTGCGCGGGCTGCCGATTCGAAAGCTCGCAGCTGCGCCATACCTGAAGGGCCGGCGCCAATAATCGCTACTCGTTCTTTTTGCGTCACGTATTCAACCTCATAATTCGTTCTGTATAGGCACAGTCGTTTACTGCGGTTGCGGAGCTTGATGCTCATAATCGGGATCGCTGCGCGATCAACCGAGACAGGCACGACTGCTCTCCCACGGTATCAGGCGCCTATGTTTTTGGCCTGAGTACGCAGAAAGCTGGGGGTGTGCCCGCAAGCACACCCCCAGCTTTATGAACGGATTACGCGTCAGTCGTGCGGCGTCGGCGACCGGTCAGGAGAAGACCACCACCGATGACCACGAGCGGCAGTGCCAGCAGCCCGAGGGCCGAAAGCTCGCCACCCGTAACCGGGATCGTGGTGACCTCGACCGTAGCCGTTGCCTCAGCCGTGGCGCCTTCAGGGTCGATCTCACTCGTCACCGTCGCGGTGTTCGTGAGAACGCCGCGCGCGGTGTCAGCGACGGCAACCGTCATCGTGATCTGAACGCTCTCGCCAGCAGCGAGCGGTCCGTCGATCACGCAGGTCACGGTCTGACCAGAGGCCTCGCAGACATCGGTACCGTCTGCAGTTTGCGCCGAGACGAACGTGAGTCCGGCGGGCAGCTCGTCAACCAGGGTGATCGGACCGAGGTCTTCGGTCGCCCCCTCGTTGCCGATGACCAGCACGTAGTCAGCAGTGCGTCCGGTGACGAGGGTGCCAATGAGGCTCTTCGTCAGCGTCAGCGCGCTCTGCGGTGCGACCGGGATCGTCACCGACGAGGAGTTGTCCTCCAGCGTCGATTCGTCTTCCGGCGTCGCCGCCGTCACCGAGGCCGTGTTGGTGACCTCGGGGTACGCGCCAGCCTCAACCGCTGCGGTGACCGTTACGACAGCTGCCGTAGCACCCGGCGCGAGTTCACCCAGCAGGCACGACACCGCGTTGTCGGCTGTGATCACGCAGACCCATCCTTCGCCCGTCGCGCTGACGGCCGTGAGGCCCTCCGGCATGACATCGGTGAGCACGACACCCTGAGCGGTCGACGGGCCAGCGTTGGTCACGCTGAGCTCGTACTGCACCCGGCTGCCGACAACACCCGTCTCAACGGACGTCGACTTCACGACCGCGAGGTCGATCAGGCTCGCCGTGGGGCCCGTGGCATCGTCAGTGTTGTTCTCCGGGTTGGGGTCCGGCGTGGTCGACGAGACCGTTGCCGTGTTTACAACGTCACCCAGCACGTCTGCGGCAACCGCCACCTGCATGGTGAGCGTTGCGCTCTCCCCCGCAGCCAATGGTTCCGCGAGCGTGCACGTCACGACGCCAGCAGCGTCAACGCACTCCGCAACGTCGGTCTCATCGATGCCGATGAACGTGAGTCCGGCGGGCATCGTGTCGACGACAACCACGTCGGTCGCGATGGACGGGCCCGCGTTGTGAACCTGCAGCGTGTAGGTCGCGTTTTCACCGGCAACGATGTTCGTCGCGAGCTCCTTCACGATCGACAGGTCTGCCGAGCGGTCGATCGGGGTGATCACCGTCGACGTGTCGGGCTCGTTCTCCTCCGGCTGCGGCGTGAGATCCGGCACGACAGTTGCCGTGTTCGAAAGCTCGCCCTCAGCGTCTGTCGTGAGCGTTCCCGTCATCGTGATGACCGGGGCCGCGCCAACCGGGAGATCCTCGGTGCGTGCGCACTCGAGCTCACCGTCGGTGACCTCACAAGTCCAGCCGTCACCCGACGCCGTCACGTTCGTGACGCCCGCAGGCAGCACGTCGGTGACAACGATCGGGTTCTCGACCGTGGCATCGGAGTTCGACGGACCGAGGTTCGTCACCGTGATCGTCCATGTCGCTGTCGTGCCAGCCGTGAAGCTCTCACTCTCGGTCGACTTGACGATCGTCAGGTCAGCAACCTCGTCAACGATCACCGTGTCGGTGCTCTCGTCAGGGTGCTCCTGCTCCTCCGGCTGCGGCGTCAACGACTCCGTCACCGTTGCTGTGTTCGACAACTCGCCCGACACCGCCTGATCAATCAGAACCGGCATCGTAATGACAACCGACTCACCGGCCGCAATCGTGGACGTGACAGCGCACTCCACAACCTGCGGTGCCGCGTCATCCGGAACCACACACGTCGTCGCCGACGCATCCGCCGGTGCAAAGCTCACACCAGCAGGCAGCTCATCACGAACGATGATCGGCGAAGCCTCATCAGCACGCGAATCCGACGGACCGTGGTTCGTGACTGTGAACGTCCACTCGAACGCCGAGCCAGCAACAGCCGTACCCGTGTGCGTCTTCTCGATACCGAGGTCAGCCTCCGGCACAGCAGTGACGGTGGCGTCATCCTCAACCGGGCCAGGAGCCGACGGCGACGTGACCTTCGCGACGTTCACGTGTGAGATGTCACCGATGTCGCTCGGCGACGTCGAGGCCACGATCCGCAGCACCGGCGCGTCACCGATCGGCAGCAGCACGCTGTCGCCGACGTCATCGGTGAGAACACACGTCACGAGTTGGTTGACGGCGTCACACGCCCACTGTGCACCGGAGTCATCGACGGTCTCCGCAGAGACAAACGTCAGACCGGCAGGCAGCGTGTCTGTGAGCACGACATCGGTCTCGGCCGAGTTCGGTCCATGGTTAGTGACCTCGACCAGGAACGAAGCGTTGGTACCAGCCGCAACAACCGCGCTTTCAGCAGTCTTGACAATCGTCAGGTTGCTCAGCGGTGCCACCGGGATGGTTTCGGTCGACGTGTTGTCGCCGAGCGTCGACGGGTCTTCCGGCGTGGCCGATTCGACCGTCGCCGTGTTGCTGACTTCGGGGTAAGCCTCAGCCTCGATACGGACAGTAACCGTCACCGGGGCGGCAGTCTCACCGGGCGCCAGCTCGTCGAGGAGGCACGAGACCTCGTTCTCTGCGGTAATGACACATGACCAGCCGTCACCGACCGCCGACAGTCCGGTCAGGCTCTCAGGCAGCGGGTCAGTGATGACGACACCGCGCGCCACCGAAGGGCCAGCGTTCGCGACGCTCAACGTGTACTGAAGTTCGGAACCAATGGCACCGATTTCGGTCTCCGTCGTCTTCGTGATCGACAGGTCGACAACGCTCGCCGTCGTGCCTGTGTGCTCGTCTTCGTTGTTTCCGGGCTCCGGGTCAGGCGTTGACGTTGTCACCTCCACGACGTTCGTCACGTCATCCAAGACGCCGGCGTCAACTGCCACGTGCAGCGTGAGCGTTTCAGACGCACCCGCCACCAGTGGTTCCACCAACGTACAGGTCACAACACCCGAAGCATCGGCACACGTAGCCACGTCGGTCTCGTCAATCGAGACGAATGTGAGGCCAGCAGGCAGTGTGTCGACGACGACTACGTCAGTAGCGTCCGACGGACCCGCGTTGTGCACGAGTAGCGTGTACGCCGCGTTCTTGCCCGCGATGATGCCAGTCTTCAGATCCTTCACGACCGAGACATCCGCCGACAACACGATTGGCGTGGTCGACGTCGAGGAGTCGGGTTCACCGCCATCAGGCTGAGGCGTGAGGTCGGGCGTGACGACTGCGGTGTTCTCGACCACACCCGTCGCACTCGATTCGAGCATGCCGTTGACCGTGATCACGGGCGCAGCACCCACCGGGAGGTCAGTGGTGCGCACGCACTCGAGCACTCCGTCTGCAACAGCACACGTCCACCCGTCGCCCGTAGCCTCGACGTCGGTGACGCCTGAAGGAATCGCGTCAGTGATCCGGATTGGGTTTTCTGGCGTCGCGTCAGAGTTCGACGGACCGCGGTTCGTCACCGCGATGGTCCAAGAAACCGCCGTGCCTGCCAGGAATTCAGAGGCCGAAGCGGTCTTTACGACCGTGAGGTCAGCGACCTCGGTGATCGTCACCGTGTCGGTGTCTTCGTCCGGGTAGGTCTCGTCCTCGGGCTGCGGAGTCAGCGATTCTGTCACCGTTGCCGTGTTCGTGAGGTCACCCTTCGCGGTCTCTGCGATCATCACAGGGATCTTGATGACCACCGACTCACCGGCGGGGATCGTCGACGGGATGGCGCACTGGACCGATTGCGGGGCCGCGGGGTCCGGAACCACGCAGGTTGTGGTCGACGGGTCAGTAGGCGCGAAAGACACTCCCGCGGGCAGCTGGTCGGCGACCATAATCGGAGCCTCCGCGGTTGCCAACGAGTCAGACGGGCCGTGGTTCGTCACGGTCAGCGTCCACTCGAACGGCAGACCTGCCGTCGCGGTAGCGAGCGGATCGTGCGACTTCTCGATGCCGAGATCAGCCTTCGTCGTCACAACGACATCAGCAGTGTCACGCACGGGTGTCGTGGTCGAGCCCGAAGTTGCGTCCGCAACGTTCGTGAACCGGGTGCCTTCAACCTCGCTTGGCGATGTCGAGGCGACGATGCGAAGTACCGGCGCCGCACCAACAGGCAAGAACACTTCGGCGCCTTCCCCGTCGGTCAAGACGCACGAGATCAACTGATCTGCGACAGCGCACTGCCACTCGTCTCCGCCTCCGCCTCCGCCTCCGCCTCCGCCAGTCTCTACCGCTACGAGTGTCAAACCATCAGGCAAAGTGTCCGAAATCGTGACGGGCACTGCTGCCGCACTGGGGCCTGCGTTAGTGACCGCAATCTGGAACGCGGCCGTGTCACCGGCGGCGACCAACTCACGCTCTGCGGTCTTCTCGATGCTCAGAACACTGTTCGTCGTCACCGTAATGGTGTCCGTCGAGGTGTTGTTACTCGGAACCGGATCGACAGTCGTGGTGTTCACGGTAGCCGTGTTGGAAAGCACATCACCGCTCGCGAGCACCTGCCAGACGAACGTCTCGACGACGAAGGCCTTGGATTCGCCCGGCGCGAGGGCGCCGAGCGCGCATTCGAGCGTGCCCGGCGTCTGGTGACACATGCCACCGTCCGGCGTCTCTAGGCCTGTGTAGTACAGGCCCGCAGGCAGCGCGTCGGTCAGCGTTACGTTCTGTGCGTCCGACGGACCATTGTTCGTAACGACGATGTCCCACTTGACCTTGGCGCCGGCGTCAACGGTGTCAGCTCGTGCAACCTTGCTGACCGAAATGTCAGCACGGGGCGTGACATCTACCGGGACGTTGTCCTCGTCGTTGTCCGGATTGGGATCTGTCGTCGTGCCGTCGACCACCGCAGTGTTGTCCAGCGTTGTCGCGGTGACGTTTGCGGCGAGCTTCACCGGGATAGTGATGACCCATTCGTCGTCTGCCGCCAGCACCTCAGTGCGCTCGCATGTGAGCGTGATGCGATCGCCGTCCGTCGCCGGGGTACATCCCTGCGGTGCTACACCATCCAACGTCATGCCGCCGGGCAGCCGATCTGTGACGGTGATCGGCGCCTGCGAATCAGACGGACCCGTGTTCGTGACAGTCAGGGTGTAGGTGGTGCCAGCGCCACCGGGAATCACCGACGCCGCCTGCACCGTCTTCACGATTTCAAGGTCAGCACTTGCGGACGAACCCGTCGTCGTGCTTGACGTGTCTTGGTCGGGCTCATGCGTGGACGACACCGTCGCCGTGTTCGTCAATTCGCCTTGGAAAGCCGAGTCGACGGCAATGCGGTACGTCAACGTGAGGGTGCCACCGGGCGCAAGCTCACCGTCGTAGACGAACGTCTTGGGATCGGTTCCGAGTGACCAACCGTTGCCCGACAGGAGCTCCTGCAAGGTTGCACCTGCCGGTAGAACGTCGGTCACCCAAATTTCACGGGCGGTCGACGGTCCACGGTTGCCGATGACGAGCTGGTAATCGACGGTCTCACCCGGCACAACGTTTGCGGGCGGCTTGGGATCGAGGATGGACTTTGAAATCGTCAAGTCCTCATTAATCGCAACGGGCGTGGTCGTCGTCGAGGAATCGTTCGAGTCGTCCGGGTCGTTGGTGGCGCCCGGTGTAACCTTCGCCTCGTTAACGACATTGGTCCCGGCAGTCACGTTCGGAGCCACCTTGCCAGCGAGGTTGATCGTGATCGTCTCGTTGAGAGCCATGTCGTGCGTAACGAGGCAGGTCAGCGTGCCATCAGTGATGGAACAGTCCGCACCAGTGGGTAGGCCAACGAGAGTGACGTCTTTCACCTGTGCGGGGAGCGGGTCGGTCAGCGTAATGGGGTCCGCAACCGAGCCACGCGACACCGAAGGGCCGCGGTTCGTCAACGTGATGCTCCACGCAATGCCTTCACCGGCCATCACGGGGGCGACAGCTGGTGCCGTGACCCGCTTGGTGACGGCAAGGTCAGCAAGAGCCTCAATGATGCCGGTACCCGTCGACGTGTTGTTGTCGGGGGTGGGGTCATCAGTCGTTCCTGACACCGTTGCTGTGTTCGGGAACTCGGTGCCGGCGGCCACGTCAGCGGCGATCGTTGCCGTAACCGTAATCGGAGGCAACGCAGCCCCTGCAGCGAGCTGTTCGGCAGCGGGGCGGCTGCACTGTAGCGGAGCAAGCGTGCATGCCCAGCCTTCGCCGGAGATGGTCGCAATCTGAACGCCCGTTACCGGCTCGAACACGTCGGATACCGAGACACCGACGGCGGGGTCTGTACCGTTGTTCTTGGCAGTGAGGGTCCACGATCCAGTGCCACCAGCGACGAAGTCGTCGTTGGGCTCCTTAGTGATCTGCAGATCAGCACTATTGATAACGGCAGCGGCCGTGACCGGCGGTCCCTGGTACTTACCGGTGCCGCCATCATACGAAGCGCCGCCGGAGCGGTCTTCGACCTCGGTAATCGTCACCGTGTTCGTGTGCTTCTTCGTGCTGCCAATCTCGGCGCTCGGGCCAGGGATCGCGACATAAGTGATAGCAACGGACTCGTTCGCGCCGATTGCGATGTCGCCGCCCACGTTGTTCCACGTCAGCTTCTGTCCTGCGATCGTCGGCGGTGCCGCAATGCCCGCGCCACCCCGAACGGAGAGGACAGCGGAATCGGCCTTGTAGGACCATCCAGCAGGCAGCACGTCATCAATCGACACGTGCTGCGCGATGTCAGCGCCCGGTGCGTTCGTCAGCACAACACGGAACGTCACTTCCTGACCCCGAACAACGGGGTTCAGCGTCACTTGCGACTTCGCAGCGGAAACGTACGGGAACTTAGGCGTGACCGTCTCCGTAGCCGGCGCCGTTGGGCCGTACTTCGAACCCGCACCACCATCGAGGGAGCTCCACTCGGTGATGCGTACGCTGTTCGTCAGAGTGCCGGGTTTCAGCTGTGCCGCGGCATCGAGCCGGGCACTGTACGTCAAGTGCACACTCGCGCCCGGCGTGATGCTGTCGACAGTCCAGGTCAGCGTGCGCGCGGTCGCATTCCATATGCCGCCGCCAGCGACAGTGCCGCCGTTGGCGACAGGGGTGCCGGAACCATCAAGAATGACGATGCCAGCGGGAACCGTGTCGACGATGAAGGCATCGTAAGCCGTCTCCTGCGAGGAGTTTGTCGCCGTCACGCTGTACGTCGCGCGGTCAGTCTGCCCCAGAACGTCGTCAGTAACAGACTTCGCAATCGCGAGCTGCGGGTGACGCACGGTCGTCGTCGCGGCGTCATTCCGCGACGAATCGAACGGCGAGGTCGACGACGTCGGCGGGGTACGCTCCTCCGAATTCCAGCGGAGCTGAGCAGTGTTGACCCGGTTGCCTGCCGCCGGAATTGGTGAGGTCTGGAGCTTGGCCTTGACCGTGAACGTCATGACGCGGTCGACCGGCGCTGCGGCGATCGTGCCAAGCGACATAGCCAGCACATTCGCGGGCGACGTCAGCCGGTCGTTCGTCGATACGCACGCGGTCGTCCACGCGGCATCGCACGAGACGGAAACCACGGCATCGCTCGCGCTACCGAACCCAACAGGGAACGTGTCGGTCACAACAGCGTTGTACAAAACCACGTTCTTCGGAACGGTGACCTGAATCGTCCAGGTCGCCGTCTCACCCGGAACCATGGTCAAATCCACAACATCCTTGACGATCCTGGGTTCGGTGGTGCGCACGGTTGCCGTGGCCGACTTCGTGTACGTGTCACGCGAGGTGCCATCGGCCAGCGGGTGCGACTTCGCCGTCACCGTTGCCGTGTTGAGGTACGCAGTGTCAGCCGCAACACCGGCCGGGATCACGACGGTGTACTGAGCGGTCTGTGCCGCAGTGGTGAGGGCGTTCGGGGGCGTCCACGTCATCTTGTGGGTGCCGATGGCGCAACCATTGGTTCCGTCACCAGGCACCGGGCCCGCGACATTACCGGCGGTCAACCATGTCGGCGACTGCAACGCACCGGGCACACAGTCAACGACAACCGGGCTGTGCGCGGGCGGACGATTAGCGGTATTTGCCGCGGTGAGCGTGTACGTCACCGTGTCGCCACCAGCGGCCGTCGCTTTGTCGGCACGCTTAAGGATCGTAGGTGCCGGCTCAACGACCGTTACGGTTCTGGTTTGCTCACCACGAGCAATCCGTGTCTCCGACGCCGCGGTTGCCGTGGAGTGGAACCGCGCCGTGTTGTTGATGTTCGCGTTGTGGCGGTTTGCGTTGATGTCGGTGACTCGCGCTTCGACAAGCACCGTAAAGACGGCGGGGTCCGCCGACTCATTCGTCCACGTCACCGGGAATGCTAGGGCCCCCGTGTTCGAACACAGCGTGAAGCGGTCGTCATCCTTCGTGCAGGACGCAGAAGGCACGGCAACGAAGCCGGGCACATTCTGGGCCGACGCGGTCGCCGAAAGAATCGTCATCTGCGACGGCTGCGCGAAGGTGTCGGACAGGATGCCACGGAAGACGCTCGTCTTGCCGGGAACCGTCACCGAATACTGGTACGTAACCGTTTCGCCAATCGTGGCCTGGCCGGTCAGGTTATTGCCGCTTTCATCGCGGCTCGTCTTAACCACGGTCTTCGCGACGCCAACACCCGGCAGGGTTACCCGGGCAGTGTCCGCAGCTTGAGGTGCATTTTTGTCTTCGTTCGGGTAAGCACTGACCGGGTTCTCCGGGTAGAAGGTCACGGAACCATCGGTTGTGCCGTCGGTCGTCGGGACTTCGTAGCGCGTGACCGCAGCCTGGTTTTGGTGCGTTGATCCGATAGACGACGGCGTCGGAACCGTCACCGTGTACGCCAAGGTGAGGGTCTCCCCTGCAGTGAACAGCTGGTTAGGGTCCAGGCTCGCACCACTCAGCGTCCAGGTGATTCGTCCGTCGGCGCACGTTGCATTGGCCGGAAGGATGAGGTCGTCACACGCGAAGGCGGTCGGGAGTACGTCCCACACCTCAACTTCGTTGACCGCGGTGGTGTCGTTGTTGGTGATCGCGAGCGTGTAGTTGAGCTGTTGTCCCTCGACCACGGGCGTCAACGCCTCCTGGCCATTGACCTTCTTGTCGAGCGCAAGCGGGGGCGGCGGAGCCAGCGATATGTCGACGTCGTCGCGGGCGGCGATGGTATTGCCCGCACCGTCGGTGTAACGAAGCTTTGCGAGGTTGCCGGTCAGGTCAACGTCACCGTCGGTGGGGACGGACGTAACTCTCATCAGAACGTCGAGCACCAGGACGCTGCCCAGTGGCGTGAAGAACGGGCCCGTCGTGTCACCAGGGGCACGAGCACCCGTGATCCACGCGTCCCGGTTAGGAATCGGGGTCACATTCGCGACGTTGTTTCCGGGGCCGACGGCCCACGAAACCATTTCTGCACCATCGGGGAGGAAGTCCGTAATGACCGCGTTTCGCGTTGCGACACTGGTCGGGTAGTCGACCTTGATTCGGAAGCACACCAGATCACCGAGCTGCAGGAGCGGTCCGTTTTCGCCCACGAATTCGCCGGGAGGAGCGACCGCGCAACTTGCGCTCGCGCCGTCGACAGACTCGATCTGCTGACGGTCGGGGTTTGACCATACCGTCTTGGTGATACCCGCACCGCTCGTCGCGAGAGATGCCGACGAACCATTCTCCACATCGCGCGAGTCCTGGTCGACGGTGTTGCCGGTAGCGGGGTCAGTGACGCCCGTCAGCTCCACCGTGTTCGGGAACGTGTCGCCAGCCGAGGTGCTGAAACCGTTCGAGTAGCGGTCACGCATGAACGCCTGGTAGGTCACCACAACGTCTTCATCCGCGGCCAAGTCGGCCACAGCAAACGTGATTGTGAACGTACCATCACCGTTGTCGACGGCGCTCGTCATGGTTCCGCCCGTGACAACGCCCACCGTCTCGCGGCAGTCGGGCGGCAGGGTCCCGGAAACCCCTGCAGGCAGGAGCGGGCAGAGCCCGTCGGGCAGACGGTCGACCAGCACGATCTCAGACGAGTCAACGTACTCGCTCGAACGCACGCTCAGCGAGTAGGTAGCGATACCACCGACAACGAACTCGTTGACATTCACGCTCTTCACCACACCGGTGTCGAGCACGGTGACCGTTTCGGAGTCAGTAACCGTCACTTCCCTGGGCGTTTCACCGGCCACGGCGCCGGAGTATACACCGGTTGTGATCGCGGTGTTCTTGACGGCATCACCCGCGGTAGCGGGGCGGGTCGGGGCGCCATTCGCAACGCCACCGGGCGCGGTGATCTGGTTCAGGCCAATAAACGCGGTGTAGTTGAGCGTAACGA
Organism: uncultured Microbacterium sp.; assembly: GCA_947503655.1. GTDB lineage: Bacteria > Actinomycetota > Actinomycetes > Actinomycetales > Microbacteriaceae > Microbacterium. The sequence continues at coordinate 17,391 of CANNEP010000043.1, forward strand.
TCTCGCCCGCGCCCACACGTCCCAGATTCCACGTGAGTTCGGTGAAGACTTCGCCGTCGACTTCGACGATGCGCGAGGTGCACGGGAAATCGTCCGAGGCGCACTCAACGAGCTGGAAGTCGGCGGGCAGAAGGTCAACGACGAAGACATCGTCGGTGCCCGCAGCGGTAGCGGCGGTAACTGTCAGTTCGTACTCCGCAGCATTCGCGGGGCCACGATAGACCTCAAGCTCCGGGTCTTTCTCGCTCTTCTTGAGCTCAATCGGCAATACCGAAGCGGTGGTCTCGTGCGAGCCACCGGCATCAGCGCGGCTCACGACGGGCTGGCCGTTGGCATCAATCGTGACCCGCGGCACTCGACGCTCATCGGAGTTGGCGTACACGCCGCCGCCGATCTCGATCGTCGATCCGACCGGGTAGAGATGCTTGAAGGGCGTGACCGTGAAATCAATGTCGATACTCGACCCCGTCGGCAGGTCGGCCACGTTCGGCCACACCAATACCTGAGCCTTCTGGTCGGGGAAGGCGGGATCCGGAATCCACTCCAGAATCTGCGGAGCGCCCGCATCCGCCGGGCTCGTGGAGCCCGCGTCGTACGTCACGCCGTGCGGAAGCATCACAACGACACTGCCGTTGTATAGGTCAGGCGTGGCATTGGCGTTCTTGCCCGAGACCGAGACCGAACTCTTCCCACCAGCAAGAACGTCTGTCGCCGAGACCGTCGTCTCGATCGCGTTAGCGAAGCCGCCCGCTGGCGGCGTCGGAACCGCGGCTTGGGCGGGTTGCACCGCCAAAAGGCTTGCAATAAGAACGAAGATCGCGGTGATGGCTGGCGTTCGCCTCAACCCGAATGACTTCGTTCGCTTTTTTGACTTGGACGGTTTTGGAGGCAAACCGGCAACAGACATTCATAAACTTCCACACGGAGCGCAGATCGTGCGCGTTGGGCGAGCAAAATCTGCAGACAAAATTGACCTTATTCTGATTGAACACGCACAATGCGCACCGGTCAAACTATGACCGCCATGTTTAATGCACCGACAGCAGCAATTGTATGCGATCGCGACTGCCGTGCCAGGCAACTTTCTACACAGTCAACCCTACTTCGCGTTGAGTTCGGCTGCCGTGGGCAACACGATCGGTACCGTGCCAGTCGTTGTCAGCACCGCTTGGCCGCTGATCGTGACAGGCTCACCGCGTTTGGCTCGCGCTCCCCCAACAATGAGAAACACCAGCGCAACCAGAATCGGGCCGTACACAAAAATATCTGTCAGGCCCAGGGCATAGCCGAGAGCAACTGCGGCCGCCAGTAGCAGCACCGGCTCCAGGTAGCTGAGAAGCCCGAATAGTCCGAGCGGTAGCCACGTCGAGGCCAGAATGTACAGCGTCATCGCGATACCGCTCAGCCCCACGACGACGAGAAGCGTGGGTGTTGATGCCGGTGCCGCCCCCGTGACGAAAGCACCGGTTCCGATGAAGAACGCTGCGGGAATCAGCAGCAATAAGGCTTCCATGAGAAAGACGTGCTTCGTGTCCATGTCAAACCAACGACGCAGCGCGAAGTACACCGGGTAGAGCCCCGCGATCAGCAGCACCGGCCAGCCCACCGAGCGCGTCAACACCAGCTGCGCCAGCACGCCGACCGCAGCCGCAATAACCGCGGCGCGCTGCCACGGCGACATGGCGTCGCGAAACAGCACGCGTCCGACGAGCACCATGACGAGTGGCAGCAGAAAGTACCCCATCGCGACATCTTGGGTGTGCCCGTTGGCGCTCCCCCACATAAAGACCCAGAGTTGGAACCACATGATCATGGTGCAGACCAGCAAGACAAGGATGCGGGTCGCGCTGGTCACGATGCGTTTCGCGTCGGCGACAAACTCGCGGCGCTGGCTACGCGGGATATGCACCGCCGCCAACGCCAGCACGATAAAGACAACGCGCCAAGCCGTCACTTCTTCTGACGTGAAGCCATCGAGGCGTGCGCCGAGGAGAGCAATCGCGCCAAACAGAATCGATGCGATAACGGATACAACAACGCCGCGTACGGGGATCGCGACGGCAGGGCGAGGATTGATTTCAGGCTCCGATCAACAACCTATCTAGCCTACCCGCCGTGCGTGAAGCTACTTACCGGCGACCGCCCAGCCGTAGCGACGCACGAGGGCGTCTGCGACCACGGCAAACCGCTTGAGATCGAGGGCCGCGGCTTCGCGTCGCATCCCGTCGTGATGCACGCTGTAGACCTGGTCGATGTCGACCCAGCTCGGCCGCCCCTGCGGATCCCAGGCCCCCGAACCAATCGAGAGGTAGTCGCGGTCACCATCGTGCGACTTGCTGGTAAGGCGCACGGCGTACACCCGGTCACGGTTCTGACGGCCGATGATCAGCACGGGTCGATCCTTGCCGCGGCCGTCGTTCTCTTCGTAGGGCACCCACGTCCAGATGATCTCGCCAGCATCCGGGTCATTGTCGGTCGACGGGTCGTAGCTGATCGTCAGCTTGCCCTTCGCGGGCGGCGCGATTTCGATCGTGCGGGTGCCCCCCAGCTGCCCAACACTGATGTCGTCGCCACCACGCGATGGTGACTTGCTTCCGGCAGCCGACGACGTGGTTCCGCCCGACGGCTTCTTCGGTTTCTTGTGCGGCTGCGGCTTGAGCTTGGCGCTACCCGCACCGCCCTGAGGTCGTGACGTGCCGCCAGCCGATCCACTGGTTCCGCTCGACTTCGACGACGTCAGCAGTCGAAGGAGCATTTCGATGAGTTGTCGGATCCAGCCGGTGTTATTCGCCACCTGGCTACTGTACCCACGCCACAGGGGGCGCCGCTTTGCCGGCACCCCCTGTGGATTGAGGTTCGCTTAGACGCGCTCCTCCATGAGGTATCCCTCTTCGCCGTGGACGGCGGTGTCCACGCCGGCGAGTTCGTCCTCGTTCTTGATGCGGAATCCCATCGTCTTTTCAATGATCAGACCAATCACGAAGGCGACGACGAAGGAGTAGATGAGCACGCCCAGCGACGACAGCACCTGCAGCACGAGCTGCGATGCGTCACCACCCGTCAGCAGGCCGACGTTCGTTCCGAAGAAGCCGATAGAAATGGTTCCGATGAGGCCGCCAACGAGGTGGATTCCCACGACGTCCAGCGAGTCGTCGTAGCCCAGCTTCCACTTAAGCTCAACCGCGAAGCAGCACACGGCACCGGTGATCAGACCGAGCACGAGCGCCCAGCCCGGCGCCAGGTCAGCACACGCCGGCGTGATCGCCACGAGCCCCGCAACCGCCCCCGAGACAGCGCCGACCGAGGTGGGCTTGCCGACCTTGATTTTTTCGATCACGAGCCAGCCGACGATCGCGGCAGCCGTCGCACCCAGCGTGTTGATGACGATGAGCCCGACCCGGCTGTCTTCGGTACCCAGCAGACCGAACGTGCCCTCAGCGCCCGCGTTGAAGCCGAACCAACCGAACCACAGCAGTGCCGCGCCGAGGAGAACGAGCGGCACGTTGTGCGGCTTCTGAATGCCTTTCTGAAAGCCCAGGCGCTTGCCGAGCACGATGGCGAGGGCGAGGGCCGCCGCGCCCGCGTTAATGTGAACCGCGGTGCCACCGGCGTAGTCAATCGTGGTGGTGTCGAAGCCGAAGAACTCGCCGAGCGAGAACGCCCAGCCACCACCCCATACCCACGCAGCGACCGGGAAGTAGACGAGCGTCGCCCAAACGCCGACGAAGATCATCCAAGAACCGAACTTTGCGCGGTCGGCGATGGCGCCCGAGATCAGAGCAACGGAGATGATCGCGAACGTCGCGCCGTAGGCGATGCCGACGAGCTGATCGCTTGACGCGTTTGCCAGCCCAAAGTCACTGAACGGGTTGCCGGCAAAGTCTGTCGGGTTCTCGACCGCACTCATGTTGGCGCCGTAGAGAATCCACAACACCGCAACCAGCGCGATCGCGCCAAAGCTCATCATCATCATGCTGATGACGCTCTTCGCTTTGACGAGGCCACCGTAAAAGAATGCGACGCCCGGAGTCATCACAAGCACGAGTGCGGTTGCGGTCACCGCCCAAGCGAGGTTTCCACTGTCCATGTCGTTCCTCAATCCGTTAGGGTCCCGGATTGATGTGAACTTCAACCGGGTGAACCCAGTGTCACGGTCGTGAGTTTCGAGAAACGATCATGTTGTGTTTCGCGTCGATTACGCGTCAGCGCCGTCTGTTAACAACCTGTTTCGAAAAGCCGAAAGCCTGGCTCGCATCCCCTACTGAAGTGCAGGGAGAGCGAAACCGGGCCCCAGGGCGTACGAGTTAAGAGTGCGTCTGCGCGTTAAGACGCGAAATCGCGCGGAGGTACTTCTTGCGGTAACCACCGCCGAGCATCTCTTCACTAAACACCTGGTCGAGCGGAGTGCCGGTCGCGCGCATCGGAATCTGTGCGTCATAAACGCGGTCGACGAAAGCCACGAAACGAAGCGCTTCGCTCTGGTCGGTCAGCGTGTGCACGCCACGCAAGCCCACCGCGCTGAGGCCATCGATGAGACGGATATAGCGCGATGGGTGCACGAGCGCCAGGTGACGAATGAGGTCGTCGAAGGCATCGTCTGACGCACCGCCGGCCTGTGCGAACTCCGCGACCTGGGTGTCGTAGTCAGCCTCGCCCAGGGCGATCGCGTGCCCATCGAGCGCACGCTGGCGGTAATCGGTGCCGTCGATGCGAATCGTTTGGAAGCTGTCTGACATCGCGTGAATCTCGCGCAAGAAGTCTTGGGCGGCAAAGCGTCCCTCACCCAGCGCATTCGGCGGGGTGTTGCTGGTAGCTGCCAACTTGGTTCCGGAGCGCACGAGCTCCCCCAGCATGCGGGTCATCACCATGGTGTCGCCCGGGTCATCGAGCTCGAATTCGTCAATGCAGAGCAAGCCCGCACCGGAGAAGTGCTCGACGGTGTTCTTGTAGCCGAGGGCACCCACGATGGCCGTGTACTCAATGAACGAGCCGAAGAACTTCCGGCGGGCAGGCATCGCGTGATAGATCGACGCCAGCAGGTGCGTCTTGCCGACGCCGAAGCCACCGTCAAGGTAAACACCCGGCTTCATTTCGGGCTCTTTCTGCTTACGAGAGAAGAAGCCGCCACGCTTGATGGGGCCGGAACCAATGGCAAACGTTGTGAGGAGATCTTTCGCGTCTTGCTGCGACGGGAACTCCGGATCGACGCGGTACGTGTCGAAACGTGCGTCGTCAAACTGCGGGGGCGGAACCAGGCTAGCCAGCATGTCGGCGCCACTCACCTGAGGATTACGGTCGGTCAGATGGACGACGCCCACCGGGGCAGCATTGACGGTCATAGTTTCCTGTGTCGAACTTTTACGAAATGGTGCCGCGTCACGCGCAGAGCCATAGGCTGGGAGGCACGGTATTAACCCTACGCCGTCTCTGAACCACACTTCACCCCTTTCATCAGAAGGAGTTTCTCGTGCCTATCGAGTTCGACACCTCATCCGAGAAGTTTGCCGCATACGCGCACCCCGAAAAGCTGGTGACCGGAGACTGGCTCGAGCAACGTTTGGGACAGCCCGGCCTCGTCGTCGTCG
>CANNEP010000044.1 GCA_947503655.1 uncultured Microbacterium sp.
ATGCTCACACACTCACGCTACCGCGCACACCAGAAAACACGAATGCCGCCCGAATCATCGAGCGGCATTCGAAAAACAATGAATTATGAAGCAAGAACCTCATCGAGCAGGCTGCCAGCCTTCTCTTCGTCCGTCTTCTCGGCCAGAGCGAGCTCTGAAACCAGAATCTGACGAGCCTTCACAAGCATCCGCTTCTCACCTGCGGAGAGTCCGCGGTCTTGGTCACGACGCCACAGGTCACGAACAACTTCGCTGACCTTGATCACGTCGCCGGAAGCGAGCTTCTCGAGGTTCGCCTTGTACCGGCGGGACCAGTTCGTGGGCTCTTCGGTGAAGGGTGCGCGCAGCACGTCGAAAACGCGCTCCAGGCCCTCCTTACCAATGACATCACGAACACCAACGAGATCGACATTGTCTGCCGGTACCTCGATGGTGAGATCCCCCTGTGCAACACGGAGCTTGAGATAGATCTTCTCTTCACCCTTGATGATGCGAGTCTTTACTTCGGAGATCGTGGCCGCACCGTGGTGCGGGTAAACGACCGTCTCGCCGACTTCAAAAAGCATGCAGTTATGTCCCTTCGGCAAACTCCAGGATACCACACGCCCTCTTACGCTAAGGTGTGCAGTTGCGCCGCGCCGACACACCGCGTTGGGCAGACTCGTAAGTGCGTCTAGACTAGTGCCGACCCCTTCATCGTCTTTGGGAGGACCTGTGACCTCGCGCGCACTCGCGTCTATCGCTCTCGGAGCTGCCGTCATTCTCGGCGCTACCGGCTGCAACATGATCTCGCCCCAGGCGACGACCATTCCGTACTCGGCCGCGGAGGGCATCAACATTGATGACGCTTCAGGCCCCGTTCTCGTTCGCAACCTCTTCATCGTTGCTGACGAAAAGGGCAAGAACGGCAACCTGATCGGTTACTTCATCAACAACACTGATGAAGACCACACGGTCAGCATCCAGGTCGGTGAAGGCTCCGACGCCATCTCCGTCGAGGTTGACGTTGACGCCAACTCGACCGTAGCCGTGGGCGGCTCGGGCGACAACGGCGACGACCCGATCCTTCTGGAGGGCCTCAATGCTGACCTCGGCGCAACGGTTGTCTCGAACATTACCTCGGGTGGCGAGACCGTCACGACGCACCTCACGGTGCTCGAGGGCAAGCTGTCGTACCTGAAGGATCTCGCTCCTTCGGAGTAAATCTTCATAACGAAGGAGGGCCGCACGATGATCGTGCGGCCCTCCTTCGTTTTTGTCTTAGTTTGCCTCGAAGCGGTAGCCAAGACCGCGAACGGTCACCAGCAGCACGGGCTGCGCAGGGTTCACCTCAATGCGCGAACGAATGCGCTTGATGTGCACGTCGAGCGTCTTGGTGTCACCGAAGTAGTCACTCCCCCACACCCGGTCGATGAGCTGACCACGAGTCAGAACGCGACCCGCATTGCGCATCAGAACTTCGAGCAGTTCAAATTCCTTCAGTGGCATACTGATTTCGTTGCCATCGACCGACACCGCGTGACGGTCTAGGTCAACGGTCACCCGCTCACTCTCCAGAATGCGCTCATCAAGCTCCGCTTCGACCGCGTCGTAGCGACGCAGCACAGCACGCATGCGAGCCAACAGCTCACGTGACGAGTAGGGCTTCGTGATGTAGTCATCGGCACCCAGTTCGAGGCCCACGACGATGTCGACCTCGGAGTCTTTCGCGGTCACCATGATGATCGGCGTCTGCGCACTCACCCGAATCTGACGGGCAACCTCGGTACCGGGCATGCCCGGCAGCATGAGATCAAGCAAGATGATGTCAGCACCACGGTCACGGTACGCGGCCAGCGCGGCCGGACCGTCTTCGGCGATCTCAACCTCGTAGCCTTCACGCTTCAGCAGGTATGCCAGCGGGTCGGCGAGGTCGGGTTCGTCTTCCACGAGGAGCACACGGGTCATTCCTGATCTTCTCTCTGCGGGGAGGCCATCTTGGCCGTCTTGGGGGGAGACTTCTTCTCTCGGGCGGGGGTACCGAGAGCGTTCTTCGTCGCGACCTTGCCGGCCACGGACTTCTTCCTTGCACCGTCAGCCGACTTCGACTTCTTGTGCCTGGTTCCGCCCCGCTTCTTGGAGTGCTCATCGGCGCCAGGCGACGGCGTGAGCGGCAGGGTGACGGTGAAAGTGGAACCACGCCCCGGTCGCGACCACAGGCGCACGTCGCCGCCGTGGCGCTGCACGGCGTGCTTCACGATCGAGAGTCCGAGTCCGGTGCCGCCGGTGCGACGCGAACGGGCCTGATCGGCACGGTAGAAGCGTTCAAAGATACGGTTCTGCTCAGACTCGTCAATACCGATGCCCTGATCGGCGACGGAGATCTCGACGGCATCACCCATCTTCTTGACGCCGACACCGACACGAGAGCCGGTGGGCGAATAGGCGATCGCGTTGGCGATGAGGTTGCCGATCGCGTCGCTGAGCACCTGTACGTCGCCGCGTACGAACAGGTTGCGGTCGCCACCGCGCACGACCTCAACGCCGCGCGATTCGGCGGCGACGGTGTGCATATCCATCGCGACGGCGACGACCTCGTCAATCGACACGGCGCGGGTCTCGGCCAGGCTGTCTGTCGACTGCAGGCGTGACAGGTTCATGATGCGGGTCGTGAGGTTGCCGAGCCTCAAGGCTTCGGCCTGAATGCGGGCGGCAAAGTGACGCACCTGCTCGGGGTCGTCTGCCGCCGACTCAATGGCCTCGGCGAGCAGGGTGACAGCTCCCACGGGCGTCTTCAACTCGTGACTGGTGTTGGAGACGAAGTCATGGCGCATGCGCTCAACGCGCTCGGCCTCGCTGGTGTCGCGTACCGACAGGAGTGTCAGCCGGCCACCCAGCGCAATGGCACGGGCCGATACGAGGCGGGTTTCGGTTGACACGTCGCCGATGCGCAGCCGCATTGAGTGGGTCTCGGGAACGCCAGACGATCGCGCCTCCTTCACGAGGGCGCGAAGTTCCTGGTCTTGCAAAGTGGCCCCGGTGCGGAAACCGAGCCAGCCGGCAGCCTTCGACGTCGCCAGAATGAGGTTTGAGGTGTCGATAACGGCCGCCGCGTCAGCCATCCCCTCCATCACGAGGGTGAGCCCGTCAGGCAGTTCCGTGCTGGACTCCTGCAAATGCTTGTCGCGCGTACGGTAGGCAACCACAATCAATAGGGCGACGCCACCACCGAGGATGAGCCCCAGACACAGCGACAGCAGCGAGAGCTCCAACGAGTTCATAACTCCAGCGTAGATTGTTCACCTGGCTCTCTGCGGCCAGTTTCCGCGATTTCCGGGGCCGTGCCGTCTACTATTCACGCAGAGGGCACCAATCGTTAACCTTTGGTCACCAGAATCGGATGCGACCTGCCGTGCCCGTGTGCACACCCGATTCAGTCGCGCACTGCGCGCATAAGAAAGGCGTTTTGATGCGCGAAGTATTCCACCAGTCTTTGGACGAGGTGCAGTCGCGTCTCGTCGAAATTTCCGAGCTCGTCGCCGATGCCATCGACAAGGCAACCCAGGCATTCGCCGGCAGCGACGTCACGTTGGCTGACGAAGTCATCACCAACGACCGCCGCATCGACGAACTCGCGGTCGCACTCGACGAACTGGCAATCGAGATCCTGGCTCGTCAGCAGCCGGTCGCCCGTGACCTGCGCACCGTGGTGACGGCGCTGCGGGTGAGCGCTTCCCTGGAGCGTATGGGCGACATGGCTGAGCACATCGCTCAGCTGGCCCGCTACCGTTTTCCGGAGCGCGCCATTCCCAAGGGTTTGAAGACGACCTTCACCAAGATGGGCGAACTCGACGTCGACATCGCGCGCAAGCTCACCGAACTATTGCGCACGCAAGACATTCGCCTCGCCGATGTCATCCGCAACGATGACGACCTGGTTGACGAACTGCACGCCACTGTCTTCGAGAAGGTGCTCTCCGAAAACTGGAAGGGCGAGGCAGGGGCGACCGTCGATGCCACCCTGGCCAGCCGCTACCACGAGCGCTTCGCCGACCACGCGGTCTCCGTGGCGAAAAAGGTTGTGTACCTGGCGACGGGTGATTGGGCCGCCGACACCGACGCGGTGACCGTAGCGGAGTAATCCCTGACAACGCGAGAGGCGGCTCGGTGAGTAATCACCGAGCCGCCTCTCGCGTTTCGAAACCTAGTGCTTTGCGCCCTGGTTTGCCACGGCGGCAGCACCCGCGGCTGCGGCCTCCGGGTCAAGATACTCGCCCGCACCGATGGGCTTGAGGTCGGCGTCGAGGCGGTAGACCAGAGGAATACCGGTCGGAATGTTCAGCGCCGCGATGTCATCGTCGCTGATTCCCTCGAGGTGCTTCACCAAGCCGCGCAACGAGTTCCCGTGTGCTGTGACCAGAACCGTCTTGCCTGCCTGCAGGTCGGGAACAATCGCGTTTTCCCAATAGGGCAAAAGGCGATCGATCACGAGGCTCAGCGATTCGGTGCGCGGCAGTTCGCCGTCGATGTCGGCGTAGCGTTCATCGCCAACTTGGCTGAACTCGCTGGCGTCATCGAGTGCGGGCGGCGGCACATCGAATGAACGACGCCACAGCTGGAACTGCTCGGGGCCGAACTCCTCCAGCGTCTGCGCTTTGTCCTTACCCTGCAGCGCACCATAGTGACGCTCGTTCAGTCGCCACGAGCGGGTCACCGGGATCCACAGGCGATCTGCCGCATCCAACGCGATGTTGGCGGTCTGAATCGCACGGCTGAGCAGCGAGGTGTGCAACACGTCAGGCAACAGACCCTTCTCAGCGAGCAGCTCGCCGCCGCGGCGGGCTTCGTTCTTGCCCTGCTCTGTGAGTCGTACGTCGACCCAACCGGTGAACAGGTTCAGCTGGTTCCATTCGCTCTGTCCGTGGCGAAGGAGGATAAGAGTGTAAGGCTCCGTCATGCTCACAGCCTACCGGCGCACGCGAACTCGTCGCGCCGCCCAATGTCACACTCCGACGCCTGGCAAGATTGAAGAATGGCACGGCGCACCGCCCCCACGGGGCACGCAACTCGCGGAACCACCGGAACCAACAGGTTGCGTCGCGTGGATCGCTGGATTGCCGCGCGCCGCGAGTTCACCACCGCCACTGCTCCCCTCGTCGTCGATCTCGGCTTCGGCGCCTCGGGCGTCACGGCGTTCGAGCTCTACGCCCGCCTCGTGAAGACGAACCCGACGGTCGAGGTGCTGGGCATCGAAATTGATGCGGAGCGTGTCGCTCGAGCAACCGAGCAACTAGCGGAAGTGCGTACCGGAACCACAGCTTTTCCGGCAAACGCACGCGTCAGTTTTGTTAAGGGAGGGTTTGAAACGCCCACGGCGCGCGCCCCACAGATCATTCGCGCCTTCAATGTTTTGCGCCAGTACGATGAAGCCGACGTGCCCGCGGCCTGGAAACTGATGGCGTCGCGCCTCAACCCCGGCGGCCTGCTTATTGAGGGCACGTGCGATGAAATCGGCCGCGTCTCGAGTTGGATCGATATCGACAACACCACAACGCCGCTCCGGTTCACGCTGTCACTGCGCTTAGCCGAACTCGACGCCCCCAGCATCGTCGCCGAACGCCTCCCTAAAGCCCTGATTCACCACAACGTGCCGGGCGAGCGTATTCACGCGTACCTCGCGGCACTCGATGACGCGTGGGAGCGCAAAGCACCGCTCGGAACCTTCGGTACGGTGCAGCGGTGGCTTGCGACCGTGCGTGCCGTGAAAGAAGCGGGGTGGCCGGTGCAGGGTACGTCGACGCGGTGGCGCCTCGGCGAAGTCACCGTCGACTGGGAGTCGGTAGCGCCATGACAACCGCCGCCATCGTGGGCTCCGGCCCGAACGGCCTCGCCGCCGCCATCCGCCTCGCGCAGGCGGGTGTCAGCGTCACGGTCTATGAAGCCAATGACCGCATCGGTGGCGGCGCCCTCACGTCAGAGCTGACGGTTCCGGGGCTCCTGCACGATGACTGCTCGACGGCTCTCCCTGCTGCCGTTGCCTCGCCGTTCTTTCAATCCTTGAATCTGGAACGTCACGGTCTGCAGTGGCGCCATGCGCCCATCGAACTGGCGCACCCGCTCCTCGGTCAGCAAACGGCAACCCTGTATCGAGACATCGATGAGACGGCGGCGTTGCTCGGCGAGGATGGCTCACGCTGGCGCCGTTTGCTCGGCCCACTCGCCGCACACCCCGATGCCCTCGCCGCCACGTCGTTCGCCCCGCTCGTGAGTTGGCCGCGCCACCCCCTCCTGCTCGCACGTCTCGGGTTGCGTGCGCTTGCACCCGCGACGATGACGGCACGATATTTCCGCACGCCGCAGGCCGCCGCCCTGTTCGGTGGGATCGCCGCCCACGCTTTCATGCCGTTAACCTCACTCGTCTCCTCCTCAGTCGGCATCATGCTCGGCGCCCTCGCACACGCGCACGGCTGGCCGATGGCCCAGGGCGGTGCCGGTGCTCTCACCGCTGCGCTGGCAACAGAGTTGCTGAGTCTCGGCGGGCGCATTGAAACGTCGATGCGCGTCACCCGCACCCGCGATCTCGGCGCAGACATCGTGATCCTCACCGTGCCGCCCGCTGTCGCCCTCCCCCTCATCGGCGATGTGCCGCACCAGGTGGGTCGAGCGTGGCGCCGATTCAAGCACGGCCCGGCGGCCTACAAAATCGACCTCGCGGTCGAAGGGGAAGTGCCGTGGCTCGATGAGGAGTCACGCCGTGCGGGCGTGGTGCACGTTGGCGGAACCATGGCAGAAATGCGCGAGGCCGAGGGCGAGATGAGCCGCGGTCGTATGCCGGAGCGGCCCTTCATTCTCACCGCGCAGCCTCACGCCACCGATCCTTCCCGCCGCGTCGGCAACCTGGTTCCGTTCTGGCTCTACGCGCACGTCCCTCACGGCTGGCAGGGCGATGAAACCGAGCGAATTCTGGCGCGCGTCGAGCAATTCGCCCCCGGCCTGCGCGAACGAGTTGTCGGCATGAACGTGCGCGGACCCGCCGCGCTCGAAGCGCACAACGCGGCGTACGTCGGCGGCGACATCACGGGTGGTGCGACATCACTTCGACAGCTCGCCATGCGCCCCCGCCTCGGCGCGTTGGGGTACCGCACCGGCGTTAGCGGCGTCTACCTCGGTGGCGCGTCGACGTCGCCGGCCGCTGGTGTTCATGGCATGAGCGGAGTCCGGGCCGCCGAGTGCGCGCTGAAGGATTGGGCTCGCTGAGGCACCGAGGCCATCGTGCGCGCCCGGCTGCGCCTGCGCGGAGTCGCACCCGCCCAGGATGGCTATGCCGTGAGTTGGTAGCGTGCGCGGCCGCCGGGTCGTGGGGTTTGGGTGGGGTCCGCACTGGTGGGCGGGATGATCCACACCTTGGAGGAACGCGTTGTCCCGTCGACGTGGATGTTCCAGCCGTTGTCGTGGATGCGGTGGTGACAACTTGTGCAGAGTAGGACACCATTGCTGAGGTTGGTTGGTCCGGTGTCTCGCAGCCACCATCGGATGTGGTGTGCTTTGGTCATTTGCGGCGGCAGCCCACACATGACGCATCCGCCGTCTCGTTCGGCCAGGGCAAGGCGTTGGGCTCGGGTGAAGAGTCGTTTTTCGCGACCCCAGTCGAGGATTTCACCCGCGGACCCGAGGACGGCGGGAATGACGCCGCCGCTGGCGGCGATTTGTCGGCAGGTGGTGATGCTAATGGGTTGGTCCGCGCCGTCGATGGTGGCGTGGCCGGTGCCGCCTGTGAGGTCATCGAGGGAGACCCGCACGATCACGGTCGCTCCGGTCAGGGGGAGGCCATTGTTGTCGCAATCGGTGACGTGGTCACAGATCGCGGCGAGGGCATCGGCTTGGATCTGCGCGAGGGTGCGGTGATCTTCGCCGGGCAGGTCGATTGGTGAGGTGTCCGTAGCGTCGTTTGAGTCGCACGCGTCCGCACCGTTCGCGCCAGCGCCGTTCGTGGTGACGTGCGGGTTGCTCTTGCGGGCTTGGAAGGTGGCGGCGACCCATGCCTGGATCGCGTTTTTGATTGGTGCGCCGGAGGCGACATCGGTGCAGAGGTTGAGGAAGAAGGATCCGTCGCGTTCGTACATGGTGAGGGACCGGCGCGCACGGGTTTCTTCTTCACGGGGCTCAACTCCCTCGGGATGGAGGGTCGCTTCGGCATTCGTGATGAGTTTGCGGACGTCGTCGCCGGAGAGCCCCGCGGCACGGTCAACGAGTTGCTTCTCCGCCTCGACGATGCGGTCATTAGTCATGTGCAGGCGCACGCGGTCGAGCATCGTGACGATGAGGGATCCGGCGGCAGCTGCGATCGTGCCCTGTTCGAGGGCTTCTTTCACTGCGGGGTATTTCGCCGGCATCCGTTCACCGAGCAGATTCGACCGGGGCGCCGTCGCTTTCCCGAGCTTCGCGAGCCTCGTAGCTTCACTCGCCGTTCCGCCACCGGTGGTCGCGATCAGCGTTGCCGAATTTCGGAATCCGTGCTGTTTCGCGAGGCTATCCGCGCCGAGTTCAGGCCGGGACTCATGCTCAATCCCCGCAGCTACCTCCGCACGCAACCCGTCGAAGCGTCGCTGCAACGCCCCCATCGCCGCATTCACCGCGATCAATTGGGTGCGGCTTAAGTCGGCGCCGGATTCGGCATCACACCACGCGGTCTCGAGAGCCGTGACGGCCTCGAGGAGTGGGGTGAGATGCTGGTTGGCCATACCTCCATTCTAGAACGTGCATTCGATGAAGTCAAGAGTTCTATAGAACAGATTTACTATTCATTACGCCCTGTCTCACCACCCGATGCTTTGAGGTTCACGTGACGAACGGCCAGTCGTCTGGATACGAGAACGGCACGGCCACGACCTGAACGTCGTCTTCGTAGGTGATTCTGCCGGGCGTATTCGTGCGTAGCTCTACCCAACGCACGTCATAGCGATCCAACAGTTCGAGCACCCAGCACATCGCCGCCAAAGCCCCAAAAAGAGCCCCAGGATCTCGCCTAGTCTTGCTTCAGCGGGCGACGCGAAAGACGCGTCAAGCGTGGCACGTTGGCCGTCGCGCCAGCATCAGCCGGAACGATGACCTCTTGTGCTGCCGAAATAACAACCTCATCGAGGTGCACGCTGAGCGTGGCATCGGCGGGCACACGACGGCTCACGATCGCCAGGGCAATCGGGCCCAGTTCGTGGTGCATAGCTGCGGACGTCACGGTGCCGACCTCGTCATCACCGTTGAACACCGTGGTTCCGGGTGCCGGAATCACGCTGTCGCTACCGTCGAGGTGCAGCATCACGAGGCGACGCGGCGGGTGGCCGAGGTTGTGTACCTTGGCGACCGTCTCTTGTCCGCGGTAGCAGCCCTTGTTGAGGTGCACGGCAGAGCGCAGCCAGTCCACTTCGTGCGGAATCACGCGATCGTCGCGCTCATTCGCCCAGCGTGGGCGCCACGCGGCAATGCGGAGGGCGTCAACGGCCAGCAGGCCAGCGGCGGTGACGGAACCACGCTGTGCGATGAGAGCATCGCGTTGCGCGGGTGTGACAATCGCTTCGCGCCACGAACGCTCCGCGCCGGGGTGTTCGGTGGCGTGCGAATACTGCCAACCGCCGGGCGTCACAACGCTCCACGGGTCAACCCAAATGTGGGCGTCCTCACCCAGCACGGTCGTCACGATGGCCTCGGCAGCGCCGCTGGCGTTGTAGCCAACGAGTACCCAGTCAGTTTTCGCTACAATCTCAACCTGCGCGCGGAACCGCATGCGCAGCAACCACGTTGCCAATGGTTCCGCGTCGTCGATGTCAACAAGCAGGTAGGTGGTTTCGCCATCGTCAAAGACGCCGGCAGCATGCTCGACTCGGCCCTGCACGTCAAGAACGAGGAGCTCGGTTGATGCGCCAGCCGACAAGCGGTCAACTGCCTGCGATGTGATGGAGTTCAGCCACGTCAGTCGTTCCGGGCCGGTGAGGGTGACGACCGCACGGTCGGCAAGCTCAGCGAAAGCGGTGCCACGGTCGAGCGCGCGCTGTTCGCGAAGCGGTTCTCCGTAGTGGGCGACACCGTGGTCGCCGGCAACGGCGCCAGGAAGGGAAGCGAAGCGGCTCATTAAGACACCTTGGCTAGACGTGCAGACGCGTGGGATGCGAGGGGTGCGCCGAGTGCGGCAATGTCCCACGCCCACAACAGATGGGAATCAACCAGACCGTACATGCGCGAAGCCGCGCCGTACTCCTGGGCAGAAGCGGTGCGGACGACCGCATCAGTGGCGATATCAATGCGCGGGCCGGTGACCTGACCGAGGTAGAGCTCGCTCACGCCATCAGAGTGCACAAGACTTACTTCGATATCGAAACCACCGCTGGGCTGACGGAGCGACTCAACGTCATCAACGGTACGAACAATCGGTTCGGCAATGGCAGGCAACAGGCCCGGGCCAGCATCGGCATTCGTGCGCGGGCGGGCAAGACGCCAAAAGCCGACCTCGGTCACGAGCGCGCGATCAGTGTCGGTCGTCACCGCGGTCGCCGAATAGTTCAGGAAGTCGCCGCCATCGTGGCTGAAGCTCACGCGGTGCGTGAACTCGCCAGAGTAGTGGTCGTCACCAACGTGATAGTCGATGACACCAACACCCTCCCAGACTCCGAGAAGCCAGGAGAGCGGAACGAGATCCGCCGGGAGATCGCTCGGCAGCTCGATCATGCGCTTAGCGCTGGCCGCGGAACAGGTTCCAGAGGACGGCGCCAGACACGAATGCGATAGCCGCCCCCGCTAGTCCGAGGAGCCCTACGAAGAAGAGTTCAAGCGCAAGATAGTCCATGCCTTTACTCTAGCGCGCTCTGGCGGCGTTGTCGGCACTTACGCCCCGGTCATCACCGCTGCTAAGCCAAAACCAACCGAAACAACACCCATGACGATGAGCGCACCGAGCATGCTGAGCCCAACGCGG
Source organism: uncultured Microbacterium sp. (assembly GCA_947503655.1). Lineage (GTDB taxonomy): Bacteria > Actinomycetota > Actinomycetes > Actinomycetales > Microbacteriaceae > Microbacterium. Next base: position 10,946 of record CANNEP010000044.1, read on the forward strand.
CGAATGAAGTCGGTGGGATGGCCGTAGGCAACCTGAATGCCAAAAGTCAGAATGAGGCAACCCCCGAGAGCAACGCTGAGCCACTGCGGGCGCGCTTCAATCGGAACGAAGAGTCCGATTGCGGAGGCCGCGACAAGCCCGGCGACCCACACAGCCACGATCCCAGGAAACGGCGATCGCGGAGCAAGTTCAGGTGTTGACACCCCGCCATTGTTACATGAGGACATCGAATTGACCCGAGAAACAGCGGCATTCTTGGGTCTGGTTATTATTAGAGCGAGGCGGCCAAGCCGCTAAAGAGGAGCGAGTGTGTCACAGATCTTGGTACTGAGCTCTGCCGCAGACACATCTGCCCCGTTGCCTGCGCTCGAGCTTCTGAACCATGCTGTGCGCGTTATTCCTGCCTCCCCCGCGCATCTCGTTTCGGCGCCCGACGCTGATCTTGTCGTGATCGACGCACGTGGCGACCTTCTCGCCGCCAAATCGTTGTGCAAGATTCTGCGCACCACGGGACTCTCCAGCCCGCTCATTGCCGCCGTCAGCGAGGGCGGTCTCACCGCTATCTCCTCCGACTGGGGCATCGACGATGTCATCCTGATGACCGCGGGCCCCGCTGAAATCGACGCCCGCGTGCGGCTCGCGCTGGGCCGCGTCGCGGCAACCGCACCGGCCACCCGCGTGCAAACGAGTGGCATCTCGATCGATGAGGCAAGTTACTCCGCGAAGGTCAACGGCAAGCCACTGGACCTCACCTACAAAGAGTTCCAACTGTTGCATTTTCTCGCGACGCACCCGTCCCGCGTGTTTACCCGCGAACAGTTGCTGAGCGAAGTGTGGGGCTACGACTACTTTGGCGGTACCCGCACGGTCGACGTGCACGTGCGTCGGTTGCGCGCCAAGTTGGGTGATTTGGAACAATTGATCGGCACCGTGCGTAACGTCGGCTACCGCTTCAATAACGCCGAAGACGAAGCACTGAATTCGTCCCACGCCTAACGGGGTTTACCTACCGGACATTGATGCCTGACATGATGTTGACATGATCGAGCAGACGATCCCCTTTGCGGGCTTCAACGATGACGACGACGATGACTTCGATGCCATGGCACCCGACGCCGACGACCGTTTTCCTGATGAACGCTACCTTGACCGCGAACTGAGCTGGCTCGCGTTCAACCAGCGCGTGCTTGAGCTCGCCGAAGATCCGGCCACGCCACTGCTTGAGCGTGCCAATTTCCTGGCGATTTTCGCGAGCAACCTTGACGAGTTCTTCATGGTGCGTGTCGCCGGGCTCAAGCGCCGCATTCTGACCGGACTTGCTGTTCCCACGAACGTCGGCCGCGCTCCCCTCGACGTGCTCGCTGACATCTCAGATGAAGCGCATCTCCTGCAATTGCGCCACGCGGCGGCGTGGAAAGAGCTGGTGCAGCCGGGTCTGGCCGAGGCCGGCATCGAAGTCGTCGGCTGGGATGACCTCACCGGCGATGAACAAGAACGCCTCACCGAGTACTTCCAGAACCAGGTGTTCCCGGTACTGATGCCGCTGGCGGTCGACCCGGCTCACCCGTTCCCCTACATCTCCGGCCTGTCGCTCAACCTCGCTATTCGGGTGCGCAACGCCCGCACCGGACGCCAAGACTTTGCGCGTCTCAAAGTGCCACAAATGATGCCCCGCCTTGTCGAGGTTCCGACTGCGGGCACGGCGCTGCGCTTCATTTCGCTCGAAGAGCTGATCGCCAATCACCTCGGCGACCTGTTCCCGGGCATGGAGGTCATCGACCACCACCTCTTCCGCCTCACCCGCAATGAAGACATGGTGATCGAAGAAGACGAGAGCGAAAACCTGATTCAGGCGCTCGAAGCCGAGCTCATGCGTCGCCGCTTCGGCCCGCCCATTCGTCTGGAAATCACCGACGACATGGACGACCTGACGCTCGATCTGCTGCTGAAAGAGCTCGGTATCACTGACCAAGAGGTCTACCGTCTACCCGGCGCGCTCGATCTGCGTTCACTGTTTAGCCTGTCGCGTATTGAACGCCCCGACCTGCACTACCCGCCACATCTGCCACGTACCGCCGTGGCTTTCCAGCCTGTGGAGCAAAACGGTCGCGCCGATCTGTTCGCCGCCATTCGCCGTGGCGACGTACTCGTGCACCACCCGTACGAGTCGTTTGCGACGAGCGTGCAGGCCTTCCTTGAGCAGGCCGCTCGAGACCCGCACGTGCTCGCTATCAAGCAGACGCTGTACCGCACGTCGGGCGACAGCCCCATCGTGCAGGCCCTCATTGACGCCGCCGAATCGGGCAAGCAGGTGCTCGCGCTCGTCGAGGTGAAGGCGCGCTTCGACGAAGCCGCCAACATCGTATGGGCACGCAAACTCGAGAAGGCGGGCGTGCACGTTGTGTACGGTCTCGTCGGCCTCAAGACGCACTCGAAACTCTGTCTCGTTATTCGCGAAGAAGAGGGCACGCTGCGCCACTACAGCCACGTCGGAACCGGTAACTACAACCCGAAGACGTCGCGCCTGTACGAAGACTTCGGCCTGTTTACGACCGACTATCAGGTCGGTAAAGACCTCACGCGCCTGTTCAACGAGCTCAGCGGCTATGCGATCGAGAAGAAGTTCAAGCGTCTGCTTGTCGCGCCGTTGCACTTGCGCAAGGGCCTCATCCGGCTCATCGAGAAGGAGCGCCGTAACGCCCTCGCTGGCAAGCCGGCACGCATCCGCATCAAGGTGAACTCAATGGTCGATGAGCAGATCATTGACGCGCTGTACCGCGCGTCGATGGCCGGCGTGCCCGTTGAAGTCTGGGTGCGTGGCATTTGCTCGCTGCGCCCGGGCGTTCCGGGTCTCAGCGAGAACATTACGGTGCGTTCAATCCTCGGGCGCTACCTCGAGCACTCCCGCCTGTTCCTTTTTGAAAACGACGGCGACCCGCAGGTGTATATCGGTAGCGCCGACATGATGCACCGCAACCTCGACCGCCGCGTTGAGGCGCTCGTGCGTGTCACCGCCCCCGACCACCTCAACGAGCTGGCGACACTATTTGACCTCGCGATGAGCAACGCGACGAGCTCGTGGCACCTCGACGTCGATGGCATCTGGACCCGCCACTCGGTCGACAGCGACGGTCAGCCACTCATCGATGTGCAAGATGCGACGATGGCAGCCGTTGCGCGCCGTCGCCGGTCACGGACGGTGCGATGAGCGATAAGGCCGTCTACGCCGCAGGCGCCCTGGTCTGGCGCGTCGTTGAAGGCAAGCTTCGTATTCTCGTCATTCACCGCACGAAGTACGCCGATGTGACGCTCCCCAAAGGCAAGGTCGACCCGGGCGAAACTCTGCCCGAGACCGCCGTGCGCGAGATCTTTGAAGAGACCGGAATCCAGGTGAACCTGGGTGTTCCCGTCGGCGTCTCGCACTATCGCCTGCCCAGCCGCAAGCAAAAGATCGTGCACTACTGGGCCGCGCACGCCACCGAAGGGGCCGTTCGCCGATCGGCGTTCGTGCCGAACAAAGAGGTCGCCGGCTTGGAATGGGTCTCCCCCAAGCGCGCCCTCAAATACCTCAGTTATCCCGTTGACATTGAGATCGTGGAAAACTTCTTGCGGCTCGAGGGCGACGGCGTGCTTGAAACCTTTCCGATCATCGTGCTGCGTCACGCGAAGGCGCTGTCGCGCTCCGAATGGACCGACGCGGACGCCGCTCGCCCGCTGACGGATCGCGGAACCAAGCAGGCACAGAAAATCAGCGGACCGCTGGCAAGCTTCGGCGTGCGCCGCGTCGTCTCGTCAACCGCCGTCCGCTGTGTCACTACCGTGGGTCCGCTCGCCACCTCGCTGGGACGCGACATCGTGCGCACCGACGACCTGTCGCAGGACTCATTCGAAGCCGGCACCGCCGACGTGCGTGCCGTGGTCGGCAAGCGCGTGCGCTCGCGCAAAGCGGCCGTACTGTGCAGCCACCGCCCGGTGATTCCCACGATCATGCGGGAACTAGCGTTGGCGACCGGAACCATCGAGGGACAGTATCTCGCGGATGCCGCGACACTCGAGCCCTCGGGTTTCAGCGTTGTTCACCTGTCGGCAACCCACCCGGGCGCCGGAATCGTCACAATCGAAACGTACGACGCCCGCGATTAGATTGTTCCGGTCGTTCACCTTCCGTTCACCTGAGTTCCCACACTAGTTAAGAAGAGACTCTTAACGTCTGTGTTGTCCCTGCACCGGGACATCTCCGACACAGTGAAGGATTCACCCCGTGAAGCTCACCCGCATTGCCCAGATCGGCGCGATCAGCGCTATTGCTGCTCTTACGCTGACGGCTTGTGCAGCGAACGAAGGCGCACCCGCCGATTCGGCAGCCCCCACCGACTCGAGCGCTCCCTCGGATGCTCCGGCACTCTCGGGCGAAATCGCCGGTTCCGGCGCATCGTCACAGGAAGTCGCCGTGCAGACGTGGACTGCCGGCTTCCAGACGGCAAACGCAGACGTCACCGTCACGTACGACCCGGCCGGTTCGGGCGCTGGTCGCGAGTCGTTCGCCGCTGGTGCTGTCGTCTTCGCGGGCTCGGACCGCGCGTTCAAGACCGACGAGCTCTCGGGCACGTTCGCTGCATGTGCTGAGGGATCCAACCTCATCGAGCTGCCCACCTACATCTCGCCGATCGCGATCATCTTCAACCTTGAGGGTGTTGACTCGCTGAACCTCGACGCCGCCACCACGGCGAAGCTCTTCACCGGTGAGATCAAGAACTGGAACGACCCGGCCATCGCCGCACTCAACCCGGACGCAACGCTCCCCGACCTCGCCGTGAACCCGGTTCACCGTGCCGACAAGTCGGGCACGACTGGCAACTTCACCGACTACCTCGCAGCAGCTGCTCCCGAGGCGTGGACCTTCGACTCGGTTGAAGAGTGGCCGGTGCAGTCCGGTGAGGCTGCGCAGGGCACCTCGGGCGTCGTGAACTCGGTCAAGCAGGGCGTGGGCTCGATCGGTTACGCCGACGCTTCGCGTGCCGCTGAAGAGGGTCTGTCAACGGTCGCCATCAAGGTCGGCGACGAGTTTGTTGAGTACTCCCCAGAGGCTGCCGCTGCGATCGTCGAGAAGTCGCCGTTCGCTGAGGGCCGCACCGAGGGTGACCTCGCTATCGAGCTCGACCGTACGTCGGCTGAGGCTGGCGTCTACCCCATCGTTCTGGTGAGCTACCTCATCGCTTGCCAGGAGTACGGCGCAGACTTCGCTGACCAGGCTCCGATTGTGAAGTCGTACCTCCAGTACATCGCGAGCGAAGAAGGCCAGAACGCAGCCGCTGCTGCAGCCGGAAACGCTCCGATCACCGCTGACCTGCGTACCAAGATCAACGCAGCGATCGACCTGATCGTCACCAACTAAACGCTGTCGCCCGGCTCGGTCCCTACCGAGCCGGGCACAATGCCGTATCAGCCGAGAACAGGACACCATGACCTCTTCCACCCAGACAGCACCGCGAGCGCGCCAAGCCAAGCCGCCCGTTCGTGTTGGCGACCGCGTGTTCTCCGGGACCGCCCTGTTCGCTGGCTCCATGATTCTGGTGACCCTCGCGGCCGTCACCATCTTCCTTGTGGTCCAGTCGCTGCCAGGAATCACCGCCAGCAGTGAGAAGGCTTCACTGCTGGACACCAATTTCTGGGACTATGTCTGGCCGCTCACCTTCGGCACCGTCTGGGCGTCGTTCCTCGCCATCATCATCGCGGTTCCGCTCTCTGTGTCGGTCGCGCTGTTTATCTCGCACTACGCACCGCGCAAGCTCGCGCAGGCGCTCGGTTACGTCGTAGACCTGCTCGCTGCGGTTCCGTCGGTCGTCTTCGGCCTCTGGGGCATCATGGTTCTTGCCCCCTCGGCACAGCCGATCTACAGCTGGCTGTTGACAAACATGGGTTGGTTCCCGCTGTTCGCTGGCGAAAACGCGGTTGGCCGCTCGATCTTCACTGCCGCCATCGTGCTCGCCGTCATGATTGTTCCGATCATCACCGCGATCTGCCGCGAGATCTTCCTGCAGACACCGCGTTTGCATGAAGAAGCGGCCCTCGCGCTCGGCGCCACCCGCTGGGAAATGGTCAAGATGGCCGTCTTTCCCTTCGGCCGCTCGGGTATCGTCTCGGCCTCGATGCTGGGCCTCGGCCGCGCGCTCGGCGAGACGATGGCGGTCGCGATGGTGTTGTCGGCAACCGGCGTGATCAGCTTCAAGCTGTTCACGAGCCAGAACCCCTCCACGATTCCGGCGAACATCGCCCTCACCTTCCCCGAGGCCTACGGCACGAACGTTAACGTGCTGATCGCGACCGGCCTCATCCTGTTCATTGTCACCTTCGCGGTCAACGCACTCGCGCGCTGGATCGTCAGCCGCCGCAAGGAATTCTCGGGAGCCAACTGATGTCGATCACCGTTTCTCCCACGACCTCACCGGAGACGCCCCAAGGCACTCCTGTTGCCGCCTCAGCGTCTCCCATCCGCCTCACCAGCGGCCAGCTCCCCCGTTGGACGCCGTGGGCGCTCCTCGGAGGCACAGGCGTCGCCATGGCGCTCGTCTTCCTCCTCCTCGCGCAGAGCGTGCAAGACGAGTTCAACGTCGCCGGGTGGGCCATTATCACCGCGCTCGTGTATCTGACCCTCATCACGGTCATGTCCGCCACGGTCGAAGGTCGCCGCAAGGCAACAGACCGTCTTGTCACAGGTATCGTCACCAGCGCATTCGCCCTTGCCATGGTTCCGCTCGTCTCGGTCGGTATCACGGTGGTCAGCAACGGCGTCGCCGGTATCTCTGCCGAGTTTTTCTCTGAATCAATGCGCAATGTTGTCGGCGAGGGCGGTGGCGCATTGCACGCCATCATGGGCACGCTGCTCATCACGCTGGCGGCCGCGGTGATCTCGATTCCGATCGGTATCTTCACCGCGATCTACCTGATCGAGTACGGCAACAACAACCGTCTCGCTCGTGGCATCACGTTCTTGGTCGACGTGATGACGGGTATTCCGTCGATCGTTGCCGGCCTGTTCGCGTTCGCGCTGTTCGCACTGTTCTTCGGCCCCGGCGTGCGCATGGGCATCATGGGCTCGATCGCCCTGGCCGTGCTGATGATTCCGGTGGTCGTGCGCTCGACAGAAGAAATGCTGCGCCTCGTGCCGAACGAGCTGCGTGAAGCGTCGTACGCGCTCGGCGTGCCGAAGTGGCGCACCATCGCCAAGGTGGTGCTGCCGACGTCAATCGCCGGAATCACGACCGGTGTCATGCTCTCGATCTCCCGCGTTATCGGCGAGACCGCGCCGTTGCTCATCACCGCCGGTGTCGCGACGAGCATGAACTATGACCTGTTTGACGGCCGCATGATGTCCCTGCCGGTGTTCGTCTACAACCAGTACATGAACCAGGGCATCCCGGCGCAGGCGTTCGTTGACCGCGCTTGGGCAGGCGCGTTGACGCTCATCGTCATCGTGATGGTGCTGAACCTCATCGCCCGCCTCATTGCCAAGATCTTCGCCCCCAAGATGGGCCGCTGACGCGGCGTACCTCTGCAGATAAGAAATTGAGAAACCCGTGTCTAAGAGCATCGAAGTAAACGACCTGAACGTCTACTACAGTGACTTCCTCGCTGTTGAAGGCGTCTCCATGACGATCGAGCCGCGTTCGGTCACCGCCTTCATCGGCCCGTCGGGTTGTGGCAAGTCCACGTTCCTGCGCACGCTCAACCGCATGCACGAAGTCATCCCCGGCGCCCGCGTCGAGGGTGAGGTGCTGCTCGACGGCGAAGACCTCTACGGTGCCGCCGTTGACCCGGTGCTCGTACGCCGCCAGGTCGGCATGGTGTTTCAGCGCCCGAACCCGTTTCCCACGATGTCGATTCGTGAAAACGTGCTCGCCGGCGTGAAGCTCAACAACCGCCGCATGGCGAAGAGCGACCAGGACGCCCTCGTTGAGAAGTCGCTGCAGGGTGCGAACCTCTGGAACGAGGTCAAGGACCGCCTCGACAAGCCCGGTTCGGGCCTCTCAGGTGGTCAGCAGCAGCGTCTGTGCATCGCGCGTGCGATCGCGGTCTCCCCCGACGTGATTCTGATGGACGAGCCCTGCTCGGCCCTCGACCCGATCTCGACGTTCGCGATCGAAGAGCTCATCAACGAGCTCAAGAACGAGTACACGGTCGTCATCGTGACGCACAACATGCAGCAGGCATCGCGTGTGTCTGACAAGACCGCGTTCTTCAACATCGCCGGCACCGGAAAGCCCGGCAAGCTCATCGAGTTCGATGACACCACCACGATCTTCACGACGCCATCTGTGCAGGCGACGGAAGACTACGTGTCGGGCCGTTTCGGGTAGCCCACACGTTCTGCGAGGTTAGGGACCCTCGCCCAAAACCGCCGCCGGCGCTCTGCCGCGGCGGTTTTGCGTTTGTGGGGTGTGGTTCCGGAACCACGGCGCGGGGTGCGTAACCAGTGGTTCCGCCGTCGTGGAGGGCTAGTCGCGGGGCGAGAGCAGATACGCGTTGAGCTCGGCGGTGAGGGCCGAGTCAATCTCGAGCGGCGTGCCGTCGACCGAGTTGATCGGGGCGGCCAGGCGCACCGACGACACCAGCCACGCCGCGTCGACGCGCGGTAGGGCCGACGCGGGCAGCGTTTCGTACGCGACGTCGTAGCCCTTCTCCTGCAGGAAGGTAAAGACGCTGATCTGAGTGGTGCCGTGCAGGATTCCGGCGCCCGGCTTCGGCGTGACGAAGCGGTCACCCACGCGCATCACGAGTGACGCGGTCGGTGCCTCGAGCAGAATGCCATCCGACGATACGAACACCGCGTCATCGGCACCGCGGCGCTTCGCTTCGCGGATCGCGGCCATGTTGACGGCGTACGACAGGGTCTTCGCGCCCAGCAGCAACCACGGTGCGCGGTCGGGGGCGCCGCTGTCGAACCCGCGGTCGAGGGTCACGACCGAAACGCCATCGCGGCGCACCTTGGCGAAGTCTCCGGCTGGTGCGGCGGTGACCCACGCGGTCGGGGTCGGCCCGTGCTCAATACCCCGGCTCAGGATGAGCTTGATGACCCACTCGCCCTCGCCGCACGCGTCGGCGGCTACAGCAATAGCCTCTCGCCACTGCGCCGTGTTCGGCGCCGGCAGGTCGCACAGTCGCGCTGAGTGCGCGAGACGCTCGAGGTGCGGCATGACCTCTTGCGGGTGCTTCTCAGAGACGCCAATCGACTCAAAAATGCCATCACCCCGCTGCGTCGACAGCTCACCCACGCTCAGTGCGGGTGCCGACGCGTCGATCACGCTAAACGTGTCGGCATAGCTGTCACGAATGTCGAAGTCGGCAACGGGCGTAATGAGAAGCGCGAAAGTGCTGGCCATGCACCGAGCCTAAAGCCTTCCCAGCCCGGCATCCGTCGTTTGTGGCATCCGTATTTCTGTACCCGTTGGTTCCGGAACCATGTCTCGCGTCGTGCGCCGTGGTTTTGTTGTCGACACCGTATGTCGGAGAAATCCGCCGAACCTCACGTAAACCGCCAGCGATCGCACTCAGGCGGCCATTTCCCCGACCTCCGGCGCCGGATCCAGGGGATCGAACACGCGAGCGGGGCAGGAGGAGTATTCCCTCCTGCCCCGCTTCGGCGTGTGCCGCGTTACTCAGCCGGCGGCATCAGTACCGAGTCGATGAGGTAGACGGTGGCGTTTGCCGTCTGCACGCCACCGCAGATCACCATCGCGTCGTTGACCATCCAGTTGTCACCTGATCCGGTGACCTCAAGGCCAGCGCCCTGAACCGTGGTGTGCATGCCCGCGATGTCGGCCGGCTCGATCTGCCCCGGAACCACGTGGTACGTGAGGATCGACGTCAGCAGGTCAGAGTCGGTCTTCAGGGTGTCGATCGTTGCCGGGTCGATCTTCGCGAAGGCATCATCGACCGGAGCGAACACCGTAAACTCCGCGGAGTTCAACGTGTCGACGAGATTGACGTCAGGGTTGAGCTGACCGCTCACCGCCGCGACGAGCGTGGTCAGCAGCGGGTTGTTTGATGCCGCGACGGCGACGGGGTCTTGCGACATGCCCTGAATTGAGCCGACCCCGGACGGAACAGTCTCAGCGTAGGAGGCGCAACCGGGGCCGACGAGGTTCGCGGCCGGGTCCATCTCCATTTCTTGGGTCTCCATCGGCTCCGAGGACATGGACCCGGTCGCCTCTGGTGCTGCAGTTTCCATCGTGTCGTCAGATGCCCCCATGGTGCATCCGGCGAGCGTAAGGGCCCCCGCAAACGTCAAGGCGAGAACTGCAGTGAACTTCTTTGTGATGCTGAACATCTCTACCTCCGAGGTGTAGCCACTCGCGTGGCACTGTTGCCGCGATTTCTCCGCGGTGTTGCATGGTGTTCGGAGCCCTCCGACAACCGGATGGGAAGAATCTCAGAAAAGTTTTCGCCATCCATTTACGCTGCGGCAACGAACCTCCCGTAACAGAAACGAGGATCGTGATGGATCAGATCATTATTGGGCTCTTGGGCGGGCTCATCACCGGAATATCGCCCTGCATTCTTCCGGTGTTGCCGGTCATCTTCCTCACCGCGGGTGCCCAATCAGCCACATTCGAGGGTCAAGATGACGCGGTTCCGGCTCGGCGGAGCCGTCCTTTCTTCGTGATCCTCGGTCTCATTCTCAGCTTCACTCTTGTCACGCTCGTCGGCTCGCTCGTGCTGGGTGCTCTCGGTCTGCCCCAAGACATCATTCGGTGGTTGGGCATCTCTGTGCTCATCTTGATCGGCGTGGGCCTGTTGGTTCCGCAGGTCGAGCGACTGCTGGAGAAGCCGTTCGGCCGGATTCCGACTAAGAACGTGAAGAACCGTGGCAACGGTTTTGGCGTTGGGCTCGCCCTCGGGGCCGTCTTCGTGCCGTGCGCGGGGCCGGTGCTGGCGGCGATCATTGTGGCCGGTTCGACCGGGCAGATTGGGGTCGGAACCATTATGCTGACGGTTTCGTTCGCCGCCGGAGTCGCGATTCCGCTGTTGATCTTTGCTCTTGCAGGCCGTGGGGTCGTGGAGCGCATCCGCGCTTTCCGCACCCGTGAACGCGGGTTGCGCATCGCAGCGGGTATTGCCATGTTGGCGTTGGCCGTTGGTCTCGTCTTCAATGTTCCGCAGGCTTTGCAGCAGCTCCTTCCGGACTACACGGCTGGTCTCCAGAAAGATCTGTCGGAGTCAGACGCCGGTGAATCCGCACTCGGCCTGGGCGGACTCGTGACCGATGAGAATCGGCAGCTCGACAACTGCGAGAGCGGCGCCGACGAGCTCGCTGAGTGCGGTACGGCTCCTGCCATTCGCGGGATTGACCAGTGGCTCAACACGCCCGGCGGAGAGGCCATCGACCTCGCCGACCTCAAGGGCGAGGTGGTACTCATCGACTTCTGGGCCTACTCGTGCATCAACTGCCAGCGTGCCATCCCTCACGTCAACGCGTGGTACGAAGCGTACGCCGACAGCGGGCTCGAAGTCATTGGCATCCACTCTCCTGAGTACGCCTTCGAGAAGAACCCTGACAACGTGGCTGCTGGCGCGAAAGACTTCGGCATCGTTTACCCTGTCGCGCTCGACAACTCGCTGTCCACCTGGACCGCATATCGAAACCGCTACTGGCCAGCCCACTACCTGATCGACGCGAATGGCGTCGTGCGAGCGATTTCCTTCGGCGAAGGCAACTATGCCGCCACCGAAAAACTCATTCGCGAGTTGCTCGAAGACGCGAACCCGGGCATTGAGCTGCCGCCGGCCACCGAGACGGCCGATGAGACTCCCGATATTGGCGAAACCACGCGCGAGACGTTCCTC
>CANNEP010000045.1 GCA_947503655.1 uncultured Microbacterium sp.
ACCAACGAGCAGGAACAGGCCACGACGCGAGTGGTGGTCGTGCTTGTGTGCCTTCAGGTGCTCGGTGAGGTCCTTGATGCGCTGCGTCAGCATTGCAACCTGCACCTCGGGGGAACCGGTGTCACCGGGGTGCGTTGCGTACTCTTCCATGATCGCCTTCTTGACGTCTGCTTCGAGTGCCATAGAACCGATCCCCTCTCTGTTAGCTGCGCGGCGCTCGTCACATGGTGTGCGAGCTCTCTTTATCCGCGGCCGATCAAACGGCAACCTCAAGAGTCTATCGCATTATTACGGGAGCGAACGCCACGGCCGCTCCCGGTGTAAACCTCACGGGTAGGCTCAAGGAATGGCTGAGCACGAGAGGTCGTGGTGTTGATGACCCGACACCACGTTGATGTTGAAACCCTCGCCGATTTCGACCACCTGCTTTCGCACCGCGCCACGCTGAGTGGCGTCACGATGCAGTCGATTGACCTCCGCGAGCGCACCAGCGAACTCCAGCGTGTGAGCGTGCTCGGCGCCCTCTTCCTCGGCTGCGAACTCGCCCCGGGTGTCAGTGGAGACTTGCAGGCGCGCGGCGCTCTGGTCTTTCCCGAGGTTCCCACGGTTCCCTTCGACCCGTACCGCGCCGAGCCGTACACCGCCGCCGAACTCTTCGACACCGCTGCGTACGCCGACAGCTTTGACGCGCGCGTGTACGCATGGAGTCGCCAGCACCAAAAGACACACACCGTCGTCGACTCCATCGCGAGCGCACTGCACGACCACGCGATGACCGAGTCACTCACCGAAGCCCTCGCCGCGGTTCCACTCCACCACCGCGTCGGCATCATGGGCGGTCACGGTTCCACCCGCGGCTCAGCCGACTACGCCCAGGCCGCGAATCTCGGCCGCGCCGTTGCGCGCGCTGGCTACGCCGTCTTTACCGGCGGTGGTCCGGGCGCGATGGAGGCCGCGAACCTCGGTGCGTGGCTCGCACCGCACGATGACTACGCCCTGCCGCGAGCGCTCGAGATCCTGGCCGCCGCACCCACGTTCACTCCTGACATTGACGCGTGGGCAGACGCTGCCGCAGACGTACGCCGCCGCTGGCCGCTCGCCGACGCGACTGTGCGCTCGGTCGGCATTCCGACCTGGTTCTACGGGCACGAGCCGCCCAACCAGTTCGCCACAGTCATCGCGAAGTACTTCGCCAACCCGCTGCGCGAAGCCACACTGCTCGAGCGCTGCCAGGGTGGCATCGTCTACCTACCAGGGGCTGCCGGAACCGTGTCTGAAGTCTTCATGGACGCGTGCGAAAACTACTACGCGGCGGAAGAAAACATCGCTCGGATGGTGCTCGTCGGCAAGGCCCAGTGGCAGCAGACTCTGCCGGCGTGGCCGCTCCTCGAAAGCCTCGCCGCCGGTCGCTCGATGCAGAATCACATTCACCTCGTCGACACCGTCGATGAAGCGATCGCGCTACTGACCGGAGACTCCCCCGCATGACCGAACATCGCGGCGCCTTTATCGACCTGCGCCCGTTTAAGGTCAGCCCGGCCTTCGCCCGTATGTGGGTGGGTTCTACTCTCGCGGGCTTGGGCGGCCAGCTCACCCTCGTCGCGGTCATGCTGCACATGTATGCGCTCACGGAGTCGACCTTCGCGGTCGCCATGATTGCGGTCGCGGGCCTCGTGCCGATGATCATCGCCGGGCTCTACGGCGGCATGCTCGCCGACGCGTTTGACCGCCGCACCGTCGCCCTGCTCGCCGCGATCGTCACGTTTGGCTCGACGGCCGTGCTCGCCGCCCTCGCCTGGACAGGCAACACCACCGAAGCCTCGCTCTACATCCTCTCGATCATCAACTCGGCCGCGAACTCCATCGTCATGGCCACTCGCGCCGCGATTGTTCCCCGTCTCATCCCCCGCGAACTCCTGCCCGCCGCTTCTGCTCTGCAGGGCATCACGGTTGGCATCATGGTGATGGCTGGCCCCGCACTCGGCGGCCTCCTCGTCGCCTTCACCGACTACGCCTGGACATACACGATCGACGTCGTACTGATGTCGTTCCTGTTCCTCGGCCTCTGGACGCTCCCGCACCTCCCGCCCGAAGGTGAAACCGTGCGACCAGGCTTGCGCTCCCTCGTCGACGGCTGGACCTTCATCCGCACCTCCCCCAACATCCGCATGCAGTACATCATGGACATCATCGCCATGACGTTCGGGCACCCCGTCGCCCTCTTCCCCGACGTCGGCGCTCTCATCCTGGGCGGTGGTTCCGTCACCGTCGGCATCCTCACCGCATCGATCGCCGCCGGCGCCTTCATCTGCAGCATCTTCTCCGGCCCCTTCGGCCGCGTGCGCTGGCAGGGCGTCGGCATTGCCCGCTCGATCATCGTGTTCGGTGCCGCAACGACGCTGTTCGGTGGCGTACTACTCCTCGCGAGCTGGGACGCGTTCTCCCCCGGCATCATCGACGACAAGCACGCCAACATCACGCTCATTGTGCTCGCCTGCGTCTTCCTCGCGATTGCGGGCGCCGCCGACAACGTGAGCGCAATCTTCCGCAACACCATGATGCAAGCAGCTGTGCCCGATGCGATGCGCGGACGCCTGCAGGGCGTCTTCACGGTCGTCGTGACCGGCGGGCCCCGCCTCGGCGCGCTCTACATGGGCACGCTCGCCACGATCGGCGCGATCTGGGTGCCGCCCCTGCTCGGCGGCCTCATCATCATGGTGCTGGTGGCGACGCTGCTGCGCGCGAGCGCATCGTTCCGCGCGTACGACGCCCGCGACCCGAAGCCGTAACTACAGCTGGACCAGCAACGCGTCAGCGTCGCGCGGGTGCTTAAGAAGAACGACGGGCGGAACCATGGGGTCGGCGTGCCAGGTGCGGATGCGGGTGCGCTTGGAGCAAAGAACAGCCCCCGGCGTGATGCCGAGGGCTGTTTCAGGTATCAGGACTTAGCCGACAGCGACCAGGTCGATGATGAAGATGAGGGTCTTGCCGCCGAGGAAGTGGCCGGAACCAGCCGGACCGTACGCGAGGTGCGGCGGGATCACGAGTTCGCGGCGACCGCCGACCTTCATGCCCGGGATGCCGTCCTGCCAGCCCTGGATCAGGCCGCGCAGCGGAAACTGAATCGTCTCGCCACGGCCCCACGACGAGTCGAACTCTTCACCGGTGTCGTACTCGACGCCAGCGTAGTGAACGGTGACGTTGTCGCCGGGCTTAGCCTCGTCGCCATCACCAACGGTGATGTCGCGAATGACAAGCTCAGCGGGCGCGGGGCCCTCGGGAGCGTCGAACTCAGGCTTCGTAAGGTTTGTCATGTCTCAATCCAATCGTGTGTGAGGCGTGCGGTCAAAGCCTCGCCGGGTTTCTCATCAAAAACAGGGAAAGCCTTGACTTTGTTCACGGGCGGGCGCATTCTGGTGGCAGATCAACTCAGCACCCGGAAGACTTGCAGGCTTCGCCGCAGCACCGGGTGCTGAGTCTTTTATTCGGTGACTTTCTCAGCGCGCCAGCAACTGGTTCCGCGTTGCCATCGTGCGCTGCAACAGCACGTGCTCATCGATACCCGCCTGCGGGTCACGGCCCGAAATTGCACGCTGACGCGTGGCCGCGAGCTCGTTCGCGTCGGCGATGAATTGCTTCATGACCTTGGCCCGATCGCCCGGCAGGCTGCGCGCCCAGTGCATCGCGGAGGCACGCCCCGGCTTTGTGGCGAGCATCTCCACCTCTTGCGGAGTGAACCATCCGGCCATCGCGTAGTCACCGAGGCGCGCGCGGGTGAGGCGTGCTTCTTCAATTTTCAGCCAGCGAATAACGAGGATGAACGTGATGAACAGCGGAAACTGAATCACGGCGTAGAGGAGGAAGAAGGTTCCTTCTCCGGGAAGGAAAGTGGAACCATTCCACAGTGCGTGCAGAGCAATGGCGGCGAGCAAACCGACGAAGAACGAGGGCAACACGGCACCACCCTTGCGTCCCTTTCGCGCCGCGAGACCGAGCGCGTAGCCGGTGCAGGCGGTGAACATCGCGTGGCAGAACGGCGACATGATGCCGCGCATGAAGAAGATCGGGCCGAGGCTCTCGGCACCGCCGGAGATGAACTGCACGCCGAAGTACTGGATGTTTTCGGTGAACGCGAAGCCCGCACCGACGAGCGCTCCGTACACGACGCCATCGACGGGGCCGTCCAGCGCACGCTTACCGATGACCATGATGAGCAAGAGGCCGAGGCCCTTCGCAATTTCTTCGACGATGGGTGCGCGAATCACGCTGCTGATAAACAGGCCGTCATAGCCGCGCGGCAACATCGGATCGGTGGCCATCACCACGAGGAGCGTAAGCGCAATACTCACGATGGCACCCCACCCGAGGGCGAAAATCATCATGCGCAGGGGTTCCGGCTCCCACCGGTCAATGAGGTAGACACCAGTGATCACGATGGCGAGGGGAACCAGCGCCATGATGAACCCGAGCGTGGATGCGCCTTGCCCGAGACCGGCCGTAAAGTACGCACCGACCAGAAGGAGCACGAACCCGAGGATCACCCAGATCCACCACGGAACATGGCGACCAGGCTTCATCGTGACGTTTGCGAAAACGTTCACGTGATGCGCCGGTGCTTGTGTAATTGTCGCAGGGTGTCCCCACTGCGGTTGCGCCATCGGAGATGCATATTGTGGCTGATAGCCGTAGTCCCCCGTTGGCGGTGTCAAACCATTGCCATACGTCATGGCACAAACCTACAGGCCTCGGCACATATTCACCGGGATAGATTAGAAGAATGCGTTTTGCCCACCTGACCGGAGTCTCCGGTACGGATCCCCAGTTGTGCGCGCTGATGAGTGACAACACGGCCGTCGTCGTGTCGAATTTGTTCAGCGGAGCCCCATCAACCCTTAATGAACTTATCGCCGGCGGTGACGACCTTCTTGCCCGCGTGCGCGACGCTTCAGCCGCCGCTCCCGTGGTTCCGCTCGCCGACCTCGGCTTCGGCCCTTCGGTACCGGCCCCGCCCGCAATTTTGGCGGTCGGCCTGAACTACGCCGCGCACTCTTCTGAGCTCGGACTCAAGACCGATAGCGCGCCCACCGTCTTCACACTGTGGCCCAACTCACTGACCGGTCACGAGCAGACCACGGTGTGGCCGCGAGCCCTCAGCGAGTCGGTCGACTACGAAGCAGAGCTCGGCGTCATCATCGGCCGCCCGGCACTCAATGTCACCGCCGACGAAGCACTCGACTACGTGTGGGGCTATACAGTGGTCAACGACATCACCGCACGTGACATTCAGTTCTCTGAAGCTCAGTGGTGCCGGTGCAAGTCGTTTGACGGCTTCACGCCCACCGGCCCTGTTGTCGTCACGCGTGATGAAATTGCGAACCCGCAAGATCTGCACATTTGGGCCGTCGTCGACGGTCACACCGTGCAAGACGCATCGACCGACCAGATGGTGCGCTCGGTTGCCACCCTGATTGCGCACTTGTCGCAGTCGGTCACGCTGCAGCCGGGCACGCTCATCTCGACCGGCAGCCCCGGTGGTGCCGGGTACTCGCGCGATCCGCAGATTTTCCTGCGCGATCGTTCGACCGTGACCGTCGGCATCGATGGCATTGGCGAGCTCACGACGCACTGTCGCATCACCGACTAACTTTTCGTTAAACGACTGTGGGGCCCCACCGATTGGTGAGGCCCCACAGTCGTTTTGCGACGTCGTTAGTTCTGAACGTCGTCGCTCGTGATGATGTTCTCCGCAGCCTGCACAACCGGAACCGCTGCGGTGACAGTCTCAAGACCCGACAGGCGTGCGGGCGAGATCTGCTTCATGACCTCTTCGCGCGACATGAGGCCAGCCTCGACAACCAGGTCAGCAATGTTGTGACCGGTCATGAGAGCCGTCTTGGCCAATGCTGCTGCCGACGAGTAGCCGATGAACGGCGTGAGAGCCGTGACAACGCCAACCGACGAGCCCACCATGGCACCGAGGCGCTCACGGTTAGCCGTGATGCCGTCGACGCAGTTGACGCGCAGCGTCCACATGGCCTGGCGCATCCAGGTGATCGACTGGAAGATCGAGTGCGCGATAACCGGCTCAAACGCGTTCAGCTGGAGCTGCCCACCCTCGACCGCCATCGTAACCGTGACGTCAGCACCGGCGACCGCGAACGCGACCTGGTTGACGACCTCGGGGATAACCGGGTTGACCTTGCCGGGCATGATCGACGAGCCGGCCTGGCGTGCAGGCAGGTTGATCTCGCCAAAACCAGCCTGCGGCCCCGACGACAGCAGACGCAGGTCGTTGCAGATTTTCGAGAGCTTGATGGCATTGCGCTTGAGCGATGCCGAGAACGACATGAATGCACCCGTGTCACTGGTGGACTCGACGAGGTCGGTCGCCGTCTCGAGGTCAAGACCCGTGATCTCGTTGAGGTGCTTCAACACAACGGCCGCGTACTGCGGGTGCGCCGTGATACCGGTGCCGATAGCGGTGGCACCCATGTTGATCTCGGTGAGAAGCTTCGCGTTCTCCGACATGCGGCTGTAATCCTCGCCGAGCGTCGTGGCGAAGCCGTGGAACTCCTGGCCCAGGGTCATCGGAACCGCATCCTGCAGCTGGGTGCGCCCCACCTTGAGAATGTCGTGGAACTCGACAGCCTTGTCGAGGAAGCTCTTTCGCAGCAGTGCGAGTTCTTCCAGCAGGGTCTGCAGCGTCAGCGCCAGCCCGATCTTGATTGCCGTGGGGTAGACGTCGTTCGTCGACTGGCTGCGGTTCGTGTCATCGATCGGTGAGAGGAAGTCGTAGTCGCCCTTTTCGCGACCCGCCATCTCCAGCGCGATGTTGGTGATGACCTCGTTCGCGTTCATGTTCGACGAGGTTCCGGCACCACCCTGAATCACACCAACGGTGAATTCCTCGATGAACTCGCCATCGATCACGCGCTGCGCAGCGGCGTCGATCAGGTCAGCCTTCTCCTGCGAAAGCGCACCGATTTCGGCGTTCGCTCGAGCAGAAGCCTGCTTGACCATCGCGAGTCCGCGAACCAGATCCGGGTACACCGAGATCGGTCGCTTGGCGATCGGAAAGTTTTCCTGCGCTCGTGCCGTATGAATGCCCCAATAGGCATCCGCGGGGATCTCGAGGGATCCGATGGAGTCAGATTCGGTACGAGTGCGCATCGTTGCGTCCAATGTTGCTTCCTTGTGGGTCGCGGCCAATGTGGGGAGGGTCCTCCCACCCTAGCCCGGTATTCGCACCCAGACCATTGCGCCGAGCGGTCTTGCGGCGGAAGGAACCACGGAATGCAAAAGTGCCACGGTGTCGCGGGAACACCGTGGCACTTATTGAGCATTAATTAGTGATTGAACACGATCAGCAGAATCGCGAAGATCACAGCACCGCCACAAACGGCGAAGCAGGCGTACGCACCGAACAGCGCGAGCTTCTTCTGCCCGTCCGTCAGGGGGCTACGCTTGGCAGCCTTGGCCGCGGCCTTTGCCGCACGCTGGCGTTCCTTTTCGGAAATCACGGCAATCGCGTCAGTAAATTCAGCGGGACCAACGACGGGTGCGCGGCCAGCGCGAACCAGCAGCCGCAAGCCCATCGCGTAGAACGACACGAGCACGGTTGCGCCGATAAACGCGGCGATGAAGACCTGAGCGAACGCCCCCCATTCAATTTCGATGTTCATCGTGCGCCTCCCTCGTCGTTGCTCGGGTTACTGCCATTCGCGGGAGCCTTTGTCGCCTTTTCAGCCGACTTCTTGGCCTTACGCTCCACGTCAATGCGTTCCTTCTCGCGAAGAACGTCAGCGGTGTGGTGCTTGTCTTGAGCGCGCTTCTCTGCCTTCTTAGCAGCCTTCTCAGCCTGCAAGATCATACGCTGGCGGCGCGTGGGCGGCGGGTTCTTCTTCACCTTGACGGCGGTGCCCGAGTCAGCGACCTCGCTCATCGCGTTGTTAGCGGAGACCTCGTCACGACGCGAACGCAGGAAGATGCCGAGAATAACGGCGACGGCGATGACAGCATCGATAACGACACCCCACGTGCCAAGCCATACGACGACGAGAGCTGCGAGAGCGCCAACACCACCGGCAGCCGGAAGGGTGAGAACCCAACCGATCATGATGCGACCAGCGGTGCCCCAACGCACCTTAGACCCGCGGCGACCAAGACCAGAACCGATGACGGAACCCGAGGCAACCTGAGTGGTCGACAGTGCGAAACCGAGAGCCGAAGACGCGAGAATCGTGGCCGAAGTCGACGACTCCGCGGCGAAGCCCTGCGCGGGCTTCACATCGGTGAGGCCCTTACCGAGGGTACGGATGATGCGCCAGCCACCCATGTAGGTTCCGAGGGCGATCGTGACAGCACAGGCGATAACGACCCACAACTGCGGCTGCGACGCCGTCTGCCAACCGATCGCGATGAGCGCGAGCGTAATGACACCCATCGTCTTTTGTGCGTCATTGGTTCCGTGTGCCAGCGCAACGAGACTCGACGTGAAGATCTGGCCCCAGCGGAATCCGTCGCGACCGTCAGGCTTGCCGTCGTAGCGACGCGTCATGCCGTACGCGACCTTCGTCACGACGAACGCGATAATTCCGGCGGTGAGCGGTGCGATCAGCGCGGGCAGCACAACCTTGGTGATGACGATGCCGAAGTCGATGGCCAACGCACCGGCACCCACGAGCGTGGCACCGATCAGGCCGCCGAACAGAGCGTGCGACGAGCTCGACGGCAGGCCGAGCAACCAGGTCAGCATGTTCCACGTAATGGCGCCGATCAGGCCGGCGAAGATCAGCGAGGGGAAGAGACTCGCGGGGTTATCCGCCGACATCAGCGCGTCTTCCTTGATCATGCCGCCCGAAATGGTCTTGGCGACCTCCGTGGAGAGGAAGGCACCAACCAGGTTCAAGAGGGCGGCAAGAATAACCGCGGTCTTGGGCTTCAGCGCGCCCGTCGCGATGGGCGTTGCCATCGCGTTCGCGGTGTCATGAAATCCGTTAGTGAAATCAAAAAACAGTGCCAGCAGGATGACCAGCACAACAATTAAGGCTGCGGTTTCCACCGTTGACTTTCGTGGGGGAAGGAAAAGGGAACAGGCGTCGAAGGCCTCGACATGACGAACGAAGAGTTCACCGTTATTTCACGAACCGGCAACCGGCCGATCAAATCTTTTCATCCCTCCGCGATTCGGTCAACTCAGCACTAGACCTTTGGCTACCACCGGGTAGCGTGGAGAAGTGACTGAACGACTCTCTGCCCCGCGTGCGCGACAGCACCCTCAGGCCCGCACCCACCACGGCGACACCTTCATGGATCCCTACGAATGGTTGCGCGAGAAGGAGAATGCCGAGGTCATTACGCACCTCGAAGCAGAAAACGCGTTCACTGAGCAAGAGAACGCTCACCTCGAGCCGCTTCGCGAGACAATCTTCCAGGAGATCAAGTCCCGCACCCAGGAGACTGATCTGTCGGTTCCGACCCGCAAGGGCGACTGGTGGTACTACGGTCGCACGCTCGAGGGCAAGCAGTACGGCATTCAGTGCCGGGCACCGCTCACCTCCCCCGATGACTGGACGCCACCCGTCCTCTCCCCTGACACCGAGGTTCCGGGCGAGCAAATTCTCTTCGATGGCAACGTCGAAGCCGAAGGCCACGAGTTCTTCTCCCTCGGCAGCTTCGACATTTCGCGCGACGGAACCCGCATGCTGTGGGCAACCGACGTCACGGGTGACGAGCGCTACACCGTGCGCGTGCGCGACCTCGTCACGGGCGAAACGTTCGCCGACGTGATTGAAGGCACCGCGGGCGGCGCAGAGCTCGCGCCCGACGGCCTCGCCATCATTTACACGACGGTCGACGAGGCGTGGCGCCCCGATACCGTGTGGATGCACACGATCGGCGGAGACGTCACGGCCCCCACCCGACTCTTCCACCAGCCCGACGAGCGCTTTTGGGTCGGTGCGGGCTTCTGCCGGTCAGATCGGTACCTGATGATCGGACAGAGCACGTCCATCACGAGCGAGGTGCTGCTGCTTGATGCCGACGATCTGCTGGCGGAACCACAGATCGTGTGGCCGCAAGCGGAGGGTGTCGAGTACAGCGTCGACCACGCGGTGATTGACGGCGAGGATGTGCTGTTCATCGTGCACAACGATGGCGCCCTCGACTTTGAGCTGGTGCGCGTGGCCGCGAACGACCCGCAAGGCGAGCGCACCGTGATCATGCCGCACACGACGGGCACGCGAATTCTCGACATCGACTGCTTCCGTGACTTCACCGTCGTTGAGTACCGTCGCGAAGGTCTCGCCCGCATGGCGAAGCTCGACCACGCGACCGGTGCCGTCAGTGAGGTTGAGTTTGACGAGCCACTGTTTGCCGTTGGTGTCAGCGGCAACTCCGAGTGGGCACCGCAACTGATTCGCTTTGGCTACGCGTCGTTTGTGACGCCGGGGTCGGTGTTTGACTGGGATCCGGCGACGGGCGAGAAGTTCTTGCGTAAGCAGCAGCCTGTGCTCGGTGGCTACGATGCCGCCGACTACGGCCAATCTCGCGTCTGGGCGCGTGCTGATGACGGCACCGAGGTTCCGGTGTCCCTCGTGTGGAAGCGCTCGTTCGGCGAGCCCGGCGATTCGCCCCGCCCCGTGCACCTGTATGGATACGGCTCGTACGAGCACTCGATCGACCCCGGATTCTCGAGCATGCGCCTGTCGGCGCTGGACCGCGGCGTGATCTTCGCGGTCGCCCACATTCGTGGCGGCGGCGAAATGGGGCGTGCGTGGTACGAGGAGGGCAAGCTCCTCGCGAAGAAGAACACGTTCTCTGACTTCGTCGCGGTCGCGCGTCACCTCGTCGACTCGGGCGTGACCACGGCCGATCGCATGGTTGCCGAGGGCGGCAGTGCGGGTGGGCTGCTTATGGGTGCCGTGGCCAACCTGGCGCCGGAACTCTTTGCTGGCGTGCTCGCGTCGGTTCCGTTTGTCGACGCACTCACCACGATTCTTGACCCGTCTCTCCCCCTCACGGTGATCGAGTGGGACGAGTGGGGCGACCCGCTGCACAACGCCGATGTATACGAATACATGAAGTCGTACACGCCCTACGAGAATGTCGCCGAGGGCGTGACGTATCCGCGGATTCTCGCGGTGACCTCACTCAACGACACTCGCGTCTACTACGTCGAGCCGGCGAAGTGGGTCGCGCGTCTTCGTGACGTCGGCGCCGACGTACAGCTCAAGTGCGAAATGGTGGCCGGCCACGGCGGCGTCACCGGACGCTACAACTCGTGGCGCGAGCGCGCCTACGAACTGGCCTGGATGTTCGACGTCCTCGGCGTCACTGGCGACTAAGGCTGGGGTTTCTCCCTCGGTTCATAACTTTTACGACGAAAGCCGCGGCTCCCGGTGAGGGAGACCTCCGGCTCGGGGGGTCGGCGACATTCGAAGGATGACACGGAACCTCTGGTTAGAGCACGGCAAGGATCGTCGCTTGAACAAGTGGCCATTCGTGAATGACCATTTCGTAGTCAAACCGCAGCGGCCGATAGCCACGACGCGTTGCCGCTGCGTCGCGCTTGAGATCCTTGTGGCGTTTTGACGGGCCCTCATGGTTCTCCCGGCCGTCAAGCTCGATGATGACGCGATCAATGAGGAGGTCGACTATCCCGACGCCCGTGATCCTTACCTGCGTGCGCGCCGAAATTCCCAGTTCATGAAGCCGCAGTCGTGTGAGCGATTCGAGGCCGCTCTCAACATCCAAACGTGCAAAATCAACCAATCTCCTGTGTCGGTGCGCGACGCGCGCTCGAATCCAGGCCCGGTCTGCACGGGAGATGAGCTGCTTCTTTAGCGCCGACTCGAGCGCCGCAAAGAAGACATCGCCACCAAGGCACTTGGCCACCTGCACAAGGGCGACGCGGACCGGAACGACTCCGAAACCACGCGAGTGCGCATCGCGATGCACGACACAAGAGCATCCGTCATGTGCGTGCACTCGAGAGTGTTCCCCGACACGGACGTGCACACCCCTAATATCCGCGCGCACCCAGACACCGTGAATGCGCAATGCGGTAGCGCACGCCAGCATGCCCCCATGGTGCGCAGCGACAGCGAGGGGGCTATTCGCAACTGTGACGTATACGCCGATTCTGATTCGTGTCAGGCGCCCACTTGCGAGGGCGGTCTCGATGTCGGCACGAGACATGCCCGCGGTGCGCAGAGCTTCCGTACGAAAGGCATGTCCGACATCGATCACTGGTTCACTGTTCATTCCCTCAGATTCGCCGCACACGTTCTTGCGGTCTCCGCGGCAGACGCGTCTGGGGAGAGGTGGCAGATCAGGCGAGTTGGGGAGGAAGCACGCACTGCCGGATGTCGGGGATTTCTTTCATCCCGTAGCGATGAGGCGAGAAATCGCACTCATTCGGGCAGTTTTACCGACATCCGGTTGTATCGCTGGCCCCGCGCCCAGCCCTGTCCAGCCCTGCTCAGCCGTGCCCGGCCCTGCCCTGCCATGGTTCCGACTCGTGCGATGGGCTCGCTTGGAGAACCGCGGTCGTCACACCCTGGTTCCGTCGACCGCGCGTCGGGGAAATCACGTTACGCAAGCACGGATCGAGCTGATCCGCACGAGCTTTGCCGAAAACCCCGACGTGCGGCGCGCGTTAACGCGAAGGCGAAGCCGCGAAGGCGAAGCCGGGCTAGGCGAAGCCGGGCTAGGCGAAGCCGGGCTAGGCGAAGCCGGGCTACGCCAAGCCAAACCAAGCCAAGCCAAGCCTCGCCAGGCCAGGCCAGGCCAGGCCAGGACGAGTCAACCGTGCGGCGCGACCGCGGGTTCCGCCCGCGGTGCACCGTGATGAAGCCGCACGTCCGAAGAAGACGGCACGCATGCCGCGACGAGGCGATTTCGGCGGCCGGTCGACTCATTTCCCCGACATGCGGCGGTGGTGGTGACGTATTTGCCGAGAAACGACGAAAGCCGCGGCTCCCGGTGAGGGAGACGCGGCTTTCGTGACGTGTGGCTGGCGGAAGCAGGAGGCCGGAACCAGAGGTTCGGAACCAGAGGGCCGGAATCTGAGGGCCGGAACCAGGGGCTGGTTAGCCGAAGAGGGCGGCGGCTTCGTCGTAGCGGTACTGGGGCACGGTGTTGAGCTCGCCGAGGGCTTCGGAGAACGGCACGCGAACGATGTCGGTGCCGCGCATCGCGACCATTTCACCCCAGGCTTCGTCGACGATCGCGTCGGCTGCGTGCAGGCCGAGACGCGTGGCGAGCACGCGGTCAAAGCCGGAGGGCGAGCCACCGCGCTGAATGTGGCCGAGCACCGTCGAACGGGTCTCAATGCCGGTGATGCGCTCAATCTCGGGTGCAAGGATCTCACTGATGCCACCGAGGCGCGGTCGGTTGAAGGCGTCGAGGCCCTTGTCGCTGAAGGCTTCGTCCATCCCCTTGAGCTTGAAGCCCTCGGAGACGACGACGAGCGGCGCACGGCCACGATCGTGCGCCGACTGCACGAGCTCAGCAATTTCGTCGAGCGACATTGGGTTTTCGGGAATCAGAATCGCGTGAGCGCCCGCTGCCATGCCGGCGTGCAGGGCGATCCAACCAACGTGACGGCCCATAACTTCGGCCACCATGCAGCGCTGGTGCGAGTCACCCGTGGTGCGCAGGCGGTCCATCGCCTCGGTCGCGATGTTGACGGCGGTGTCGAAGCCGAACGAGTAGTCGGTCGCGCGCAGATCGTTGTCGATGGTCTTGGGAACCCCGATGACCTTGATGCCGTCTTTCGACAGACGATCGGCCGCAGCCAGCGTACCTTCGCCACCGATCGCGATGATGCCGTCAATGCGGTGGCCAAACAGGGTCTTGGCGATGTTGTCAGCGCCGCCGCGGTCACCCTCGTAGGGGTTCGTGCGGCTCGTGCCGAGAATGGTTCCGCCGACCTTCGACAGGCCCTTTACTTCGTGACGCGTGAGCGGAACGAAGTCACCCTCGACAACACCGCGCCAACCGTCACGAATACCGACGAACTCAAGGTCGTACGAAGTCGTACCCTTGAGCACAATGCCGCGGATAACCGCGTTGAGTCCGGGGCAATCGCCGCCGGACGTCAGAATGCCGATCTTCATGGTGCCTGCTTTGCTGGGGGAAAGGAAAAGGGATCGGGCGACGCTGCCTTTCTCGACCATATCGGCCAGCGCACCAGAATTCCATTCGAAGTCGGCGATTTTCCCAATTCTTACGCCACCATTTCCCGCCGAAACGAAAAGATTCCCACTTCCTGCGCCGAAACCGAGATTTCAACGCTAAGAAGTGGGAATCTTCACGCTTGTTATGACTAGCGGCGCAGCGCCTCACGCAACAGGTGCATGAGCGCCGACAGCTGCACGGAGTCTTGCGAGCCCGGCTCGACCGAAACACCGTCGAGCGCGCGCAGCGCCAGCCCCTGCTTCTGGTCGATCAGCTCGGCAATCTTCGTGTCGAGCGTGTGCGCGGCGATGATGCGCCATGCGGTGACGGGCTCATCCTGACCGATGCGGTGCACGCGGTCGATCGCCTGCGTCTGCTCGGCGGCCGTCCAGCTGAGCTCGGCCAGCACGACGTTCGACGCGGCCTGCATGTTGAGACCAACACCGGCGGCGGTCAGCGAACATACCGCGATCGAAACCTCGGGGTCGTTGTTGAACGCGTCAATGGCGGCCTGACGGGCGGTCGCGGTCTGGTCACCACGCACCGATACCGATTTCAGGCCGTTGGCCGCGAACAGCGCCTCGGCCTGGTTCATGACGTCGATGTGCTTCGCGAAGAACACGACCTTGCCCACCGAGCGCTGCAGCTGCACCGCGTAGTCGGCGGCGAGTCCGGCCTTGGCCTGACCAATCTTGCGCACCATCGTGAAGACGTTGTCGCCACCGGCATCAGCGTTCTTCGACTCTTCAAACTCGTGCTGTGCCACAAGGCGCACAATGTCTTCATCAATGCCGCGGGTCTCGCGACCACGGGCCTCAATGATGCGGCGGTACTTCGCCGCCATGCGGTCGCCCAGCTCACGCTCGGCGGCACGAATCGAACGACCAAATTCGTCGTCGAGCTGCACCGGCATATCGGCGACGAGCTTGTCGGGGAGGTCGGCGGCGACGTCTTTCTTCTTGCGACGCACGATACCCATCGAGATGACGGCCTCGCGAGCCTCGGGGTAGAACGCCTTATCGGCGGGCGTAAGGCCCGTCGCGTCCAGCTTCTCGGCCAGCTCCGCACCGGGCTTTTCGCCGTTCGTCCAGCCGAGGAAGCGCCAAATGGCGTCAAAGTCTTCAACGTCGTTGATGAGCGGCGTACCTGTCAGCGCAATCATCAGCGGGTCGCCGCCGGGCGTCTGCTCGCGCACACGGCTCGCCAACGCGAGCACGTTCTGCGAACGCTGCGATGACAGGTTCTTGATGAAGTGCGCCTCGTCAACGACCATGCCGCGCAGACCGATCTTGCCCAGCCACGACAGGTGACGGTCAAGAATCTCGTAGTTCACGATGAAGATGTCGGCAAACGCGTCAATCGCGTCACCGTCACCCTGAATCACCGTGGCGCGACGCTGCGGCGTCCACCGCTCAACCTCGCGCGCCCAGTTCATCTTCACGACGTTCGGAACCACGACAAGAAGCGGGTAGGCGTTGGCAACGGAAGCGGCAATGACAGACTGCGCCGTCTTACCAAGACCCGGCTCGTCTGCCAGCAAGAACGAACGGTGACCGGCACGCACCGACTCGACGAAGCGCGCCTGGTGCGCCATGACCTCGAGCCCCTTAGGCGACACATGGTCAAACTCTGGCAGCGGCGGCAATTCCATCGAAGCGACCGAACCACCAGCACCCTGCTCGAACGCCTTGTACAGCGGGCCCATCAGGTCCCAACCATCGAGGCGACGACGCGGCGTCTCCTTCGGGATGACGCGCGACAGGTCAGGCGTCAAGAACGGGTTCGACTCAATGCGCGACTCCACCGACGGCGGGGTCACTTGACGCTCCGCGAGGGCTGCCGGAACCACGGGGGTGGCGGCAACAGGAGCAACGTCAGTAATGATCAGCTCGTCAGGAGCAAGCTCCGCACCCGACTCGAGCAGCCAGTCACGGCGCATGCGCTTGGCGACCGGGCTCGTCGCCTGGTCCGCTTCAAGCAACGGAATGATCGACGTGTCGCGGGCGGCCGTTTTCGCGAGAATCTGCGCGACGCCATCGAGGCGCTTGAGCAGTTCGGCGCGCGTGCCGTCGCTGATCTCGCTGTCGGCCTTCACCCGCGCGCGCTCTTCGCGCACCAAGAAGGCAATCACCTGGAACTTCACTCGGTTGGTGGGGCCGAGTTTGCCCTTTTGGGCTTTGGCTTCGACCTCGCGCACCTTGCGCGCGAGGATCGGGATGATGGGGGCGTCGTCGTCGCGACGTGACGACGACTTGCGGCGCCGTGATGCTGATGCTGTTGCCGAGCTCGGCATGCTTCTCCTGTGCGTGAGTGGAGCAATAACTACGGATCGTCCAACGAAGAGTTGAACTACGTGGGAGTGCCCGTCTCACATACGGGATCGGGCACGATCTCTCATCACCCGTTTGCAGACCCCGCTTCAGCGGAAAGCACAACAGGACGAAAGATTCCCTGCCGCTATCCTATGCCAAAGCCCATCAAAGGCGAGCGATTCTAACGAAATGCTCGCAGCCGCAGGCTGTTCAGCACGACAAAGACGCTCGAGAACGCCATCGCGGCTCCGGCCAGCATCGGGTTCAAGAGTCCGAGGGCCGCCAACGGAATCGCCGCGACGTTGTAGCCAAACGCCCAGAACAGGTTGCCCCGAATCGTCGACATCGTCTTGCGCGACAGCCGAATGGCATCCGCCGCCGCCGACAGCGACTGGCGCACGAGTGTGATGTCACTCGCGTGCATCGCCGCGTCCGTGCCACCGCCCATCGCGAGGCCCAGGTCAGCTGCCGCGAGCGCGGGCGCGTCGTTCACGCCATCACCCACCATCGCGACCGACTTACCCTCGGCCTGCGCGGCGCGCACCGCATCGATCTTAACCTCGGGCGAAACCCCGGCGGTGATGTCGGTAATACCCACGGCGATCGCTGCGCGGCGAGCGGCTTCGGCGTTGTCGCCGGTCAGCATCCGCACCTCAACGCCCAGCGCCGCGAGTTGCTCAACCGCGTGGGCCGAGTCGTCGCGCACGGTATCGGCGACGAAGATCACGCCGTCAACAACTTCGCTGCCGTCAACCAATCGGCCGGCAACGATCGTCGTGGTCTGCGCTTCACGCACGGCATTCCCCAACGCAAGAGGCAGCGTCTCGAGCTCGCCAACGGCCAGCTTGCGGGCAAACACCGTCTCCCCCTCGACAACACCCGAAACGCCGTGGCCGGCGGTCGAGACAAAGTCGGAGACGAGCGGAACCTCGGGTACCGCCGCACGGATGGCTCGCGCCACGGGGTGCTCGCTTGCCGCTTCGACAGCGGCCACACGCCGCACAAATGCGTCACGCTCCACGCCTTCCGCAACCACGACGTCAACGAGGCTCATGGTTCCGGTCGTGATGGTTCCGGTCTTATCCGCCAGCAGCACGTCAATGCGCCCTGCCGACTCAATGGCTTCGGGTCCCGTGATGAGAATGCCGAGCTGGGCGCCACGACCCGTACCGACCAGAATCGCGACCGGCGTCGCAAGACCGAGCGCACACGGGCAGGCAATGATCAGGACAGCGACCGCGGCGGTGAATCCGGCGGCGACGGAACCATCAAAAATGATCCATGCGATGAGCGTCGCGATCGACAGCAGAATAACGATTGGCACGAAGACGCCGGAGATGCGGTCGGCGAGGCGCTGCACGGCGCTCTTGCCGGTCTGCGCGTCTTCGACGAGGCGTGCCATCGCGGCAAGGCGGGTGTTCTCCCCCACCGCGGTCGCTTCGATCACCAGGCGACCATCGGTAGCGATGGTTCCGCCCGTGACAACCGACCCGGCTTCGACCGCAACCGGTTCACTTTCGCCCGAGAGCATGCTGGCGTCGACTGCGGCGGAACCAGAAACCACGGTGCCGTCGGTGGCGATCTTGTCGCCGGGGCGCGCCACAAAGCGGTCGCCCACCTGAAGTTCGTCGATCGGCACGGTCGGGCCATCGGCGCCGGCAACGGTCGCGAGGGTCACGGCCTTCGCGCCCAGATTCATGAGCGTGCGCAGGGCGTCGCCCGCGCGGCGCTTGGAGCGGTGCTCGATCCAGCGGCCGAGCAACAGAAAGACCGTGACACCGGCGGCGACCTCGAAGTATACGAGCGAGGTCGCGTCGTGCACCGGGCCGAACAACACGACGTCGTGGGTCATACCGATTTCACCGGCTGACCCGAAGAACATCGCCCACACGCTCCAGATGAGCGCGGCCGACGTGCCGAGGGTGATGAGGGTATCCATCGTGGCGGTGAAGTGGCGCGCATTCTGCAACGTTGCGCGGTGGAACGGCCAGCCACCCCAGACCACGATGGGCAGTGTGAGCACCAAGGCCATCCACTGCCAGCCCGGAAATTGGAGGGCCGGAACCATGCCGGTGACGATAACGGGGAGAGCGAGAATTGCCGAGACCAACAGCCGGGTGCCAAGCTGGGTGCGGCCTTCGTCGGTGTGGTCGTGTTCGTCCATGGCGGCGGGCTTAGAGCCCGCCACCCGAACGCGTGCGCCGTAGCCTGCCGATTCGACGGCGGCGACGAGGTCTTCGTCGCTCACGCCAGCCGGAATCGAGACCTTGGCAGATTCGGTCGCGAGGTTAACGGCGGCCTGCACACCTGCGACCGAGGCGAGACGCTTTTCGACGCGAGCAACACAGCTCGCGCACGTCATTCCCTCGATGTCGAGTGTCGCGGCACGAAGCTCGTCATCGGTGTGCAGCGCCGTACTCATGCGCGGCCTGCGAAGGTGTAACCGGCCTCGGCAACAGCGGCCGCGATGGCGTCGTCGCTGGCGACACCGGTCACGGTGACGGTCTTCGCGTCGAGGTCAACAACAGCGTTCTCAATACCCGCAACGCCCGAGACTTCGCTCGAGACCGAGCCTGCGCAGTGTCCGCACGTCATGCCTTCAACGAGGTAAGCCTGAGTGGTCATGATGCTCCTTTGTGTCATTCACGTCGCGATAAATCATCGCTCACTAGAACACAAGTGTATACCCCCCTGGGGTATTCCTGGATCGGCCGAAAAGTTTGAAGAAATGCCGAAAGCCCGGGATTACTCACGTCAAGCCCGGGCTTTCGTGGCAATTTAGATCATCGACTTGGTGTGCCAGACCGTCTTCGTTTCGGTGAAGAAGGTGATGCGCGACAGCGACGGTGCCGCAACATCGGCACCGCGCTCGGGCGACGTCACGCGCGTTAGCGTTTCGGCGGCCCGTTGCTGCAGGTCAACCCAGTCCAGGCCGTCAGCACCGACGAGATCGAGCGCGTTGACGTCTTGGTGCGAGGCAAGCCACGGCGCCATCTCAGCGGGCGAACCGGTCAGCACGTTCACAACGCCACCGGGCACGTCGCTCGTCGCAAGCACCTCAGCGAACGAGATCGACGACAGCGGGAACTTCTCACTCGCGATCACGACGACCGCGTTGCCGGCGACGAGCGCCGGAGCAACAGCCGAGACCAGGCCCAGCAGTGCCGAGTCTTGCGGTGCCACGATGACGGCAACACCGGTCGGTTCGGGCACCGAAATGTTGAAGTACGGGCCGGCGACGGGGTTCGCGTTGCCGGTCACCTGCGCGAACTTGTCGCACCATCCGGCGTACCAAACCCAGCGGTCAATGGCTTCATCAACCTGCGCACCGGCTACAGCGGCGGTCACGCCCTCCTGCTGCACGATCTCGTCAACGAACTGCGCGCGACGTCCTTCGAGAACCTCGGCGATGCGGTACAACACCTGCCCGCGGTTGTACGCGGTCGCGCCCGACCAACCCTTGACAGCACCACGTGCTGCCTTCACGGCGTCGCGGGCATCCTTGCGGGAAGCCAGTGCCGCGTTCGCGAGAAACTCTCCGCTGGGCGAGGTCACTTCATAGGTGCGACCGGATTCACTGCGGGGGAAGGCGCCGCCGATGGCCAGCTTGTAAGTCTTCGGAACCGTGAGTCGCTTGCTCATGCGGATGCTCCCTTCAGGTACGCGGCGAGGCCGTGACGGCCACCCTCGCGTCCGTAGCCCGACTCCTTGTAGCCACCAAACGGGCTCGCCGGGTCGAAGCGGTTGAACGTGTTGGCCCAAATAACGCCGGCGCGCAGACGGTCGGCGACCGCCAGAATGCGCGAGCCCTTGTCAGACCAAATACCTGCTGATAGACCGTAGGGCGTGTTATTCGCCTTTTCGATCGCTTCAGCGGGCGTGCGGAACGTGAGAATCGACAGCACCGGGCCAAAGACCTCTTCACGAGCGATGCGGTGCGATGCCTGCACACCGGTGAAGATCGTCGGCGCGAACCAGAATCCGTTGTCGGGAATCTCGCACGCCGGGCTCCAGCGCTCAGCACCCTCAGCCTCGCCGACGGCACTGAGTTCGCGAATGCGATCCAGCTGCTCACGGGAGTTGATGGCACCGATGTCGGTGTTCTTGTCCAGCGGGTCGCCCAGGCGCAGGGTCTGCAGACGCGTCTTCAGACGGTCAACGACCTCATCGTGAATCGACTCCTGCACCAGCAGACGCGAACCCGCGCAGCAAACGTGGCCCTGGTTGAAGAAGATGCCGTTGACGATGCCTTCGATGGCCTGGTCAAGCGGGGCGTCATCGAACACAATGTTTGCGGCCTTGCCGCCGAGCTCGAGCGTGAGGCTCTTGTCGCTTCCGGCGATCGTCTTCGCAATTTCACGACCGACGGCAGTGGAACCAGTAAACGCCACCTTGTTGACGTCGGGGTGACGCACGAGAGCCGCCCCCGTGGTTCCGGCACCCGTCACAATGTTGACGACACCCGCAGGCAGACCCGCCTGCTGCACGATCTCAGCAAACAGCAGCGCGGTGAGCGACGTGGTCTCGGCGGGCTTCAGCACGACGGTGTTGCCCGCCGCGAGCGCGGGAGCGACCTTCCACGCGAGCATGAGCAGCGGGAAGTTCCACGGGATGACCTGACCGGCGACACCGAGGGCCTTGGGGTTGGCACCCAGACCCGCGTAGTCGAGCTTGTCTGCCCACCCGGCGTAGTAGAAGAACCAGGCGGCGACGAGAGGCACGTCAACGTCGCGGCTCTCTTTGATGGGCTTGCCGTTGTCGAGCGACTCAGCAACCGCGAGTTCGCGGGCTCGCTCCTGAATGATGCGCGCGATGCGGAACAGGTACTTGCCGCGGTCGCGTCCGCTCATCTTCGACCATGTCTTGTCGAACGCGGTACGCGCGGCGGCAACCGCAGCGTCGACATCAGCCTCGTCGGCCATTGCGATCATCGCGATCTTGGTCTCATCGGCCGGGTTAATGCTCGCGAAGCTCGTGCCACTCCCCTCGCGGAACTCGCCGTTGATGAACAGCCCGTATTCGGACTGCAGGTTCAGCACCGAGCGCGACTCGGGCGCGGGTGCGTATTCCAGAAAGCTCATTGTCGCCTCACGCAATCGTCAGGTAGTCGGGTCCGGAGTAGTGTCCGGTGGTCATCTTCTGGCGCTGCATCAGCACGTCGTTGAGCAGGCTCGAGGCGCCAAAGCGGAACAGGTGCGGCACGAGCCACTCCTCACCCAGCGTCTCAGCGACCGTCACGACGTATTTGATCGCGTCTTTCGAGGAGCTAATGCCACCGGCTGGCTTCACGCCGATCTTCTCGCCGGTGAGCTTGTGCCAATCGCGCACGACCTCAAGCATGAGCAGCGTCACCGGCAGCGTGGCCGCGGGCTGCACCTTGCCGGTCGACGTCTTGATGAAGTCGCCGCCGGCGAGAATCGCGAGCCACGACGCACGCTTCACGTTGTCATACGTGTTGAGTTCGCCCGTCTCCAGGATCACCTTGAGCGACGCGTACGTGCCGTCGGTGCGGCGGCACGCCTCCTTCACCTGCACGATCTGGTCGTACACAAAGGCATAGTCGCCGGCGAGGAAAGCACCACGGTCAATCACCATGTCGATTTCATCGGCACCGTGGGCGACGGCCTCGGCGGTGTCTGCCAGCTTGATTGCCAGTGACGAGCGGCCGGAGGGGAACGCCGTGGCAACAGCCGCGACGGAAATCTTGCCGTCGTCCGGGTCGCCGTGCATGGTTCCGAGCGCCGCAACAGCATGCGGAACCATGTCGCCATACACGCAGACAGCGGCGGGTCGCGGGCAGGTGGCGTCAGAAGCGTCGGGGTGCAGGGCCTTCGCAACAAGCGAGCGCACCTTGCCGGGCGTGTCAGCGCCCTCGAGGGTCGTGAGGTCAATCAGCTCGATAATGCGAT
>CANNEP010000046.1 GCA_947503655.1 uncultured Microbacterium sp.
ACCCTCGAGCTCAGCGCCTAACCACTACCAACAGCAGAAGGATCACCGACCGCTACACCACGTCCCGGGGCTTGACCCCCTACTTCCTAAATCTGCTCTTGGGTTGAGCCTGCTGAAGCCACCTGCGACTTCAGGAGCAGCTCCAGTCGCTTGTGGAGTCTTTGAAGAATCGGAGTACCGTATGCGCTCGGCTGCGCGCGTCCTTCTTCGACGAGGCGACTGGCGACGACCCGCTTGCCAGGCATCTTTAGGTCGTGCTTTTCAGCCCATCGATCGAGCTCGTTCGGCCAGACGGCGCGAGTCGGATCAGGTAGATCGGGAAGATCGGGAATGCTCATGCCTGGATTACATTCGCTGAGGAGAGCTCGGACGGTCTCGAGGTACAGATCAGGTTGCAGAAGGTTCTCGAGTGTCAGCGCCCCAAGTTCCGCGATGCGCCCCTCGGGCACTTCGCCAGCGATAAGGGCCGCCCGCCGATCCTTGCCGCCTTGGTCACCGTCAACTAGGAACGCAACACGCGCTCCCTCGAAATCAAGCTCCGGATACATCTCGGTAGGCGACTCGGACAGGCCAGGCGCGACCTGGTACTCAAGGTCCGACTCATCGATTGCGGCCTTGATGAGCGATGGAAGCATGAGCATTTCAGAGGCACCCTCACCGAGCACAACGAACCGGGCTGCGGAGAATGCCGCCGCTCCGGCGCCCATCGCGAGCATTAGCGGTGAGAACCCTGCAGCGCCATGCCAGAAGCTGCCTTCGATGACGCTCCGGTTCTCGTCTACCGGGTCGGGTACGACGGCACGGATATTTGAGCCTAGATCTGGCGGGAGGCAGGCCGGTGAGTGGGTGGTGTAGATGATCTTTGCCGCTTGCCGCTGCGTCATAAATGTATTGACAAGATCCGCCTGCGCGTCGATATGAAGGTGGGTCTCTGCCTCGTCGATAAGCAGGATGGGCGGCTCGGTTTCACCGCGCACCGCAAGGAAGGCGACGAGTGCAACGAACATCTGTAGCCCAGCGCTTCGCTCGCTGAACTGCGTGATTCGCTTGCCGTCTTGCTTGATGCGAATGAAGAGTGTCGTGCTCTCCGTTTTCAGCCAGACAGAGATATTCGACTGCTTCCAAGCAGCCGCAAACTTGGTCGCCAATATCTGGTTGGCTGCGTCGATCAGCGTCTCGCGCTCGCCCTCATCCCCGGTTGACATTGCTCGCCAGAGTGCAGTCAGGTCAAGTTCGGCCATCACCGCGAGATTGCTTAGCGCCGCAGGCAATGAGGAAAGTAGTTCATCTGAGATGACGTAGGTAGAGGCGAGCGTCCGATCCGCCTGACTAAAGAACTCGATGTCGGGCGTGATCTCGTAAAGCGCGCGGGCAGCAGCTGGTCCAGGGTCTTCGCGATCCAGCCAGGCAAGGATCGACCGTAGAACGCCGAGGAGATCCCCCGCAAGCTCATATCGTGTGAGCGCGTCAACGGTGACCTGTAAATCTGCCGCGTAGGTCGTTGCCGCTGCCACCTCTTGACCGGTTTGTGCCTCGTCAAGAAACCTAGTTAGCCAGTCTTCGACAGTCTCACGGAGCGACAGCCGCTCGTCTGGGACTAGTGGAATCTCACCGTCCGAATCGGGTTCGGGGGCTACGTAGTCGAGTGTTGCGTAGGTTCTGCGAACGGCGAGCTTGCGCAGCGCCTTGATCGCTCCGGCGAGGGGCGCGATCGCCTTCGCCGGCGTCGGGACCACTGTGACAGTGGGCTCAGCTGAGCCACCGGCCGTGCGTGACAACCAGATGGACATCGGAGGTTCCTGGAGCTCCAAGTCAGCGATGACCTCGAGGTCTGTCCTCGGATCCAAAATGTACTGCACCCGAACGACTGTGTGGTCATCGGGGATATTGAGGCCACGGGAACGTTCGGCCGGTGTGAGCGTCGAACCGTTATCGATGTAGGCCAATGCTTTGAGAAGCGTCGTCTTGCCCGCCTCGTTTGGACCGACGATTGCTAGGACTTTATTGTCGAGGTTTACCTTGCCGGAGGCAAGGCGGCCAAAGCCGCTAATCTCCGCTTTAATGAGCCTCACGAATCTCCCCCAGACCCCAACCCAAAGAACCTCTCAAAAAACCGAGCGAGAGCCTCGACGGCAGTCCGCTTCTTCTCGCCATGTCCACCATCAGTAGCGAACCGCGAAACCGGTGGCAGAATCTTCGTGATTGCCGTACCTGTCGTGCGGAGCTGGCCGTCCCGGAACGCCGACTCGATGAAAGCCCGCGTCTCTTCCGGCCGCAGTTTCTGATCGGTGATTAGAGCGTCAAGTTCAGCCTCACGCTTAGCCGCGACGAACGACTGCCACTGCTCATCGACAGCACCGGTCACGGAAACCGAGTCCACGAAGTCCTCGACAAGATCGCGCTTGCTCCGAAGGCTCGGGCTGGCATCAACCGCACGCGAAATTTCGGCTCGGATCTCCTTGTCGTCGCCGTCGCCGAAGCTGGCGCGGTACTTCTCAACGAGCATGAGGATGTAGTCGACGTTGATCTCGACCTGTTTGATCAGCTCGATCTCGAAGACGACGTCGTCGTTAATTAGTTCCTTGTCCGCGTCCTTGTCCTTGCGGAACTCGGCGTAGAAGTCGAGGTACCGGCTCCGGTAGTCCTGTGCCTGGCGTTCGGTGAGGGGGTCTTGGCCGGTGAAGTCGTCGAAGGAGGTGAGGATGTTCTGCAGCCGGAGGATCGCGCCGAACAGGGCGATGAAGTCCTTCTGCGCCTCTTCGCCGACAATCTGATGTCCGAGAGGGAAGCGCTGAAGGAGGTGGATGACCTTCTCGGCGTAGTCGCTGTAGTAGTCCTGGTACGGCTTCAGCAACACCACACCCCGGGCGTCTTTATTGCCGAACAGCTCGAGCGCGGCGTTGGTCGCGTCTTCAAGGTTTCGGAAGGAGACGATGTTGCCGTAGGTCTTGACGGAGTTCAGGATGCGGTTCGTGCGCGAGTATGCCTGGATCAGGCCATGAGAACGAAGATTCTTGTCGACAAACAAGGTGTTCATCGTTGTGGCATCGAAGCCGGTCAAGAACATGTTGACCACAATCACGAGGTCGATCTCGCGGTTCTTCATCCGCTGCGACAGGTCTTTGTAGTAGTTCTGGAACTTGTCAGCACTGGTGTCGTAGCTCGTCCCGAACATGTCGTTATAGTCCTGGATTGCGTCTTCCAGGAACCCGCGCGCATCGGTGCTCAGCGCGTAAGTGTCGAAGGCTTCGTCATCCAGGATGCTGTCGTCTTCGGCGTCGTTGGCTCCGTATGAGAAGATGATGCCGACCTTCAGACGACGATCCGGCGGGAACTGTTCCTGCTGAAGCTGGAACTGGTTGTAGTACCGGCGAGCAGCATCAATCGACGCCGTCGCAAACAAGGCGTTGAAGCCACGAACCCGTTTCTTCTCGCGCAGCGCTTCTTCTCGGCGCCTGCTGCGCACAGATTCGCTGACATTCGTGACGACGGAGTGCTCGTAGCTGGACGCACGCTTGGTCTTCTGATCGAAGTGCACCAGCGTGTACTCGACGATCTGACGGATCCGCTCAGGCGCAAGCAGCGCCTTCTCCGTGTCGATCGCGGAGACCTGCTTGTCATCAGGATTGCCGACGGACAGCGTGTTGATGTAGTCGATGCGGAACGGCAGAACGTTCTTGTCGGTGATTGCGTCGACGATCGTGTAGGTGTGCAGCTTGTCCCCGAAGGCCTGCTCGGTGGTCTTCAGCTGCGGGTTGCCGCCACTGCCCGAATTGGCAGCGAAGATCGGGGTGCCGGTGAAGCCGAAGAGGTTGTACTGCTTGAAGGCACGGGTGATGTCGGTGTGCATGTCCCCGAACTGGGAGCGATGACACTCGTCAAAGATGATGACGACGTGGCCCGAGTAGATCTCGTGCCCCTTGTTGGCGCGGATGAAGTTCGACAGCTTCTGGATCGTCGTGATGATGATCCGCGCATTCGGGTTCTCGAGCTGCTTCTTCAGCACCGCCGTTGAGGCGTTGGAGTTGGCCGCGCCCTTCTCGAAGCGGTCGTACTCACGCATGGTCTGATAATCGAGATCCTTGCGGTCCACGACGAACAGCACCTTGTCGACGCTTGAAAGCTTCGATGCGAGCTGCGCCGCCTTGAACGAGGTCAGGGTCTTGCCTGAGCCTGTGGTGTGCCAGACGTATCCGCCGGCCTCGAGCGTCCCGAGCCGCTTGTAGTTGCTGGCGATGTCGATGCGCTGCAAAATCCGCTCGGTGGCAACGATCTGGTACGGGCGCATGACGAGCAAGTCACGATCGACCGTGAGCACGCAGTACTTCGTGAGGATATTGAGGAGCGCGTGCTTCGCAAAGAACGTCTTCACAAAAGCCGTCAGCTCGGTGATGGGCTTGTTCTGCGCGTCGGCCCACCATGATGTGAACTCGAAGCTGTTGCTGGTCTTCTTCTTGCTTCCGGCGCTCTTCTTGCCTTCGTTGATGTGACGGTCACGGGTCGTGTTGGAGTAGTACTTTGTGAGAGTGCCATTGCTGATCACGAACAATTGGACGTACTCGAAGAGACCAGAGCCAGCCCAGAAGCTGTTCCGCTGGTAGCGGTTGATCTGGTTGAACGCCTCGCGGACGTCAACGCCGCGACGCTTAAGTTCGATGTGCACCATCGGCAGACCGTTCACGAGCACCGTGACGTCATACCGGTTGGCGTGCTGCGCGCCACCCTCACCCTGGCCGATCTCATACTGATTGATCACCTGGAGGCGGTTGTTGTGAATGTTCTTCTTATCGATCAGGCTGATGTTCTTCGTCGAGCCGTCATCGCGCGTCAGGATCTGGACATGGTCCTCCTGGATACGCGTCGTCTTCTCGATGATGCCGTCGTTCTGGCTGGCGATCTTGTTCCTGAAGAAGTCGTCCCATTCTGCATCGCTGAAGGTCACACCGTTCAACGCCTCGAGCTGGGTGCGCAGGTTCGAAACGAGTTCGATCTCAGTCGTGATCGGCAAGTAATCGTACGCCTGGGACTGAAGGAGACGAATCATCTCTCGCTCGAGATCTGCCTCCGACTGATACGCCGTTGCGTGGGCGGAGTCGGGGACATACTCAGCGACGACCGTGCTCTCGGCAGAGACAGCGATCGGATCGTACTTACGGCCAATTGCGTCGCTCATGACGTGGCCTCCTCGAAGGTCAGCAACTTGTCGCGGTAGTGCTCGTACTGCTTACGGCGAGCGGTGAGTTCAGCGGGAAGACCGATCGAGATGTCGTTCACGAGCGCGTCAAACCGATCGAGCAACGAAACGACGCGCTCTTGCTCTTCGCGTGGGGGCAAGGGGATCTCCACGGATCGCACGATCTCCGCATTCAGGTTTTGTACCGTGCCTGAACCGGCACGCCGCTTGAACTCATCCTGCACAGGTGCTGAGCGGAGTAGGTAGTAGAGATAATCCGATGAATACGAATCTTCAAACTCGCTGATGCCGAGCCAACCGTCATGGATATACCCCTCAATCTGCGAGATATAGGGGCGCCCAAAGCTCATCGAGTTCGATAGCACAAAGTCTCCCGGAAGCACGCGTCGCGACTTCGCGGCTCCCGCGAGCGTCACTCGCTGTGCGGTGCCGGTGATGTACTTCCCGTCCGCTGGCACGTCGCCGATCTTGATCCATGGCACGCCTGCTGGGTCCTCAGTCAGGAACTGCTGGATCGGACGAGGCGAGGAGCCTCTGACAATCTTTGCGACGTCTCCGAATTTCGCCCGTCGAATGTCATCGCTGACGGTCATGAGCTGACTCGCGTAGAAGTCATACTGGCGCCGCCGAGCCTCCAGCTCCGCCTCCAGCTCCGCCTCCAGCTGTGTGAACTGATCCAATATTCTCACGATCTCGCGCTGCACTTCGAGAGGCGGGACGGGGATTCGTAGAGTATCTGTATCCCTAACACTCAGCTGAGGCAGTTTCACCGAGGTCGCGCGTGCCAAGGCTTGAAGGCTACCGACCTGGGTGAGCAAGTAGTAGTAGACGAACTTCTGATCAATATCCGCCTCGTCAATCGAGTACGACCATAGCTCCGCCTTATGGGTGAACGGCCGTTCGTAGTGCACGAACCCGATGTGCCCCCGTGACTTGACGATGATGCTCGGCACACGGATCACATCCTTCGATGGAATAGCATCCTCGGCAACGTCGGCAATCGTATTTCCGCCAGCAAAAATGCGGATTGGCCCACCTCCGCCAATCGTCTTCATCTTCGCAGCGGTCATCGCCGTACCCTTGTTGCGCCGTCCCAGCGAACCGAGCGGTCGGTGAGGCACGCCGGCCGGACACAGATCTTGAATTAAGTCGTCGACCTTGCTCATGCCGACGGTCCTTCGAAATCCGCAACGATGGCGTCAATCGAAACTCGGAGCTCAGTCTGCCGAGCAACAATCTGTGCGATCTCAGCGTTCAACGCCGTGATATCCACGACCTCGCGCGTATCCTCCTGCTCGACATAGGAAGAGACGGCGATGTTGTAGCCGTTCTCTGCGATGGCTGCGTTTGAGACGAGGGTCGAGAAGTGCGCTTCCTCGACGCGCTCACTAATCGTCATGAGGATGTTCTGCAGGTTGTCAGGCGTGAGCTTGTTCTTGTTGCCGACGCGCTTGAACTCAGTGGAGGCGTCGATGAAGAGGACGGAGTTGTCCTTCTTCGACTTCTTGAGCACGATGATGCATGTCGCGATCGTCGTTCCGAAGAAGAGGTCTGCCGGGAGTTGGATCACGGCATCGACGTAGTTGTTGTCGATGAGGTACTTGCGGATCTTCTGCTCCGCTCCCCCGCGGTAGAGCACTCCTGGGAACTCGACGATCGCTGCAGTCCCGTTGACCGCCAGCCAGCTGAGGATGTGCATCGTGAACGCGAGGTCGGCCTTCGACTTCGGCGCGAGCACTCCTGCTGGCGCGAAGCGCTCATCGTTGATGAGGAGCGGGTTCGCGTCGCCATCCCATTTGATGGAATACGGAGGGTTGGAGACGATCGCTTCAAACGGTTCGTCGTCCCAGTGCGCAGGATCAAGAAGCGTGTCTCCGTGCGCGAGGTTGAACTTCTCGTAGTTGATGTCGTGCAGGAACATGTTGATCCGCGCGAGGTTGTATGTGGTCAGGTTGATCTCCTGACCGTAGAAGCCCTCGCGCACGTTGTCCTTGCCGAGCACCTTGGCAAACTTCAGCAGGAGCGACCCTGAGCCTGCGGCGGGGTCGTACACCTTGTTGACGGACTTCTTGCCGAGCACGGTGATGCGCGCGAGCAGCTCAGAGACTTCCTGCGGGGTGTAGTACTCACCACCAGACTTACCCGCGTTCGCGGCATACATCTGCATGAGGTACTCGTAGGCGTCACCGAAGAGGTCAATGGAGTTGTCTTGCAGGTCACCGAGCGGCAGGTCACCGATCGCATCAAGGAGCTTCACGAGCTTCTCATTGCGCTTGGCAACCGTTGCGCCGAGCTTGTTGCTATTGACATCGAGGTCTTCGAAGAGCCCCTTCAGGTCGTCTTCACTGTCGGTGCCCAGTGCCGAACCTTCGATGTTCTTGAAGACGCGTTCGAGTGTTTCGTTGAGGTTATCGTCCTGAGCCGCGTTCTTCCGAACGTTGGCGAAGAGCTCGGACGGCAGAATGTAGAAGCCCTTTTCAGCAACAGTCTCGCTACGGCCGAACTCGGCAGCTGAGTCTTGCAGTGCGGCGTAGTCAAAGCCAACCTCGCCCGCCTCGTGCTCACCCTTGTTGATGTAGGCCGTGAGGTTCTCGGACACGAATCGATAAAAGAGCATGCCGAGCACGTAGGACTTGAAGTCCCAGCCATCGACCGAACCGCGAAGGTCGTTCGCAATACGCCAAATAGTCTTATGCAGTTCGGCGCGCTGGCCTTCTTTGGTGGTCGGTGCCATGTCTCATCGTCTCCTGTGCGCCGTAGGCGCGACTAATTGCTAATCCTGCTCGCTCTCAACGTATCGGTGAACACGGACATCACCTGGGTACGGCACGAAGCAGAACACGCCCGCGGGAGAATGGGATTCTCGAACCGTCGGCTCATGTTTGTCATAATTATGCCACGATCAGGTTCTTTCGTGAAGCACTAGCGACCCCGCAGCTGTCGCATCCCGCACATCGTGGTGAGAGTGGAGAAGTGGTAATGAGCGGCTGCCCAGGGCGAAACGCGCTGGCGTTCCGCCTCGGAGCAGCCGCTCTGATCCCCCGAACCGGTGGGAACTGATGTCAGGCGGATCCTGACTTGGCACGAGGAGCCTTCGCTCCGGGCGTGCCGCCGAAGATAGCCTCGATCGCGTTCTGCTTGGTCTTCGCCTCGCGGTCGATCTCGGCACGCACCGTCTCGGCGCGCTGGAGCACCTTGGGGTCGGACTTGCTGGTCTCGATCCAGGTTTCAAGCGCCAGGCGGATCTCCTCGGTGACACTGCGATCGTTGAGCTGGGCAAACACTTCCAGCTGCGCCCGCAGGCCATCAGTGATCCGCACCGACAACGGGCGGATCGGGCCGAGTGCCGTGGCAGGCACTTCGGCACGGGTGTTCTCACTCATGGTGAGCCTCCTCATCAGGAGCGGCCGACGAACCTGGATGGTTCATCACGGAGGCCGCATGCCGATGAGGAGCGAGGCTCAGTATGAACCGATCGATCTCGACGTCAATCTTCTGGTCGAGAGCGTTGTAGTAACAACAATTCGCCGAGCAGAGGTAATCGACAGCCTTGAGCTGATAAAGGCGCCCGCGACATTCGACCGACGTCCATCAATTCTTCGACCGCAGGCAGCACTGTGTTTCAACTGTCGTCAGACGCGTTGGCGTGCCA
Source organism: uncultured Microbacterium sp. (assembly GCA_947503655.1). GTDB lineage: Bacteria > Actinomycetota > Actinomycetes > Actinomycetales > Microbacteriaceae > Microbacterium. The sequence goes on from CANNEP010000046.1 coordinate 8,847, forward strand.
ACCCTCCACGTTCCATCGAAGAAACTCTCGTCGAGAAACTCGCCGAGCTAAAAATCCAGCCATCTCTGCGAGAAAGGATACTCCACACTTGACCCTCTCAGCTGAAGCGCGAGCTTCGCCGCCTGCGAATCTTGCAAACCACACACATAATCGACTATGGCGATGAAAAGAGCATCCATCGACATCGAATCCTCTGTATGCACGGCCAAATACTCTCGCAGTCTCGCAGGTAAGCGCTTATTCTCACGCCCTTTCGACTTCTCACGAAGCCATTCAACTGCAAGATCGAATAGAGAGTCACACAAGCTGCCAAGATCTGAAGTCTGGCCGAACTGCATCGATGCTAGCGCCGTCCCATCAATCACGAAATAACGATTGAGTCCTTTGAAGAATTCAGCGACTAGAATCGCCTCCGCGGAAACTCGCAGTTGGATGCGGCCAGTGTCCTCATCCACAATCAAAGAGGCTGCTGAGCTAAGGTATTTGATGACGTTGGCCCCAAAACCACGGAGTCGAATATGCGCGTCTTTCGCTCCCGTGAATGTCCCTAGTGGCGCCGAATCCTCATTAAACAATTCTCGAAGCATTTTGAATGCGGCCACGAGAGTGGCACCGCCATCCTTTTCGTCGAATTTCGAAGTGTCCAACATTCGACGCCGGAGCCAATCAAAACTTTGGCGAATTTCGCTGTTTCGGGAAAAATCAAAGTTGGTCGCCAGCCAATCGGTCGAACCTGACGAGGCCTGGAACGCCTGTTGGAACTGGTCTAACGGAATCAAGCCTGCTCTGAAAAAGTCGTCGATATCGTGTACTGCGTAACTTATGTCATCAGCCCAGTCCATGATCTCGGCTTCTACCCATCGCAATACGCGCCGCACTTCGCCCGTATTATCGACCTCCACATGGACATAACCCTTATCAATGAGCCCCTCGAGAATGGCTGATTCACCCTCGTAAAAGCTCCATTTCTTACGGAGCTTTGCGTCCATGTACTGCGGATGCTGACCACGTTGCCAGGGATACTTAGCGATTGCGGCAAGCGAACGATAGGTCAAGTTGAGACCATCTTCGCCCGACTTGCGAAAGCTCTGAGTTGCAACTATGCGCATTGACTGCGCGTTTCCTTCGAAAGACCTATCCTTCAAAAGCGAGGGTTCATCTGTGTCCTCGCCCGACGGATTTGCAATTGTCCACGGCTCATCATCATCCATGATCTGCTGCAACGCGACTTCTCCTGCGTGGCCAAATGGAGGATGCCCCATGTCATGTGCGAGGCCCGCGAGATAGCAGTAGTCCGGGTCAATCCACTCGCTCGGCGTTGGCGCACTTTCACCACTTTTGAAGGGCTCCTTTTCCGAATCGCGAAGGAGCTGACGAGCGAGTGTGGCGGCTACTTGTGCAACCTTTACTGAATGGGCGAGTCGATCGTGGAGCTGAAAATCTGGCTGCGGCGGGATGACTTGCGTCACTCCTGCCAGTCTACGAAATTCCGTCGAATAGAGGATTCGGTCGATATCCACTTGTGCATGACTTCTCCATGACTCTTGTTCACGGCCGGTATCGTGGACACGCTTTCCCTCGAACTCCAGATGTTTTGACATTGAACTCGCCTCTCGCGCCGACAGAAAATCTAGCGCGGTCTTGAGTCAATCTCATGTCCGAATCGAACTGAACCTTCGCCCTCAAGCCGCTCAACCGCAAGATTAGCGATGAAGCGTGACTTTCCTGACTTATTCGCCACAAGTTTGACGAACTGAGGACGACTTGCTAGCTGTTGACTTGTGCTCGACACCATGGCAAGCGCCGTCCGAGCAACTGAAACAATCAGATCGTCGTATTCGCGCTCTTGACGCGCAAGGTCCGCCCATCCTTTGCGAACTTCAGCTGCTGGTATGGCTTTCGCCGTACGCTGACGGCGCCCACGATGTAAGTTGCTTGTGGTTCTGGCAGCGAGCTTAGCCACTTTATGCGCCCTTCCGCGTCGATTGACTTGCGTATAGGGCGGAGGCAAATCTAACTCGAATCCGAGAAAGGGAAGCTGATCGGCGATCGCATGGCTGCCAAGTTCTCGACGAGTTTGCTCGTCGACTTCGCTGCGCTGGTCGCGCTCGGAGAATGGTGTGGGTGCTTCGTTGCGCTCCATATACATACTGAGTATGCATTTTGCCTCCGGGCTTGTCAACAGTAATTGACATCGGTGGTTCCGTCTCTGCGAAACCACAGACAACAGGCGCGCGAGATAGCACGGCCAGGTCGCCTAATTTAGCAGATTTGCGGTGTGTTGCGAAAATCATTCGTCGTCTACTCCGATCTGTGCGTCCTGTTGCTACTGAATGTAGCCCTACGGCACATCTGTTGCCGGTTTTGCTCACATGACACGCCGGTGTTGCCGTTCTGATTCATCCGCGTGTAGCGTGGCGGTCCCAACGATCGACACGTGCCCCTGGATGCTTGCTCATGTTCCGGACTCGACCGCTTGATCGTGAGGTTAGACACTACTCCCGACCGTGAGGAAGGTGATACCCCTGTGACTCTTGTGAATGATGAGCTTGATCTGTGGGGGGAAGGGTCTCGCCCGGTTCTTATCGGTGAGCGCATCCGACTTTGCCGCCACGCGATGGGATGGAAGACGATCCGACTGGCCGAACAACTCAACATGACGACCAGCGCGATCAATCTGTGGGAGGCCGGTCACCGCCAGCCCCAGGAAGTGCTGTCGGATCTATGCCGCGTCCTAGAGGTTAGCCCGACAGGGTTAGCGCAAGAGGCACCTCCGCTGCCGTCGAGTGGTCCGTTCTTTCGCTCCATGCTTAGGCGGGAGTCGCTCCGTTTGCGCGATCACGCGACAGCGTATCTTCGGCTCGTGGCCGATTTGGCGACCTACCTTGAACGGCGGGTCGGTCTGTCGAATACAGGAGAGCCCCTGATCGGTTCCATCGAGGCGCGCGTGCCTGAAGACGCGGCACGCGACACTCGACGGCACCGGTCAACTCCTGCCGGACCAGTCGACAACATGATTCGCCTCGCAGAATCGATGGGGGCAGTGACGGCATTCGGGGTGCCGCGCCAGCTCATGTAGGCATCGACAACGTGAAATCCGTAGATGCATACTCCGCAGTCGTCGGGCGCTGGCCAATCATCGTTATGACGTCGCGTGGTGATTACTACCGGCAACGTTGGGACATTGCCCACGAACTCGGACACCTCATCCTCCACGACAGTGAAGTCGCGATCAGCGAACAGGTTGAACAAGAGGCGAATCAGTTCGCAGCTGAACTCCTTCTTCCAGCAGAACAGGTAGCGGATGTTCTCCCCACGAGCGCCGCGCGTGGCCACCAGCTGATTGCGGAGCTTACGCCGATCAAGGAACACTGGGGCGTGAGTTTCCGTGCGCTCCTCAGGCGCTCACGAGACCTTAATCGAATGCATCAAAGTACGTTCCAATATGCAAACCGCGTCCTCGATGACCGAGGGTGGCGCACATATGAACCCGGCAAGATGCAGACGCTCGAGATGCCCCACAGGCTTCCCGAGGCTCTCGCCCGCTACATCGGGTACGGTGCGGATCGCAACGTGATTCTGCAGGAGGTGGGAATTCCTCGATTCCTGTTCGAATCGATCATCTCGCGCCGGCCGATCGATGTTCTGCCGAACTCGCAAGACTAAAACAGGTTCACCAGCTCCACGCGATGCCGCTGAACAGTCCCCCGTGGACATCGCGGAGTCGCAGTGACGTGATGTTGTGTTCATCGATCTGGAGCGTGTTGTACTCGTTTGCTTCAGTGGGTCGAGCGAACGGGCTGACCTGTTCGAACTTCCAGATCGAGCCGGGCAGTGGGCCGATGAAGCGCACTTGAATCGACGCGAGTAGCGAGCGCTGGTGGAAAGCCCGACTGGCGAGTGTGACAGGCGACAGCGCCGCCTCATCATCAACCTCTGGGGTAACGCTGAACCGCAGGTCGTATGTCTTGCCGTGGTACATCGGACTCGTCTGGGTGCGCTCCGTGTTGAGGTGCCAGAAGTGGTCATTGAACCCGGCGCCGGGCACCTCTCGCGAGTTCACCTTGAAGTCGCCTCCGGCCAGCGGGACGACCTGTCCGGGGTGTGAGCGTGAGATGGTGACGTAGTCAAGTTCGCCGTGCATGTTTGCGAAGCGGTAGTACTCGTTGGTTTCGCGCCAGCGCTTGTTCTCGATGGTGATGCGGGTGCTGGTGTGTTCGTAGACGATACCGCCGTGCATCTCCGGGACATGCAGCACCAACGGAGACTGCGCATAGGTACCTGTCACGAGGCGCGAGTGCAGGTGTGAGAGTGCCGCGTCTTCTCGGCTCGCGACCGTGTCGATGCCGCGCCCGATCTGCTGCCCGTGGATCCGTCGCCGCTCTTGTAGCCGCGGCACTGCGGCGGTCTCGTCGCTGAGCGCATAGATGTCGAGAAGCAGGGCAGCTTCGTGCTCGTCGTCGAGCGAGTGAATGGCGGAGAGGAACCGACTCTTGAGCCGTTCGTAGGTGTCGTCGAGTGAGTAGCGGAGCACTTCGTCGACGATCGGGGTGCGGACCAGTCGGCGCTGAATGAAGCCTTCGTTCTTGCGGAGCAGGGCGAGCTCATCTCGAAGCGACTCGGCATCGTCACGGTCAAGTCTCACGGCAGTTCTCCACTCAATCCCTTCGGGGCAGTTCCAACTTTATTCCGACTTTCAAGCCTCGTCCTCCAGCCTTTCTACGCTCGAAGCAACCCCGGAATACCGGGGCTCTCCGCTTCAGGAAGGCAACCACATGAATGCGACGAACCGCCCGACGACCACGGCGATGGGCTTGACCAAGCACCTCGTTTTCGCCCGTGCACACCTGCTCCTCGCGGGAACGGCCTTTCAGGAGATGGAGCAGGCCGGGGACGAGATCAGCGTGTCCGACCTGGAGCAGGTCACCGCGATCAGCCGCCACATCGAAACACTGCACGCGTTGAGTATTGCGCACCTCATGCGTCTCGTGCTGGAAACGCCGGACTCCCCGCAGTCCCGCTCGTCACACCCCACCGATACCTCGTCCGCCGACACCCCTCACGCATAGGAGTATGCACATGACTACTCAGACCAGCCGCCGCGCAGTCACCACCAGCGCCGTCCTCATCGCCGCCACCCTCGCCGTCGCGTCGTGCACCGGGGTTCCTGCCTCGCCGCACGCGGCCGGCGAGGGGATGGACTGTCCCCCTAATGACTTGGTGACATCCATCGGTGTCGACTTCACCGGTTCACATCACTCCGAAGCGGTGAAGGCCTCGAACATGGAAGTCATCGCCCAGCACGTGCGTCGCACCGCAACCTGCGAGGGCACAGTGTCGGTGTTCGCGTTCGCCTCCTCGACAGGTGCCACCGTGCCAATCTTCGATGGAGACCTGTCGGTGGAGGCCCCGACAGAGAATGCGAAGCAGCGTAAGGCCGAGAAGCTCGCCGAGCAGACCATGGCCACGATCAGCGCGAACTACGACGCCGCGCTGGCCAACATCACCGGATCCGGCACCGACATTATCGGGATGCTGTCTCTCTTCCAGCAGAAGGCCTCCCGCTACCCAGATACCACTGCGCATCACGTATTGCTGACCGATGGGCTGCAGAACGTCGGCGTCGACCCAACGAACGCAACTTCGGTCGAGGCGGCGCAGGCGTTGGCGGATCAGCAACGGGTTCCGGATCTGTCCGGTGCGGAGCTGACCATCGTGGGCATCGGTCGGCAAGCGCAGGGCGAGTTGCCGTCGACCGTGATCGAGAACGTGACGGCGTTCTGGGAGCGCATCTGCCAGAACACCCACGCCGCCACCTGCCGCGTCTCCACCGACGGGCAGTGAGCATCATGCGACAGAAACAAGCATCTCCGCCGCAGGACGTGCCCTTAGAGCCGCTGGTGGTGGCCGGACAAGCCGAGACCACCGCTGCATCGGTGACGCTCCCATTCGCCGAAAGCACGCAGGTGCTGGCCCGCCCGCAGAGCATCACAGCGCTGTGGGTAGAAGACGAGTACAACGAACTTGAAGAAGAGCAGCACCACCTGTGGGAAGCCAGCGGCATCGCGGCTTCCGAGCCGATGGCAGCCACCGCTGCACAATCGCAGCTGGCCGCCGCGGAGCTGACAGGCATCGTTCATGCGCATAAGACCGTGGTGGAGGGTGCGCAGGAGCGTTTGGTTCGCACGGCCACGGTGTTGGCTCCATTTCGTCGCCGGGCGAAGGGCATGAAGCTCTGGTATCAGGCAGCCAAGTGCGGGCTCCTGATCGGCGACGTCGCGGGGTTCGCTACCGCCGCGATGTGGCTTGGTGAACTGCCGTTCATCGCTATGACCCTGGCCACCAGCGCTGCCGTTGCCACCATCGCAGCCGGGCTCATCGGCGTGGACGTGCGCGACCGGGAGCAGCGCCGCCAACGCGCCGCTGCCGTGCCCGAGCCATCCGACGCACAGCGCGAGTTCCCACACTTGTTCACCCACGACATGGGTGGCGGGGTGCTCCGTCGAATGCTCCTGGTTGCACTCGTGACGGCCGGCACGATCGGTGTGGGGATTGCGGCTCTGCGTTCCGTCGTCGATGACCCGCTCGTGGGCCTCATCTTCGGCGGCATCGCCCTCGCAGTTGCCGGAGGCTCATTCCTGGTCTCGTATGCCGGAGCCGACGAGGTCGCTGACCTACTGGAGCACGCACAGGCGGACTACACCAGGGTGGTCGCCGAACACGTCCAACTCAGCAGCCACGCACAGGTGCGGGACTTCGCCGCCGCAGAGACATCGGCGGAGTCGATCGCCGCTGAACACACCGCTCGCGGGCGGGCCGCAGCGGCACGGGTGCGGTCGTTCAAGTGGGGCATCCTGCGGCGCAATCCCAGCCACGCCGGCCACGGCCCGGCTGCGACCGCAATCGGGCAGACCCCGCGCCGCAGTGGAGGTGACGCATGAGCGCCATCCTGCAGCCGCCCGGTCTGTGCCCAGGCGTCACCCTCGGAGAACCCACCGACCTGCGCGAAGAGATTCGTCTGGGATGGCCCGGTCTTGACCCACTGCAAACAAGCGACGACTACCTGATCTTCGATGACTCAGGCTCCATGACCGTCGATGGCGGCAACGACCCGATCGGCAACCGGTACGCCGAAGCCCGCAAGGCCGTGCAGAGCGTCGGAGCGTGGACGCGCACCTCCCGCCAACGAGTGGCGGTGCTGCACTTCGACTACCCAGGTGTCGAAGCCATCGGCCCGCATCGTATCGACCTCAAGCTGGGGCGCACGCGTATCCAGCAGGCACTAACCGTGCCGCCTCGGGCCTGGGGATCGAGCGCACTGGCTCCGGCGATGACCGCCACCAACAAACTCGCCCATGAGTCGAACGCCGCTGCAAAGCGCTGCACGATCTTCTCTGATTTCGAACTCGCCGATGCCAACCCGGGACAGGCATACGCGGAGATCGGGCGCTTCCCCGGCCACGTGCACGCCGTCGTCCTCAATGCCGCTCCCCCAGCAGCCCTCAGCGCCCTTCCCAACGTGACCATCACGCACATCAGCACCGAAAGCCCACCCGGACTCCTGGCCGCCGCCGTGATGCATTCGCTGGCCACCGGGCGGCGAGGGGCACGACTGGCCACGCTGCGACGCGTTCCCGTACGGCGGGCATGACCGTCGTAGTTCTCACGACAACCCCGAACAGAACATTGACTTCCGTCCCGATTCAGCGCATACCAAGTCGCTGGACAGGAGCGGGCTCCAGGCCTCGCAACCCGCGAGGAAACAACAACTGAATAGGCAGCGCTTCGCTGTCAGACCTCATGAAAGGAGGCGACATGACCAACAACACCAACGCTTTGAAAGAGGAGGAGCTGTCTCATGCCGGACTCCTTTGGATCACCGACACCGGAGCTGTCCCGATGGCCGCTCCGCAGGGACTGGGCGGGGCGACGTGGCGGCGGCAGCTTGACGAACTACAGACGTGCGCCAAACAAGAGGGCAGCACGCTGCGCGACGACAACCTGTTTGCCACGCACCTTCCCGAAGCCAAGGCCCGTGAAGCACGACTCGTCAAGCTCCTGGAGTTTGTGACCCAGCATCCGACCAGAAAGCTCTTCGTCCCGGGTTCCGTTTTTACGGATCTCACGCGTCTCGACCGAGAGGGGCATATCGCCGCGCTCGAGATGTTCGGAACTGAGCTGATCTTCTGCAACGAGTGAGGTCAGGTCGTGTCCGCTGCCCATCGCGGCGGCGGGCACGACCACCCCCGATAGACCATCCATCTTGTCGTTGTGGTTTTTGCAACGACCCCGACCAGAACATTGACGACTTGCGCGAGAGGGCGCATAACCAGTCATCGCCACGGCTCGCCAATTCGTGCGGGCTGGAGAGAGGAGTACTTCGACATGAACAGCACCACCACCCATCAGGGTCAGAATCCGACGCCGAAGGGGCAGGGCAAGCGCTTTGCCGTGGTCTATGCCGACCCGCCCTGGGACATTGCCCAGCTTGGGAAACGCGGCGCGATCAACCACTACGACCTCATGACCCTTGAGCGCATCAAGCAGATGCCCGTCACGGATCTCGCCGCCGACAACGCGACGCTCCTGCTCTGGACGACCAACGCCGCACTCCCTGGCGCGCTGGAAGTTATGCAGGCCTGGGGCTTCACGTATAAGACGAACGCGGTCTGGGACAAGTACTACATGGGCCTCGGGAATTACTTCCGTGGCAGCCACGAAATCCTCCTGCACGGTGTGCGCGGCAAAGCACCGTTCAAGTTCCGTGGTCAGCGCTCCACACTGCTGTTCCCGCGCCAGGGCCACTCCCACAAGCCCGAAGAAATGATCCCGCTCATCGAGCGCGTCCTTGACGGCCCGTATCTGGAACTGTTCGCACGGCGCCGCCCGAACAGTCACGAGGACTGGTCGGTGTGGGGTAACGAGATCGACTCCGATATCTCCATCCCGGGCTACCCGGTGCCAAGTGACTTCACCCGCGGCGTCGCGGCGGGCGAAGGAGTAGGTGATGAGTGATGGCCGACTCCACACCACCCACCATCGTGCAGCGCTTCTTCCGCGCCTGCCTGCTCATCCTCGGAGGCATCGCCGCCTTGTGGCTGGCGCTGGATCTCCTCGCACAGTTTTGGGGTTGGGTCGTGCTGATTGTCGTCATCGCGCTTGTGTTGTGGTGCGCGGTGATCGCGTACCGCTACTGGTGGGGTGGGCGATGAAAAGCATGACCACGTTCGCCCCTGTCATCTCGTTGTGGATTGCGCAACGATGCCATTTTCTGCTTGACAAAGCAGTCGCAACAGTTCATAAATGGCGCGAATTGGGTGGATCCCCTGTGCTGTCACTGTCTGAGGCGCAACACAACTCCTTCACGAAGGGAGGTTCATCATGAGCAAATCATCACCACATAGCCGCCGTACACGTCGCGGCCAGGGGCGCCGCATCCGCGTGTTCGCCGACAGTAACCGTGCGCTCCGACCGGAACACCTTGCCCGTGTCATGACCATCGCCGGCCTCGAACAGGCCCGCCGAGAGGCCGCCGCCCGCGCCGACAACGAAGCCCAGGAAGCAGAGCGTACGCCGCCAATGGGCGCAGAGGAGCAGGAGGGTGATCATGCCTGAACCAACGCACTTCACCCGCCTACACTTGCCTCGCCCACTCAGCGCGGAGACCGTCTCGGTGCTACTGATGCGGCTCGCCTCCAGCGATACGCCTCGCCCCATCACCTTCGAGCTGCAGGCTTCCCCGGACGGGGTTGCGGTGCAGGTCGGGTGCGCCCGTACCGCCGTTACCCGCCTGAAGCGGCTCCTGGGTGGGATGGTGCCCGGGGTGCGGTTCGAGGCCGCGACACGGGCCGACGTGGCCGCTGTCAGCCGCGTCACCGCCCGTCCCGGAGGCCTCCCCCTGGCAGCCAGCGAACCCGAGCAGGTCGTGGCCAGCCTGTACCAGGCACTCGCCAGTCGTCGCGACTCGGAAGTCATGGCCGTACAGCTCGTCCTCGGTGGCGTCCGTCGCCCACAACAGCTATCGACCACGCCGCTTGATCCGTTACAACCGCTCGGCTCTCGCCTCATCGACGGCATCCGTCCCGCACCGATCGACACCCGTAAGCGCCTGCATCAGCATGCCGGGCAGATCCGCTTCCTCGCCACACTCCGGATTGGTGTGACTGCCGATACGGCGAAGCGTCGCCATGCGCTGGTATGGGATGTGTTCGGCGCACTGCAACAGCTGGAAAGCCCCGGCGTGCGCTTCTCGATCCTCCGTGACTCCGCATCGCGGTGGCGAGAGGCCCGCCCCGGTGGTGGCAATGTCATGCGACTTACCGCTGACGAGCTCATCCCGCTGCTCGGCTGGCCACTCGGCGAGCGAGACTACCCAGGCGCTCCAACCGTGCACCCCAGGCTCCTGCCCGTACCGGAGATCATCTCCCGCAGCCAGGGCGTGTTCGCCACCGGAACAGCACCAGGGCCGACCCGGCCGATTGGCCTCGACCCGCACAGCCGCCTGACCCATACGGTGATCCTTGGCCCGACCGGGTCAGGGAAGTCCACCCTGATCGAGCACCTTGTGCTGGACGACATCGCCGCCGGGCGCGCCTGCTGCGTGATCGAACCGAAAGCGCAACTCGTCGACCGGATACTGCGCACCGCTCCTGTCGAAGCGGCAGGGCAGATCGTGCTGCTCGACGCCACCGACGAAGACGCTACAGTCGGGTTCAACCCGCTGGATGTCGGTGACCGTGACCCCGATATCGTCGTCGATGGCATCCTGGCCGCATTCGCCGCGATCTTCCAAGACGGCTGGGGGCCACGCACCGAATACCTGATTCAAGGTGCGTTGCTCTCCCTCGCTAGGGCAGGGCAGCGGCGCAGTGAACCGTACACGATCATCGACCTGCCCCAGCTGCTTACCGATGCCGCGTTCCGTCGCCCGGTCATCGCGTCCGTGCAAGACGATCCGACGCTGTCGGCGTTCTGGGAAGAGTTCGAAGACATGCGCCCCGCACAGCGTGCCGCTGTCATCGCCCCGAGTCTGAACAAGCTCCGCAAGATCGTGCTGCGCAAACCTTTGGTGCGGGTGCTCGGACAATCGCAGCCACGCTTCCGGCTGCGAGACATCTTCCGCGAACACAAGACAGTGCTCGTGCCCCTCAACGACGCCCTGCTCGGCGCGGGGGCATCGAAACTCTTGGGCAGCCTGATCGTCGCGGAACTCTTCCTTGCCACCACCGAGCGGGCAGCCGAGCGCGACCCCATGAAACGACCCGGCATGGTGTTCATCGACGAGGTACAAAACTACCTGCACCTGCCCACGCCTATCGGCGACGCCATGTCCGTCTTCCGCTCCTACGGTGTCGGACTGCACGTGGCGCACCAGTACCGCGACCAGCTCCCCGCCACGATGCGGGCCGGGTTCGATGCCAACGCCCGTTCGAAACTCTGCTTCGCGTTGGAACCCGACGACGCCCGCGATATGGCCAAGCAAGCACCATCGCTCACCCCGGCAGATTTCCAGGCACTCCCGAAGCACCACGTTTATGCCCGATTGGTCGCCGGTGGCACGCCCACCGAATGGTGCTCCGGGCTCGTTCGCCCGCCCGCACCCGAGACCGGCGCGGGCGAGCACATCCGTGAGGCCAGCCGGGAACGCTACGGCGCACGGCCCATCGACCATGCCCCGCCGCACCCAGCTGCGTCGCCTCCAAAGGCCGGTGAGACGACACAGGTGCGACGCTCGCATCAAAAGGCGAGGCAGTCATGAGCCGCACAATTCAGGCCGTGGAGAAGTGGGGCACGTATTCGCACGGGACTTCCGGCCACCCGTCATCTCACGACGAACACTCCTGCGATCCTTGCCCCGTGTTCTCCCGGATTCCGCCTCCTTTGGGAGGGGGCTCAGCGCCCACTAGCTCGCTTCTCTCTCGACCCCTGCGGAGGCCATCGTGAGCGCCATCTGGCGGATTGAGGAGCACCTGACAGCCCGCGATATCCGCCTACTCGAAGACCTCGAACGCTACCGCCTCCTCACCACCCGTCAGATCCAACGCCTGCGCCTTCCCGCAGTGCCGTTCGGCAGCCATGTCAGCACCAGCGCCGCCACCCGAGGCACCACCCGTATCCTGAACCGCCTGGAAGACCTCGGCGTCGTTACCCGGCTCGAACGCCGCATCGGTGGCACCAAGCACGGATCAGCAAACACCGTCTGGCAGCTCGGCGCGACGGGTGAACGCTACCTCCGCACCCGGCAGGGTCTCCCCCGACGCCGACGCTTCGACGAACCCAGCCTGACCTTCATCGCGCACACCATCGCCACCCGAGACATCGCCGTCACCGTCATCGAGAACGCTGCACACCGCAGCTACGACGTCCTCACCGCGGATGTCGAACCCCACTGCTGGCGCACCTTCACGACCGGCACCGGCACGACCACGCTCCGTCCCGACCTGTTCGTCGTCACGGCCGACCCCACCACCGAGACCCACTCGTTCGTGGAAGTTGACCTCGACACCGAGCATCTACCCGCGCTCATCCGCAAATGCCGCCTCTACCAGCGCTATTTCCGCACCGGCATCGAACAGCAAGCACGCGGCCTCTTCCCAGCCATCGTCTGGCTCGTGCCCACCAGCAAACGGGCCCGCCAGCTCCACGATGCCATCGCGAACGCCCGCGACCTGGACGCCGACCTGTTCTGGATCACCACCACCGACCAAGCGCTGGCGCACCTTGCCCCGTACACCCCGCCCGAGCACACCTCAGGCAACGCCACCACCTAATCCGAAAGGAGGAACACCATGACCACAACAACAATCACCACCACGCCCGACGAGACCAACAAGGCGCGACAGCTCATCGAACTCGGCCTCGCCCTGGATCCCGAAGCGCGCTCCGAAACCCTGGCACGCCTCATCGCCGCCAGCCTCCACGACGGCCTGGGCACCACCCTGGAGCGGTTCGCGGCCACCGGCACCCTCCAACGGCAGCACATGCTTCAGGAGCTCAACGATCTCCGTGTCCCGATCGAACAGGAAGGATGGGTCGATGCGCTTGGTCGCTTCGTGATCCTTACCGCTGGAGAACAGTCATGAACCAGCACGAACACGAACCGAGCTACGAAGCACGCCCCGCAGCCGAAGGTGAAGTATTCGACCTGCGCAGACTTGAAGTCGCCGCCAACCGATTCGGACCACGGATCGCTGAAGGTATCCAGTTCGCCCGAGACTCTCGCCGCGAGATCACCCCGGAAATCGCCCGCTGCATCGGACACGTGCTTGGCCGAGCATTCGGACGCGACTCCGAGCTCGCCGAATATGGGTGCACCGGCGAAGGAACCAGCATCACGCTGTGTGACGAATACCTCACCCTGTACAACAGCCCCGACACCCACCCTGCGGTCAAAGAATGGATCGACTGGTTCGGCACACACCTCATCGCAGCAGAGGGGAGAGCCGACACCCACTGGGCCAGGAACGAGTACCTGCTGTCGCGCGTCAGACTATGTGGCAGGGGTAGTTAGTTGCTGAGGCAGCGCCCCTATTGAAAGGTCTGAATCATTAT
>CANNEP010000047.1 GCA_947503655.1 uncultured Microbacterium sp.
GACAGCGCACCGTTCAAGCCACCCTTGATGACCGACGTGACGCTCATGCCCGCCTTGGCGAGTTCTTCCTGAGCGGCCGCGGCCTCAGTCGCCGAATAGGCGGTGTCGGCACCAGCCTGTAGGGCAGACTCAGCGAGGTCTTCTTGCTGCTCCTTCGTCGCCATGATTGCGGCAGACGTGTTCGACATGGCCTGGTCGAACTCCGTGTGCTTCACAACGGCGAGCGTCACCATCGCGGCTACCGCGGTTCCGGCGAGCATCATCGCGTTCGCGAGTTGCTGAGCCGCTTGGCGCTGATGCTCGAGCGCGGCGGCGTGCTCCTTCGCGGACTTCTCCGCCTTCGCGGCTTCCTCGGCGGCCTTCTTGGTTGCCGTGGCTTGGTCATCGAGGGGCCGCTTGGCGTTCTTCGCAGATGCGGCGGCCTTATCGGTTGCGGTGCCCTGATCAGAAACCTTCTTGCCCGACTTGGCCGCCGCATCACCGGTCTTATCGAACGCCTCCTGAGCGTCCTTCAAGTCGCGTCGAAGAATCTCCGCCCCGACCGTCTGAATCTTCCAGACCAGCGCGCCTGCGTTGAACACTGACATGATCAGTCGACCTTCGGGATGATGCGAGCGGCGCGTAACCCCAACCGGCCGGCCGTATGAGCGATCGCAGAGAGCTTGATGAACTGTGGCGGCATGTCGTCGTTTGACATCTCGAAACAAGCGGCGAGAGCTACCTGGCTCACCGTCACCGCAATGACAGCGCCGACATAGTCCCGGTCTTCATTGCGTGTCGCGTGGAAAGCCATCACGAGGCGCGTGGCTTCCTGATAAGACGTCGCCGCGAGGATCGCGTCAGTGAGATAGACGTGATCGCGTACGAAGGCGTCATCGGTCGTAGGGAGGGTGCTGAGTTGGTCGCGGAACGCTGCGACCTGATCCTCAATGTCAGTCATGTTTGGTCCTTTTGGGTGTGGTGACGGGTGCGCCCTCCTGCGGCGGTTCCGAACGGGTATGAAGAAAAGGGTGGGCCGGCCGCAAGGAAAACGGCCGGCCCGGGCGAGCACGCCAGCCGTGAGGCGCAGGGGACGTAGCTCGCAGTCATGGGGGTTACTCAGAGGGGAGAATCGCCGATGCGATGTCGCGGCCGGATTCGCCGCCGATGCTCGACGAAACACTGCCGACGCCGTGCTGCTTGATGACTGTGTAAAACTGATCCTGCTGCTCGTTCGTCAGCGGCGCTTCCGGGGGAAGTAATCCCATCCCATGCAGTGAGCGTTGGCCGTAGACCAGTGCTGCCGTAGCGCCCTCGGGGCTGTACGCGTGATCAATTGCGGAAGCCATGGACTTGGCCGCGTTAAGCGCTTGATCTGCTTCCAGGGCTTCGTGAAACAAGACCCGAACAGTCTCGTCGGGGTGAATCTCCGCGGTGCGTCGATCCATAGCGACCTCAAGGTTCCGAAGGACGCTGTCAGCGCCGCTAGGGTCTTCGAGTTTCACCGTTTGCGGTGCGAACCGGGTGATCGCGTGAAGCGTGTCCCAATCGGCCTGTGCGGCGATCTCTGACCAGTTCATGCCCTTCTCGCGCATCGGCTTCACGAGCATGTCCCAGTTCTGCGCGGTCCGGGTGAGTACGGCGACATTCTCGAGATCGACCTTGGGGCGGTGCTCAGCAATACGGGATGCGGCGAAATCGCGTCCGTCCTGCGCGGTCTTAACGAACGCTTGCGCCTTAGCTTTTGCCGATGCTAGGACGGCCTTTGTGCGTTCGTCGCGTGCCTGGTTCAGGCCGGCTGTCGAGAGGTTCGGATCGTTGAACGCTCGGATTGCCCGCAGGCGGGTGTCCATGTTTCGTGCGACACGGTAAACGTTGGTGGCCGCGACGCGTGCTTCCTTAACGCCCATGATCAGATCACCTCGAACATCGGGGTGAGGGCTTTGAGCGCTGCGGCTCGGTCTGTTTCAGCAGTCATGCTTGTTCTCCTTGTGATGGTGCTCACCCCTGCGGTGAGCGTTAGTTCAGTGCGATGTGGCCCTGTCTAGGGCGTGGATTAGTCGCGCGTATTTCGAGCGAAGGGAGCCGCGAGGGGTTCGAGTGCCGGTCTCCCAGCGGTGCACCGTGAACGCGGTGACATTGAGCTCGGATGCGATTTCTGCCCGTGAAACGCCTGCACGTTCCCGCACCGCCTTGGCGTAGTCACGGTCGCGGATTACGCGCTGAAGCTCGACTTCTTTTGCAAGTGTCATAGCGCCTCCTCTTGTTCTCTCCACTTTCACACCAACATGAATCCAAGATGGTAGATTTTGCGTTGGGCTTTTGGAACAGTCGAAGGAGATCGCGATGATGATGGAGCCAAGCTGGAGTGAGGTCAGTGCACTCATCCAATCCGAGGGAGACGAGCGCAACGTCGGCACTCAGATTCGACGGGCACGTGAAGAGCGGGGGTGGTCTCAGACCGAACTTGCTGAACGCGTTTCTCGGGTGCTCCATCCGTACTCGGAGAAGGTGTCGTCATCGATTGACCGTGTCGCTGTGTGGCGTATCGAGAACCCTGACGCGAAGTCCGGTGGGCGCCGCGTGACGATCGCAGAACTGATCGCGTTCGCCAAGGTGTTCAACATGACGATCGCTGAGCTCCTTCTGCCGACAGGCGCTGCAGATCGGCAGAAGGCGTGGGCGGCTGTCGAGGCGGCGTTCGAGGCACTGCAGGCAGTGCGTATGGCGACTTCGACATACCGGGAAGCCGTGATGCGGGTTCGTGCGTTCGCTGACGTCGACGAAGAGCTGTCTCACCAGATCATCGAGCGGCGAGACGCCGTGCAGGAAGCGCATGCTGAGAGTTACCGGAAACAGTGGGAACGACACCGTCACGAGTTCACGGGCTCCCCGCGCGACGACCTGCACGCTTTTGCCGAGGCGAACCTGACGCCCGAGGTTGCCGCGCTGATCGACATGACTTCGACGAAGCCTATGAACCTCTGGGCTTGGGCTCAGGGCCGCACTGTTCCCGCAGAGGGGGCCTGAGAATTATGACGCCAACGCCCCGCCCCCTGGGCGAGCTTCTGCGGATCATCGATGCGAAGTGGGACGAACCTCGCATCATGGAGCGTGTTGTCGCGGCCTTCACCGCGAAGCAGATCACAACGTCCGAAGCGAGGCGTTTGCAGTCGTTTGAGAAACAGCCGCCCAAGTCGAGGAAGCGAGCGCTGGCTCAGGCGAAGGACGTCAGCCCGCAACAGATTGAGGCGATGAAAGCCAAGCTAAACGCGGTGAAGGCAAAGTTCGACGCCATGTATCCCCAGCGCCATGACGAGCCTTAGACCCTGGTTTGCGGGTACCGCGACCGTCTACACGGATCAGCTCGCCAGCGCAACGCTCGATGAACTGCTCAACGCCGCCGAGGATGACTGCTGGCCGAATAACGAGTGCGACGCGGAGTGGGCGCTGCTCCGAAACTGGGCGATGCAGTTCGAATCGCTCATGGCGGATGAAGCCGAGAACCAAGCGTGGGAAGCGCGGATGCGTGAGCTCACGCGTCAAGATCTTCCGTACAAGGAATGGATCGAGGCGCGTGGTCAAGCGCTCAAAGATCGCGAGCGGAACCGCAAGCTCGTGCAAGCCAACCTGCGTTACAAGTATGGGTACCGCGGTTCGCGTAGGTGGGGGCTTATGCGAACGGCCGTGCGGGATTTCTATCGTGCGTGGAGCAATTCATAGCGCGGCGTCGATCGTCATTGAGGCAGTGGCGGCTGGAACGCTTGTATCCGCGTGGCAAGACCATACTGGCCGCATCAAGAGTTGGGCTCAGAGGTCGACCGGTTGGACGTCGTCCTCGTCGCTACTCGGCGCTCGCAGCTTGCGGTCATGCAGGTTGTTGACGTGCAGCGGGTCGTCCAAGTTCTTCGGTTCTGGCCGGACGCACTCCCACAATCCGTCGATGTGTTCGTGCAATGACTCGGAGATGGTGGCCCACATCGGATCGAGCACGAAATCGATGCCCGCGCGGCGCGCGTGTTTTGCGGCGGGAACGAAGTCGCTATCACCTGCAATCATGATGATCTGGTTTACATGGCCGTTCGCGGCGAGAGTCGCGATGTCCAGGCCCAGGCGCATGTCAACGCCCTTCTGCGTCAGGTCGAGCGTGAAGTCTCGCTCATTTAGATCGCTGATCGTGATGGAGCCCGCAAGGAGCTTCTTCAGCCGTTCTGGCTTCAACTGATAGCCGGACTGAGTTTCCAAGAGCTCCCCTCGACGTAGGGCGACCTTGCGTCGCTTGACCAGCGCTTTATGGAACGCAGTCATCCAGTCGTGATCGTCGGTCTTGGCGAGATTCACGGTCGTTCGCGTGAGTGGATGAAATACGACCTTCTCCGAGGGTGGGCAGTCGTAGTAGAAAATGCGATACAACCGAGACTTCGCCTGCTTTGTGTGACGGCGGCAGTACTCCAGCAGCTCATCTGCGCGTTGTTCAGGCTCCTTGTGGCCAAATAATCTCGCTGCACGGCGGCGGTAGAAGCCTCCATCGACGAGGATCGCGGTTACCTGCTCGGCGCGCACAGGCAACGGAGTTGAATCAGAATGTCCTGTCACGGGCGTCAGTGAGGAATTGCGAATCTTTGGCCCGGCCATTTACTACCCCTATGTAGAAGAAAGGCCCTCGTCATCGGCCTACCCACAATCGGTTGGGTGGTCAACGGCAAGGGCTCGTTATATCTAACATACACGATCCGTCGGACGTTGAAAACGGCGACACCGAGCTCTTCGAGACAACATCGCATGACAAGCGAACTTCGAACAGTTCGCGCGCGTTTGTCATCGAACACCGCAACCCTGTTGCGTCGCGGATAGATGGCATGCTGACTGTCATGGGGGACTTCACACCAGGAAAATACGCTGCCAGGATCATCCGAATGACCGTCCGCGATGCGCGTGCGCTGGTCGACGACGCGATGGAAGCCGGCGCAGAACGTCGAGAGGGGGCCGGCATCACAAAGCTCGATGCTTGGATGCGCGGCCATGATCATGCGGGCTTCATCTACGGAGGACTCTTTCACCAGAGCGTTGATATGGCGGAGCGTCATCTCAGACTCTGTGAGGAGCTAGCGGAATCTATGGCGCTGTTGCTCGAGACTGCACCGGTCAAGGCAGCGCCGTTGGTTTTGGAACGCTCGATGGGCGAAGCAGTTATGCGGCTGGCCTACATGCTCGACCCAGAGGTTATGCCGGCGCGCACGGTGCTTCGCATGACTGCCTACCAGTTGGACACGGTGGAAGGGAATCTTCGAGCAGCACATTCGTTTGGTGGATACGCGGAAGACGAACGTGTCAAGGCGACGGAATCGATCGCGACACTACAGGGATGGCTTCGGGATGCAGGATTCGAACTTCTCCCAAGTAGGACCGAGCCGTTCACCTCCTCTATTGGGATTGAGGGCCAGCGCGAAAACCTGAAGTTCAATGCCACCGATGCGTACGCCAAGTACGTCCCGACAGCTCCGTGGATGTGGGAACTTGGTTCGGGTGTTACACACAGCCGAGGTTGGATGTTGAGCGGCCTAATTTCGACTCTTCGAGACGATGCGATCACATCCGCTCTTGACGTCGCGCTGGAGTCCGCCATGTCCGTGATTACGCTCGCCGACGTGCTCGCGGATGTAGCTGAGTCACACACTGGCGTTGATGCCGACACTTTCCGCAAGGGAAATCATCAGCGCAGACTTGCCGTCACCTCGATGGCAGAAAGACGCTCGGGGCTGGCCGTGGGGCACAAGGAGTATGCCGCGCGTGGCGCTGATTGGAAACCGCGACCCGGATACATGGGGGCGAGTTTCATCCGCCCACCCAAAACGAAGGAATCGGAATTGCAGGATTCTGCCCGATGCGATCCACCTAGATAGCTGCCGTGTGAAAACGCTGGCCTTAGGCGCCTACGTTGTTCGCGCATGGGGAGAGCGATCGACCAAGATTTGCCGTACACGCGTACACGTCACGTGCGTGCGCGCGTAGGTGTGACCGATCGACTATTGCGGCATCCATTCGAGTTCCGCGCGTAGGACGGTGCCGAGTTGGTCCATGGTGTTTTTGTAGTGGGTGCCGAGTTCTGTGCGCAGCGCGTCCGCGTGAGTTTCGACTGCCTGGGGTGACAGGTCGGTGTATCCCGAGGGTGGGCCGCTGATGCGACTGCACGCCTCGGCGAAGTGCACGATTATTTCGCGGAGTTCGTCGTTGAGGATGCGGTTGCGGAGTCGAATCACGTCTACGCCGTTCGCGTAGATTTCATTGCTGTATTCCTCGGGCAATTGTGTCTGGAGGTTCTTGCGTGCGTTCATGTGGTCGAAGTGGAGCGTCCTGCCGGTGAGTCGAGCCATGAGCTGAATCGCGTCTTGTAGCGAGAGCAACGTTTCGCGCTGGAACTCTTGGCGCGCGTTCATGGCGGCTGCGAGTTTTTCCTCGGCGCGGACTTCACGCTGATGTGCGGCCGCTCTGGCGTCGCGTTTTGCCTCATTGATGCCAGCAAGTAGGAAGCCGAGAAAAGCCGCTCCTAGCGTGGCGAGCGCGGTGATGATCTGAGTCCAGGGGACGTTCTCCATCAGGCCATCATGGCTTACCGCTTCTAGCTGTGGTGCCGGTTGTTGTCGTAGAGCTTGTAGCTGAGGCGTTTGTGGGCTCGGGTTTCTTTGCCGTCGCGTTGTCGACTGGTTTGGGGGTGTGCGAGGAGATCTTGCATGAGCTGTTCTTCGCGGTCGAGGCGTGCGGCGGCGCAGTCGATGCGGTGAGCTTCGGTGCCGGTGTGCGTTTGCCAGTCGTTGTCGAACCAGTGGCCTTCTTCTCGTGCGATTTTGGTGACGTAGCCGGCTGAGACGTGGTGTTTGCGGGCTATGGCGTTGCGGCCGAGTTCGCCTGCGATGAGGTCTTGGACGACGGCGTCTCGTGTTTGCCTTGAGAGGGATGGTGGCATGGTGCTGGTTCCGTTTCAGGAGGTTGTTGTGGTGTCGAGATTGTTGAAGGTGGTTGAGGTTGCTGAGCTGCTCGGTGTTGGCGATGACTGGGTGTACGAGCGGATTAACCGGGGTGAGCTCCCTGTGGTTGAGCTTGGGGATACGCGGAAGAATCAGCGGGTTCGGGAGGCGGATTTGGAGGCGTTTGTTGAGGCGCGGACGTACGGTGCCCGCTAGCCGCTGGGTTCAGTAGGTTCGCCCTCCCCAGATGCCGACTTTGGGGCGTGCTGCGTCGCCGTACGCGCGACAGAGCACCAGCAATGGGCATGGATCGCAGATCGTTGTTTTCAGGTGCTCTAGGAGCGGTTTGCGGGTCTTGTCGGCTATGAACCTGTCGTCGCCTGTGCAGGGTGGTTTCTGGTCGAGGATCGCGTGGTGGAGGGGCTGGTAGGCGGCTTCGGGTGTCATCGGTGGCTCCATGCCTGTGTGAGGGGTTCGGGTTCGCCGTTGTGCCATTGCGCGGTGCAGCGGAGGCACGTCCTTTTGGGGGCGTGTTCTTCGGTGTGCCAGCGGTGTCCGGCGCTGCAGGCATCTACGCGGTCGCTGAGTCCACGGTAGAGATGCTCGACTACCCGGACGGTGCCTTCTTCCGCGACTTGGTTGGCGTAGAGCGCCGACTCGCGGGCGAACGCGGCAGGGTCGGCCCAGCAGGCGACCAGCGCTTCCCAGTTGTAGGGTTTCGGGGCCACGAAGTGAACGATGGTAGGTGGGCGTTGCATCACAGCATCACCGCCTCGTCGATGTGCTGCTGCACCTCGAAGGGCGACTGGGTGATCGCGCCGATGACATATCGTTGCGGGATCCGCGGCTCGCCCTTGGCTTTGCTGAGTAGCCAGTTGCTGACCTGTAGCGCCTGCGTGGGGTTCAGCTGGCGGCCCGTCTGCTCGGTGATCTGTTTGATGATCGCGGGGATTGACGTGATCCCGTAGACGGTTGCGGCGCGCTGTTCCAGTTCTCTCGAGATTTCTATTGCGTCGGTCGAATCGGAGCCGCTCCTACTACTGGACTGACGCAGAGAAGTCTCAGTCAAGTCATGGGGGACGGGGACGGGGACGGGAGGATTCATATCGGATTCCGGGGGGATATCCGATATGGGGTCCGATGGTGTGTCCGATGCTCCTTCCGATGCGGAGTCCGAATCGGAAGGGAAACAAACCGTGCAGGTGGCGGCAGTGCGCCCATCCTTGTGCCAGCGATTGTGGTTCGCGATGTCGCTGGCCTTCTTGCGCCGATCCTTGCGGGCTTGCGCGGCTGCTGCAGGCTCGTTGTAGTCATCCCAATCGTGGAACCTGTACCCCTGAGGATGTTCATCCCACAAACGGACGGCGACAAGGTTCTTCGCTTCGCCCGGAGTTCCGTCGAGCGCGCGCACCATGTGGGTGGGCACCACGCCACCGTTGCCGCGGTCGGCGCACCAGGATAGTGCGGATGCCCAGAGCGCGCGCGCACCCTTCGATGCTGCTCGCCACTTTTCGGAAGCGTGAAGCTGGTCGTCGATCTTGCCCCAGGCCACGTCACACCACCGACTTTGGCGTGAAGGAGTCGAGGTCAACGCGGATGCGTCGGACGCTCACTCGCTCGGCGCGCAGGTCCCCGCGGCTGATCATGCGGCGGACTGTGTCAACGCTGACGTCGAACTTCTTCGCCGCGTCGTTCATTGTGCCCCAGTTGGGGGCGGTGTTCTCGGTAGACAAAAGAGAAACCTTCCATCACGAAGTAACACTTCGATGGAAGGTTTCAAGTCTCAGGGCATTCAACGGTTGCCGACCTACCCCGAGGGGTGGAACCAGTTTAGCGGGTTCCGCGCTTTGTGCGTTCTATGCGATTCCTGCGTGTCTGAGTGCGCCGAGAGCTTGTTTGAGCCCGTCAGCGCTGATGCGGTGTATCGAGTGAGCTGCGAGGCGCTCGAGTATCGTGACCAGCTCGAGTGCTGTTCGAAACTGAACGTTGTTACCGCATGAACATTGCCACCTGATCCGTTGGCGCATCAACGCATGTTCATTTGGAGACCGCGCGAACATCTGTTCAGTGTCGGTCCCACTATCGGAGATCTCCGCCTTCGTTTCGAACAGCGCGACTGTGCCGTCACGTCGATATGTGATTGTGTCCGTGCATTTTCCGCGATTGCCTGCGGTGTCGAAATACCATGCATCGCCGTAGCGAATCGCCCGACCGATGCGCTTCTCCACGACCCTCCCTCGGGCGGCGTGGGAGCAGAAGATAGAGATTCGATGCGGGGTTGCGCTGAAGTCCGGGTGTGGCCGACTCAAAGTTGCAGCTTCAGCCATCGAGACCTCGCAGTTCATCGTTAATACCCGTTGAGCGGCGAAGGATGCGCGGCGGCTCAGGCAACAGGTTTGCGAGTTCGACAATGCGCACCGCAACAGCACGCGCGAGGTTCTTGTCCTCGAGCATGATGACCGGGTGATCTGCGGGCATCGGGAGGTTGATGAGTGCGATGCCCGCGATCTGATTGGTGCGGACGTCACGCGCCGGCTGCACCATGTTCTGAGCTTCTTCTGCGTTCCACTCTTCCTCGGTGCGGCTCATGCTGGCACCTTGAGTCGTGCAGCCTCTTTCACCGCTTTGATTGCAGCTTTCACGCGACGGTGTTTGAAAGCGAGTTCGTTTTGTTCCTCGATCAGCTCCATGACACATTCACAGGCCGTGCAGACGTCGAGACTGGGGTTGTCCGCCGCACCCGACGCTCCGACGCGAAGAGTGGGGACGAAGTTCACTCCACACAGCGCTTCTATAGGGGTGCCGGCGATCAGCCCCAGGTCAATCTGGTCACGTGGGGCAAGGTGGTTCAGGCCGCTGTCATTCATGCTGTCACCTCGCGATCTGCCTGGCACGCAGGGCAGCCCACAGCGACGACCCGGCCCCTCTCAAAGGTGAGCGCCCATGCCGCAGCGGCCACGAAGAAAGTCTCTTCGGTGACAGCGAGGGTGTTTGAGCAGGTCGAGCAAAACAAGTACTCTTGCGCGTCGTCGACGCGTGCCGTGAGTTGATCCGCGAACCTTGCGATCCCATCCATCTCGGCCGTGAAGATCCGCATTTGGGCCAAGCTCAACTCGTCTGGCATATCCGCGGGCCCGATAGTCCAGGGGTCGTCATTGACGCGGTTGAGCTCATGCCGTTGGTGCGGATTCAACGCCGCGGCGAATGAATAGGTCTCTACGCCATCGGCGATTTTGTGACCAAGGGGTTTAAGGGCGATTTCGGGTACAGTGATCATTGTTCTGGTTCCTTTGCTTTGGTTCTGGTTCTTGCCCTCGCACGGTTGCCGCCGTAGCGAGGGCTTTGTTGTTGGTAACTTGAGTTTCATCCGTCGTCACCGAACGCGTCGGCGAAGAAATCATCCAGTTGTTTCTGCGTCACGATGCGACGGCCGCCGAGCTTCGATGATCCGATTCGACCGGTGTTGATCAGCCAGCGCGTAGCCGCAACGGAACGCCGAAGCTGGGCGGCAACTTCATCAATGAAGTAGAACTCGATGCGGGCCTGCGGGGGGTGAGTTGCCATGACATGACCTCCAATGTCTTATGCGTGTCAAGGTAGTGCCACTCTGTCATGCGTGGCGCACTCTTGTCAATCATGTGCCGTACGGTACATGATTGAGAAGTGATGAGGCTTACTGAGGCGCGTGTGCCGGGCGGCGAGAAACCAACGTTTGACGACTGCGTCATGCTCGACAACGGCGTTGGAATCGTGCCTGAACTCGATGTCGTGATCAGCGACGTGACGGGGAACATCCACTTGCGGCTCACCTTCTCCGCGGACGAGCGCCGGTACCAAGCATCATTCGTTGGTTTGGCCACCGAAGACATTACGAGCACTAAGCTTCGCGAGGTTAAGGTGGCCGAGTCGATCCGAATTGGCGCAAGCTTCGGGATCTTCTTTCCCCTCGTCAAGGGGCTCCCTGCGAACAGCCTTGCCTACTGGGTTGGGCCCGGGGGATCGTTCGACCTAAACCTCGAAGATCAAAGCGACGGTCTAGACGCCGATGAGACGCTTGAGCTTGTCGCGCTTTGCTACGAGATAGCCGAGCTATCGTCGCAACACCCAGCAAAGGCCGTCCAGCAGCAATTTGGACTCTCGCAGCGGACCGCTGCGCGTTGGATTTCTCGAGCGAAGGCGCGCGGATACGTGGGTAGGCCGCTTCTGAGCACGTCGGAGGAGACACTCGAACGATTGCAGTTCGAGCTTGAGCATGAGCAAAGGGTGAATGACGATGGTGAGCATCAAGCAGAGACCTGACGGCAAGTGGCGTGCCCGGTATCGCGACGACGCCGGCAAGGAGCACGCGCGTCACTTCGCTCTGAAACGTGATGCTCAACGCTGGCTCGACGAGGTCACGACGGCGGTTGTCACTGGCGCATACGTCGATCCGAAAGCGGGAAGCCTGACTTGGGATGCGTTCACGGAGTCGTGGATGAATGACCAGGTGTGGGTGCAGGGAACTCTTGACGCCGCAGAGACCGCCGTGAGTTCCGTTCCGTGGCGTGACAAGCAGCTCAAGGCGATCAACCATGCTCAGGTGAAAGGCTGGATCGCCGCGGAGCAGAAGCGCGGCCTCGCGGCCTCCACGATCGCGACACGCCTCAGCTACGTGCAGATGGCATTCCGTTACGCGGTGAAGACAAAGCGCATCTCGGAGTCACCCGCCGTCGACGTGAAAGCCCCACGACAGCGCCGCGCAGAGTCTGCCATGGTGATCTTGCCTGCTGAGTCGATCCCGGCCGTTCTGGAACATGCGGGAGACTTCCGCATGTTCATCGAGGTCTGCCTGTTCGCTGGCCTCCGGCTCGGCGAGGCGGCTGGTCTGCAGCTCGGTGACGTCGACTTCATGCGCCGTTCAATCCACGTGGCGCGACAGATCCAGGGAGCGACCCACAAGACTGCCAAACCCGTGCCGCCCAAGGCTGGCAGCGAGCGGACGATCTTCATCCCTGACGAGCTCGCCTTGCGTTTGTCCGCGTATGTCGCGGCGCTCAAGATCACCGGGCCGGAGGAGTACCTGTTCCTCACACCTTTGAACAAGCTCTACCAACGCAACAATGCTGGTGCAGAGTTCCGGCGCGTGCGCACCGAGGCGAAGCTGCCCGATGACGTCACCCTGCACACGCTCCGTCACACGTATGCGTCGAACCTCATCGCGTCCGGGTGTGACGTGGTTACCGTTCAGCGCGCCCTCGGGCATGCGACGCCGTCGATCACACTGAACGTTTACTCGCACCTGTGGCCGTCCGCGGAGGACAAGACCCGCGCGGCGACGGCCTCATTCATGGAAACAGTAAAGGGCCTCAGCGATGCTGAGACCCTTCCTGCGTAGGTTTTGCGGACTGCTGGCGGACTAACCCGCAGAAAATCAACCCAAAACAGGCCTATTAGCGGTAGTTGACGTACTGCAGGTCGACGTCGAGGTCGGCTGCCTTGAGGAGGCGCTGAACTTCCTGCAGGTCGTCGCGGCTCTTCGAGCTCACGCGCAGCTCGTCACCCTGAATCTGGCTCTTGACGCCCTTCGGACCCTCGTCGCGAATGATCTTGCCGATCTTCTTCGCGTTCTCCTGCGAGATGCCTTCCTTCAGCGTCGAGGTGATGCGCACCTCCTTGCCGGAGGCGAGGGGCTCGCCCGAGTCCAGGCTCTTCAGCGAAATGCCGCGCTTAATGAGCTTGGTCTGGAAAACGTCAAGAACGGCATTCGCACGCTCTTCGGAGTTCGCCTTGATGATGATCGAGTCGCCGCTCCAGTCGATCGAGGCGTCGGTGCCCTTGAAGTCGTAGCGCTGCTCGACCTCCTTCTTCGCCTGGTTCAGAGCGTTGTCTGCCTCTTGGCGGTCGATCTTGGAGACGATGTCGAATGAGCTGTCGCTAGGCATGACCAGATCCTTCTGTCCGAGCGGGTTGGAACTCTTCACGATACCGGACGGCCGGTGCAGGCGGATATGATCCCGCTATGACTCGCAAACTGTTCGCTGTCCCGGTCGTGGCATCCCTACTATTTCTAGCCGGGTGCGCTGGCACTCCTGCGCTCGATTCTGTGGCGAAGGAATGCGGCGGGGCAGATGCGGGGATCGTCATCGATGATGATGACGGGTACGACGCGCTCACGTATACGCAGTCCGATGACGCCACAGACAAAGCATGGATCTGCCTGCTTCAAGAGTTTGTCCCAGACAAGACCGATCGGTACACGATCACGCAGGGGCTCGATGGTGGGCCAGTGCGTGACATGACGATTGGCGATCTCAAGATGGTCTACGTGGTCAACGACGGCACCGGCATCCGAATGATCTTCTGGATATGACGAAGCGGCCTGTCGACCCGTTTGCCGCCGCCGCGCAACCACACTGCCCTAATTGCGGCACTGTGCTGAAGAACGCACATGGCTGGTTCCACTGCGATAACTGCGAGTTGGACGTGCTGCCCGAACGATAAGCCATTCGCTTATGTTTTGCGTTTAGAAGCCATCCGCTTATAACGACGAAAGAACCCCTCCCAGCTGAAGCCAGGAGGGGTTCTCATCATTCATGCGTATCGGTCGCGGTTTGCCTGATCGGCATCATCGGCGAGCGATTGCAGGTAGGCGCGGTACATGCCGCGGGTCATTGGCACGTTGTCACCGTCGCGGAGAGTGACCGCTACGGCCCCTGCTGGCGCTGTGCCCGCACCGAACTTGGTGAGGAACTCATTGACCTGCGGGATCAGCATGACGCGCGTGAGCGCGGCACTGACAGCCGTGACCGTGGCGACAGCGGCGGTGAGCCACGCGACCACGTTGCCCGGCAGAACGTCTGCGAGGGCTTCAATGATCTGCGGGGCAACCACGCTGACCGTGGCGAGCACGGCCGTGAGGCTGAGGAAGACCTGCACCGCTGTGCGGATGACACGCTTCCAGGGGAACCAAACTTTGTTCATCGGTTGTCCTTTCGGAGCTTGTTTGCTGTGTCTTCGATCGCTTTCCACTGGTCGCGTTCGATCTTTCGGATATGGCCGAGCTCTTCGCGTAGCCCCCGAATGTCTAACCCTTGGTGGGTCTGCGCGTCGATGACGCGGCTGAGCATCGCTTTAATGTCGTCGACGTCATCGCGGAGGATGCGTCCGCCGTGGCTGTTGACGACGTGCTGTGCTGTCTGAGCGCTGTTCGTGCTGATGTTTGACACCTTCGGCACAAGCGGGGTGATGAATGCGCCGACGAGTCCGAGCACGGCGACGACGAGGGGTGTGGGGTTGTCGAGCCACGGCTTTCCGTGCGGCCCGTTCGTGGCACTCAACCAGAGGATGAGTGCCACGACGCCGACGAATGCGAGTCCGCCAGACAGCGCCCACCACCACCACCGAATCTTTGACGTGTGAGTCTGATGCGTGCCGGTAGTGGGGAGAGCCATTACGCTGTCTCTTCACCCACTGTGACAGCGAGATTCGACTGCGGCCGCGTCGCGGCGTGCGAGGCGCGGATCGCGTTGAACATGCTGGGCGAGACGGACTGCGACGGCCCCGTGCCGTACTGTGCAGCCATTTTGTTGTTGAATGCGCTGTCGTTGACAACCCACTCAATCCAGAGGCCACTGACGTCGTTGCCGATGCCGCAGCGGTACGTGTACTTCGCGTCCGTCGTGTGGAACATGACATTCTTGGACATTTCTTCGTCCTCCTGCTCTACCGGCTTCTCGACCGGTTGTGGTGGTGTTTTGAATGGTTCGAGGTCGATGATGTGCCAGGGTTCGTCGGGGTATCCGTGGCCTCGTGACGGGTGGATGAGTCCTGGCGCGAACCCCGCCTTGCGGCAGTCGGCATACCAGGCGTCACGGTCCCAGCCGTACACCCAGCCCCAGTTGTGGATGTCGATTGCGAGGCAGACACGCCAGCCTCGGTCGCCGTCGAGCCAGTTGATTCCGTGGCTGCTGGTTGCGGGGTAGGCGGCACCGTTTCCGTATCGTGCGCGGTAGGTGCGTTGTGGGCCGATGGGTCGGTAGCATGACCATCCGGGACTGATTTCGAGCCGCCGCTTCGTGCGCTTGTATGCGAGCTCTTTCAGCCTGTTGATCTTGTACTGAGTCCCTGCGGTTACTAGGTGCTTCCACGGGCCGTCTTCATCCACGCCTTCGTCGTAGACGATGAACATGGACTCCGGCCATTCGCCGTTCGTATAGCCGCCCATTACTCTCCCCCTTCCTGGACTTGTACGTCGGTGATGGGCTGGTTGCAGCCACCACATACGACGATGTATTCCGGCCAACTGATCGGCACGGTGATCGTGATTGCTTCGTTGATGCACCCACTGTTTCGGCACGTCACGGCCGCTTGGCGCATGTCAAATTGGGGTTCGATTTCCATGTGATTACCCACTCGCTGAAGAAGCTGTCATTTGAACTGCGATCCACTGCACGTTGGTTCCAGCGACCATCGCGCCGCCGAGCGTCCAAATGCTGATCTGGAATGACGTGGACGTCTTGCTGATGATGCGTGAGACGCCCACGTTCGTTTGATCGCCCCCGTCTGCGACAACGCGTGGCGCCTGGGTGAACCCGGTAGGCAGCGTCACCGTGACATACGCGCTAGATGAGGTTCCGACCTGACCGGCTGCCATTTTGTATGGCAGGTTCGATGAATCGCGCAACGTCTTAGGCGAGATATATCGGGTCGTGTCGGTGCCCGCGTTGACTTCCGCCTGTGTGGCACGCTCGACAAGGCCGTCACGCGTCTCGGTTGCGGTGACGGAAGCGAGAGCTGCGGGTGTAATCGCGCGACTGGCATCGGTTCCGGCTTGCGCTTCCGTGTTCGTCGCGAGTTCAACGATGCCCCGCGCGGTCGCGGTTGCAACGTTTGTCGCGTCGAGGACTTTGTTGCCGTTCTGGAAAATGTCGCCGCCGACGTCCAGCGCGCCTTGCTCCCAATACTTTCCGACGCCGACGTTGGTGCCAACCATGTCGAGGGTGACCGCGCTTGTCGCGAGTGTGATGACGCGTGTCCACGACTTGCCTACCTTGTCGGTGACGGTAATTTCCACGTCGAACGATGACGTCGGCGGGAACACTGCACCGCCTGACACCACGAAGTTCGTGTTGTAGGTGAGCGCGCCCGTGATCGTGTTTCGGTTCGTCCACGCACCGTTGGTGGGGCGTGTGCGCACCTTGATCGTCATGCCGTTTCGTTCAGACCCGTTGACGAGTGACTTCACGGTCGCGTTCAGGTCGACACGAATATGCGACTGTTCTTCACCGACCGTGCCGCCCGAGGTAGCTCGCCGCACGTTCACTGATGACACGGACGGCGGCGAGTACGCGAGCACGGGAACGGTGCCAGAACGGGTCGCGGTGCGGCCACGACTGTCCACAACCTTCGCACTAATGCTTCGCGTGCCCGCCGTGGGGAGCGCGTACGACGACGAGGGCGATCCCGTCACACCGTCCACGGTCACCGAAGTTTCCGTGATCGTAGAGCCATACACGCCCGCAGCCGTCACGCCCACTTTCAGGCGGGACAAGTCTTGAACGTACGCACCAACCACGGACGCGACCGTTGAGTTCGTGTCCAGGCCGGTGAGCGGGTCGATTGTTGGCACAACCGACGCGGGCGCATTCAGAACGAACCCTGTCTTGATGGGCGCACCGATCTGCACACCACTCTTGTAGGTCGTTGTCGTGATCGTTCCCGCCGCGCTCGTAGCGGACGGGATCGCGGTAAGCATCGACAGGGCGGGTGTCCATGAGACTGATGCGCCCGCGTTCGTGCTGATCGTGCCCGTCGCGGAACCGAACTCGTAAGTGATCTTGTGTGTGAACGTGCTGTCGGCGCGGTTCGTGTTGATCGTGACGGCGGTGCCAGCGGTGAGCGTGTTGCCGCCGCTGAACGTTGCGGTCGATGCGCGTGCGATTGTCGCGACCGCGAGGGAGGACGTGACGGTGACGGCACCGAGAATGTCGTAGTCTGCCGCACCTTCAATAGAGACCGACAGGGTGCCGTCACTATTGTGGTTGATCCAGGTGGTGCTGCTGATGATCCGCCACGGCCCGGCACCTTGGAAGTCGAACCCAGACTCGTTGACGTTCGACACAATGGTGCCGTTGAGTTTCATGTACCGGTTCGCTCGACCCGACGAGAACGTCGGCGAGGGCCCGGTCTTGTCAACCCAGAGCTCGTACGCGATCTGCGAGCGGTTGTTCGCTACTTCTTGTTTCGCGACCCACACTTTCTCTCGGAGGTTGAACGGGCGGTTAGGGAATGCTGCGGAAACCATTCAGCACCTTCCTTCCGGGAACGACTCACCCCCTGAGTGCGCATGGCTCTCAGGGGGTGAGTGTGGGGTGGGTTTTTAGAGTGGACGCCAGGTTGTGCGCCCGGTGCCGTTCGATTCGACAATGTGGTTGCCGATCTTCGCGGCGTCAACGACGATCATCTGCACGATCATCTGCTGGCCTTCCCAGCGGGTGATTGTGATGCCGTCTTCCTTCATAGAGATACCGTCGGGTGCAAGGTGGAGGCCACGTTCACCGTTCGGTGTCGTGATGATCGCTTCCGTAGGCGTGTACTTGTACACCGCTTGCATGTTCGTCAGGTCGCCCTGCAAAGCGGCTGCCGCGTCGAACGCTTCGAGCGCTTGCGCAACAGCACCATCAGCGACCGCGTTAGCCGTGTTCGCTGATGCTTGCGCGTTGTCTGCCGCGGTCTTCGCGTCAGACACGTCGGACTCGGTTTGAGCGAGCTGCCCGACGATCATCGTGATTGAGCCGTGCGCTTCAATGTTCAAGTTCTGCGCGAACTCGGGCGTCTTGATGTACGCCGATTCCAAAACACCAACCGTGGCTTTGTCGAGAAACGCTTCGTTCGCCCAAATCTCCTCAGAGTTCAGAACACGCGCGGTAACAGAACCCGGAACGACGACGGAATCAGCGAACAACTGATACGCCGCCCATTCTGAGCCGTTCCACACGCGAATAGCCGAAACGTTCCCGAACTCATCGAGCACGAACCACTGGTCACCGGCCGTGAACCCCTCAGCGGGTTCGGCCGGGGCCGTGTCCGACACGAAAATGCTGTTCTTTCCATCAGCCGTCGCTTTCGCATCCGCGATCGCATCACTAATAGCTTCGTCGATGTCAGGGACACCGACACCGACCGGAGCAGCCGATACAACCGCCGACATGCCACCGACACGCCCAAGCGTGTCCATCGTCACGAACCGGAAGAAGATCGGCACACCCTTCTTACCCTCAACCGTCACGGAACCGGCACCACTCATCGGTGCACCAGCCGCACGCCACGGCGCGTTGCCGTCCGTCGACCACTGCGCCAACGTGTTCGCATGATGCGAGCCCGGCGCGTCACCCGTAGACATGAGCCCGTCCCAACGAGCCTCGACTGTCATCGCACCCGACACCAGTACAGGCGTCGAAGGCGGTGTCGTGTCCACCGGCGGAACGGAGGGCGACACCTTCAGCTCGGCTGACAGGTCACCAGCGAAACCAAGATCGGAAAACGCCCGAACCCGATACCAACGGTCACCGTCAGACGGAATCTCAAACGTCACCGACGTCGTGGTCGCTGACGTCAGGAACACGCTCACCCCAGGGCCAGTACGCTCCCAAACCTCATACCGAACCACTTCAACCGGCGTATCATCCGTGGACTGTGTGACCGCGTTCCACGACAGCACGACACGCGACTTCGGCGAACCGCCCGGCGAATAAAACGCCGTCTGTGATGCGGCTAGGCCAGTCGGAGCCTTCGGGACGATGCTCGTCGGCATTGCTGGGGTAACAGCAATCTCAGCCGACAGCTCAGACCACTCACCACTAGCCGACCGCGCACGCACAGACACCAGCTGCAGAACATCAGGACGCCACGACTCAACCAGAGCCTCAAGACTCCGCGACCGCGCCACGAACGCGGCCACCTGGTCAGCCTCACGAGCCCAAACCTCATACTCGACAACATCAACAGCCGTGCCGTCAACCGTCTGCGACACCGCATACCAAGCCAGTTTCACCGCAGAAACAGCAGACCCGCCACGCGTCCACGAACCCACGTTCGACACGACACGCAAACCCTCAGGCGGCAACGGATTCGGATCAGCCGGGCCACGATGCGGAGGCATCGCATCACCCGAACCACCAATGATCGTCCCAACCGATGCGGAAGCGGAACGCTTCGCCAACTTCGCAGTCAACGACAACAGCTTCGACCCCACAACAGCACGAACCGTCACCGCGTCATCAGACTTATGGAACACCCACCCGATGACCCGTTGAACACGTTTCCCATCACGCTGACGAGCCGTAACCACATCACCGATACTGAAATCGCGGACAGGGACAGGCAGATCAGCCGCACCATCCCACTCGTACGAAAGCTCCTCACGCTTACCCTTAGCCAACGTCATAGCCGACTGGCTCAGCTTCACAGCCTCATCCTGCGTCTTCACACCGGACTGCGTGACCGTCGCCCACAACGCGCCGAACCGACCGTCAGAGCCAGGGTTCGTCACGTTGATGTACTTCGGGCCGTCATAAAACACGGTCAGGTTCGTGAACACACCATCGAACGAAGATTTGCGGGGCGTGCGGGAGAAACCGGGCCCACCAAGCGCGACATCCGAAGAACGGTCAGTGCCGATCCCGGCACGGAACACCCGGAGCGTCGTTCCCTCAACCCACCACTCGATGATGCCCTGATCAGACAGCGCCGCCAACACATCAGACATCGCCGTAGAACCCACACGCCATGTGATGCTCGTGCGCTCGGCAGCCGTCCACGCCGACCCGTTCGAGTCATGAGTTTCCGTGAAGTCGAACGAAACCGACGGCCCCCAACCCCACACCTTCGCCTCAGTGAGCAGCGTCTTAATGATCGTGCCCGGGGTTGCGTTCGGCCACGTACGATCAACCAGGCTCAACGGGCCCTGCACGTACATGTACTGCATCAGCCACGGCACAAACCCGGCACCCGAGAACGACACCGTCTCGGAATCATCCGAATCGTCGCCCGACTCCTCCGTGCAGATGAACAGGTTGTTGCGGGGCGTCACCCATGCGCCACCATACGAAACTTCAACACCCACCAGGAACGGGTTCGACAAGTAGCCGGCCACACGGCGCGACACCGAGAAGGACACCCGAGGGGTGGCGCTGTCGTTGTCGGTGATCGTGATCCGCGTCGTTTTCAGGACACGACCGCGCACCGCGCTGTCGGAGAAAACGCGGAGGCGAACATCGAACATGGGGTCTCCTTAAATCTGGTGCGCGGATCGGCCGCGAACTTCGATCGCTGCCCCGGTGTATGTGACTGCTGACACGGTCAGGCGGGCGTCACGGCTTGATGGGTTCGCGGGGTCGCGTCGAGGTGTGAGCTCGAACCCGCCACGCGGCCCGCCGAAATCGACCAGCCCAGAAACGTCTGTGCCGCCAGACCACGTGTTCGATGACGTAATGAAGCATTCGTTCGTAGCCATGTGGAATCGGGCGTACTGGGTCGCCGTCAGGTCGGGGAACTTCACCCACGCGCCTGATGTGTCCGTGACCTGCACGCCAGTGCACGCACCCTTCACTCGCACGATCGCGTCTTGGACGGGTGCTGAGATGCCGACGAACAGGCCGGTCACGCTCGTGGAAGCGGCGAGGGCCGTCGCGGGTGAGGTGACTGTCGTGGTCGCACGCCAGAACACTGCGGGAAGGCGGATCACGAACCGCATGTCGACGTACTCGTCGCCCGCGCCCCAGCCTTCACCAGGAGCGGAGGACAGCACCTCATACGCGACAGCACGGTTTGCGAGACCCACCTGTGTGAGCGTGCCGGCGTCGCCGAACAGCGCGTTGAGCGTTTCCAAGTGTTCGCGGGGCGTCTGCACTACGAACACCAGCGTCACTGGTTCCGCCGTCGACCCCATGCCGGGGATGACGCCGTCGGTGCCGGAAACGTCCACTGATCGGCGGCGTCGGGTGACCTCAGCCAGGGGGCGGGTGGGCGCACGCAGCACCCACCCGAACGTAGGGTTGTCCAACGCGATCCCGTTGACTGCGTACATTTAGAGCCCCTCCACGATCTGCGCGGCTTCCCACGCGTCAGCGATCGGATCGACCGACATCGGGTTCACGAACACGATCTGGGTGCCACCGCGCATCTGCGGGACGCTTGCAGCGGTCGTAACTTCGCGGGTCGTGCCGCCGTCAGCGAAAGCCGTCGCATCCTTCGCGACGAGCACGTACCCGAACATGTCGGCTGTCTCGCCGAGGATGCGCGTGGAGTCAGCGCGCTTCGACTTCGCCCACGGAATGTACGTCTCGCCCTCGGTTTCGGGCTCATTCCAGATACGGGTTCCGCCGCCACGCGCCATTTGCGCAACATGGTTCTCGACGCGGTGGCCGCCGTCGGCGTAGAACTCGAGGCTCGTGCCCTGCGGCGAGTACACGGTGCCGGCGTGCGTGTCCACACGAATGTTGATGCGCTTGCCGTTCGCGTCGATGATGAACTGGTTGATCTT
>CANNEP010000048.1 GCA_947503655.1 uncultured Microbacterium sp.
GTCATTCTCGCCACTCTGTCGACTATGATCGTTGGCTCCGTTTGGTACACGCCGAAGGTCTTTGGCGACCGCTGGATGAAACTTGCCAAGGTGACGCCCGGTTCTGCCTCGAACGCTGTGGTTCCGATCATCGTCACCGTTGTCGTGAGCTTCGTCTCAGCCTGGGTACTCGCGGGAGCCACAACCATCGCTCACAATTTTTACAACGGCAGCTACCTCATCGCCGCGCTCGTCACGGGCGTTTTGCTGTGGGCCGGCTTCACCGCCGCCCGCTTCATCACCCACGATGCTTTTGAGGGGCGACCGAGCGGATTGACGATCATGAACATCGCTCACGAGCTGGTCACCGTCGTCGTCATGGCTCTCATCATCGGCGTGTGGCCGCCCGCGCTGGGTTAGCCGGTCAAGTTCGCTAAGGCTCACCTAAATTTCGCGTTCTATCAGGGAGTTAGCCCAGCCTCAGCTTGCTTGCGCGACGGAATGAAACGAGTACCTTAGGTGTTATACCGAGTACAACCCCAACCGAGGAGGACCTCATGACCACGTCGAAGACCATCGCAACCACCGCCAGCGACCCGACCGTCGCTGCAGGCTCCGCTCAGTTCCTGACGCCGCTGGTTCACAGCCTGCAGGCGCTCGTACTCAACGGCAAGCAGGCACACTGGCACGTTCGTGGTGCGAACTTCGTGGGTGTTCACGAGCTGCTCGACGAGGTCGTGGCGCACGCCATGGACTGGGCCGACACGGCCGCCGAGCGTATCGTTGCGCTGGGTCTTCCCATTGACGCCCGCGCCAGCGTCGTCGCAGCCGAGACCGGTGAGACCGCTGTTCCCGCCGCATTCGCGAGCTCGGACGCCATGATTCACGCTGTCGTCGCCGACATCGACAAGATTCTTGCTCAGACGCAAGACGCCATCGACGGCCTCGACGAGATCGACCTCACGAGCCAAGACGTTGCGATTGAGATTCGTCGCGGCCTCGAAAAGGACCGCTGGTTCTTGACGGCACACGTCGCCGCCTAAGTTTCACAACGAAAAGAGCGGGCGCCTTCTCGGGAGGGCGCCCGCTCTTTTCGTTGGTTGACTAACCGAGGTGCGTGAAGCGGCCCTCAAGGAGCGTCGCGTTGACCGTCATGTGCCGCAGCTCCGCACCCTGTGCCGCGTACGGGTCTTGGGCGCAGAACACCAGGTCTGCGGCAGCACCGATATCCATGAGCGGCTCGTGCTGGGATCCGCTGACGGAGGCCGCCAACGCGGTCGCGACGTCGAGGCGCTCGTGCCCGAGCCAGGCTTCACGGTCGTCAGCCGTGCGCTCAACAGCATTGGCAATGGCGAGCCACGGGTCCAGGGGTGCGACCGGAGAATCGGAACCAAAGAGCAGGTTCGCGCCCGCATCGTGCAGCGAACGAAGGGGGTACGCCGCGCCCGGCTGCTGGGCCCATTCGCGATCGGCGAGGTCACGGTCATCAACGGCGTGCGTCGGTTGCACACTCGCCGCCACTCCCGCACGTGCAAACCGCGGGAGGTCAACACGCGACACCAGCTGGGCGTGCTCGATGGATCCCCATGCACCCGTCGTCTGGAAGGCATCGAGGGCATGGGAGTTTGCCACGTCACCGATCGCGTGGATCGCACACGCAAAACCGGCACCGGTCGCCGTCGTCATGAGCTCAACAAGTTCTTCCGGAGCAATAGCCAACAGCCCGGAGGTGTGATCGGGGTAAGGATGCGAGCATGCGGCGGTACGGGTGCCGAGCGATCCGTCAGAAATCGCCTTGAGCGAGCCCACCGTGATGAGTCCGAGTTCGTCAATGACGTCGCCCGTAGCGAGACCGTGTGCAATCGCACGCGCCAGATGTTGTGGGTACACCCCAAACTGCACGCGCACCGCGTCGAAGCCATCAGCAGCACGACGCACCCACGGTGTGAGGTTCCAGCCGAAGTCGTAGTCGATCATGCCGACGACACCGCGCGAAGCGGCCCGATCGGCGACCTCCGAAACGGCCGCGTCAAGCACTTCGGTATCGAGGTCGCCGAGGCGTCGACTCACTTCAAACGCCACCTCTTCCCGCACGATGCCTGAGGGCGTCGCCGGGATTCCTTCGCGGAGGAAGGCGGCGGAGTTCATCCAGACACTGTGCAGGTCCATAT
Source organism: uncultured Microbacterium sp. (assembly GCA_947503655.1). Classification (GTDB taxonomy): domain Bacteria; phylum Actinomycetota; class Actinomycetes; order Actinomycetales; family Microbacteriaceae; genus Microbacterium. The sequence goes on from CANNEP010000048.1 coordinate 2,151, forward strand.
TGATGGCATAGGTGGGGACGGAACCATTGGTCTCGTCAAGAAGTGCAAGCGTGGGTCGCTCTGCCCACAGGCCATCGCGCATGCGCACGCCGATGCGACGACCGTCGGCGGCTGGCGCCACCATGCTCATGATGTCGGCAGCCTCCTGTGCGGAGGTCGCCGCGAAGACGTCCGTGCGCATCGAGGCGAGAGCTGTCGGCGTGGAATGAATGTGGTGATCCCAGAGGCCGGGCATGACCCAGGAACCTTCCGCGTCCCACACCGCACCGTTGTGCTTGAGTGCGCCGACCGGCGAGAAATCAACGATCTTGCCGTTCTGCATAACGACGTCGCAGACATCATCGAACGGCACGTACTGGCGGGTGGGCCCGGCAATGCGCACGTTGCGTACCGCAACGGGGCGGGCACCCAGCGCAATCACGAGCGAGCTCCGCGCAGTGCGTCGTGGGCGCGCTTCATTTCTGCTGCCAGCTCCGGGTTTGCATACGCGCCAGAACCCGTGAGCTCGGCGATGATCGTGTCGACCGCCTCGTCGGGCTTGTTCTGGCTCAGCTTTCGTTTCGCAACAATCTTTGTCGGCGTAAGCCGGAACCCCATGGTTCCGCGTTCCAACCGCGTCACAAAGGCCTCATCATTCGGTGCCTGCCACATCAGGCGCGGGTCGGGTTCTGCGTTTTCGAAGTGCGTGACGAGTTTGTCGAGCACCACCAGGTTTTCTTCGGTGCTGAGGATTTCAGGCACGCCCGTGAGGTGTACGGCGACGTAGTTCCAGGTCGGAACAGCCTGGACGTCGCCGTACCAGCGTGGCGTGATGTAACCGTGGGGGCCCTGGAAGATCAGGGTCAGTTCGCGCTCGCCGAGTCCGTGCAGCATGTCGTCGGGCTTGCCGACGTGGCCCACAAGCGTGAGGTCATCGCGTTCGTCATCGAGCAGAATCGCATAGTGTGAAGCGACGATGCCGTCATCGGTTGCGCTAACGAGGGTTGCCCACGGATTGCGTGCGATGAGACGGCGTAGTTCGGCGACGTCGGTCATCGTGAAGCTGGGGTTCTGACGCATGATTCTCCTCAGGCCTGGCAGCTCGGGCACCAGTACAACTTGCGCGCCTGCATCTCTTCGAGCACGATCTCGGTGCCACATTCGCGGCACGGGAGCCCGGCACGGTGGTAAACCCAGTGGCGGTCATCGCGATGTGCCATCGCTCGACGATACGCCTCGGGGTCGAGCTCGTCCATCGTCATCATTTGACCGGTCTCGACGCCGATGCTCAAGAGATTCACCCAGTCGCGCCACATGGCACGCAGCGTGTCTTCACGCACGGCCTTGCCCGGCGTGTGCGGGTTGAGAGCGGCACGAAACAGCATTTCGGCGCGATATACGTTGCCGATGCCGCTCACGATGCTCTGGTCCATGAGCAATTGACCGATGGCGACATTGCGGCGCTTCACCGCGGCGACAAATCGCTCTTCGCCCTCGACGGTGTCTCCGACCAATGGGTCCGGGCCGAGCTTCGCGATCGAGGCGGCAACCTCATCGGGCGTTTGAATCTCGCACGCGGTCGGTCCGCGGAGGTCGGCACAGACTGAGTCGGTGAGGAGGCGCAGCCGCACGGTGCCGACAATCGGCGGCGGCCACTCGGCTAGCTCGTCGTTACCGAGCCCCTTGGTCTGCTCGCTCATGCGCACGTTGACGCGCGTTTTGCGCGGTGCGCCGATCGAGGCGAGCGAGTTTTCGCCGGCGTCGTCAAAAATCGCCGAATCAGTGCCCTTCTGATTTGTCTGCCCCATGCGACCGTTTGCGGAGGCGATGGTGGCGTCCATCAGAATCTCGCCGGCGAAGTCCCACGCGCCGTACAGGCCGAGGTGCACGCGCAGCCACAGGTCGTCGTCAAACTCGACAAACATTTGCTTGCCGACGGCTTTTGCCGTTTTTAACGTGCGGCCGTTCAGCAACGATGCCCCCTCAGCAAAACGCCCCTGGGGGCTCGAGGCTGTGACGATGCTGCCGACGAAATTGCGCTCAATCTGCCGCGCAATGCGGTGAACGGAGTGACCCTCAGGCATTACGCGCGGGGGTCGGGAAGCAGCGAACCGTCGCGTTCGAAGTCGGCGATCTGCGCAATGCGGCGCACATGGCGCTCGTCACCCGGGAACGGCGTGTTGATGAAAAGCTCGATGAAGGAGACAACCTCTTCGAATGAGTGCTGGCGGGCACCGATCGAAATAACGTTGGCGTTGTTGTGCTCGCGCGCGAGTTCTGCCGTGGAGAGGTTCCACACCAGGGCCGCGCGCACGCCTTCAACCTTATTCGCGGCGATCTGTTCGCCATTGCCGGAACCACCAAAGACGACGCCGAGAGCTTCGAGGCCGGCCTGCTGGTCTGCAACGACGCCCTGAGCCGCACGAATGCAGAAGGCCGGGTAATCGTCAGCGGCGTCATACTCGATCGGACCGTGGTCGATCACGTCGTGACCGATGCTCCGCAGGTGCTCCTGCAACTGAGTCGAAAAGTCGAGGCCGGCGTGGTCGGTGGCGATGTGGATGCGCATTGGTCAAGTCTATTCATTCTCCCCGCACGCTGAACCCGTTGGCCGGTCTTTCCCGCGGGAATCGTGCCGCTGGCGTAGGCTGGCATTTTGGTGCCGTCGCCAGCAGCGTCGGTGCTGCGAGCAGAAAAGACTCGTTCCCCCTCATTCATCAACTACTCGGGAGTCATTCAGTGCCTGGAGAGAACCTCACACGGACCGAAGCCCAAGAACGCCGCGCGATCGTCGACACGCAGTCGTACGACGTCACCCTCGACCTCACCACTGGAGCTGAAGTCTTCCGCTCCACGAGCGTGGTGCGCTTCACCGCAACCGAAGGTGCCTCGACCTTCATCGATCTGATTGCGCGCGAGGTCTTCGAGATCACGCTCAACGGCGTCTCGATCGACCCGGCCACGGCATTTGCTGACTCGCGCATCGCGCTTGAGGGCCTGGCGGCAGACAACGAGCTGCGCATTGTGGCCGACTGCCTGTACACCAACACGGGTGAGGGCTTGCACCGTTTTGTCGACCCCGTCGACAACGAGGTGTACCTCTATTCGCAGTTCGAGGTTCCGGACTCCCGTCGCATGTTCGCTGTTTTCGAGCAGCCTGACCTGAAGGCCGTTTTCACCTTCACCGTGACCGCGCCTGCGGCCTGGAAGGTTGTCTCCAACTCCCCCACGCCGGAGCCGGTTGCCGCCGGTGAGGGCGTTGCAACGTGGGCTTTCGAGCCCACGCCGAAGATGTCGTCATACATCACCGCCCTGGTTGCTGGCCCCTATGAGGCCACGTACTCGGAGTTGACCAACGCCGATGGCCGCGTCATTCCGCTCGGCGTTTTCGCCCGCAAGTCGCTGTGGCAGCACATGGACGCTGACTACATCTTCGAGAAGACGCGCGAAGGCTTCGCGTACTTCGAGGAAAAGTTTGATTACCCGTACCCGTTCGCGAAGTACGACCAGCTGTTCGTGCCGGAGTTCAACGCCGGTGCGATGGAAAACATTGGCGCGGTCACGTTCACCGAAACGTACGTGTTCCGTTCCAAGGTCACCGACGCCATCAAGGAGCGTCGCGTTGTCACGATCCTGCACGAGCTGGCACACATGTGGTTCGGCGACCTCGTCACCATGAAGTGGTGGAACGACCTGTGGCTGAACGAGTCGTTCGCCGAGTGGGCGTCGACCATTGCAACTGCCGAAGCCACTGAGTGGACCGAGGCGTGGACCACGTTTAACGCGATGGAGAAGACCTGGGCGTACCGCCAGGACCAGCTGCCGTCGACGCACCCGATCGTTGCCGAGATCAATGACCTCGAAGACGTACAGGTGAATTTCGATGGCATCACCTACGCCAAGGGCGGATCGGTGCTCAAGCAGCTCGCCGCTTGGGTGGGTATTGACGCCTTCTTCGCCGGCGTTGCTTCGTACTTCAAGAAGTATGAGTACTCCAACACCGAGCTCTCTGACCTGCTCACCGAGCTCGAGGCCACGAGCGGTCGCGAGCTCACAACGTGGGCGAAGAAGTGGCTCGAGACGGCTGGCGTCAACACGCTGACGCCGCTGGTAGAGACGAACAGCACCGGAACCATCACCCGCTTTGCGATTACGCAGACGGCTCCGGCTGACTACCCCACGATTCGTCCGCACCGCCTCGGCGTTGGCTTCTACGACCTGACCGCCGAGGGCCTCGAGCGGGTTCACTACGCCGAACTTGACGTTGACGGCGACCGCACCGACGTTGAAGAGCTCAAGGGTCTCGCGCAGCCCGACCTCGTGCTGCTCAACGACAAGGACCTCGCGTACGCGAAGATTCGTCTCGACGAGCGTTCGCTGAAGACCGCGATTGACCACCTCGGTGAGATCCGCGACCCGCTGGCTCGCTCGCTTGTGTGGGGTGCCGCGTGGGACATGACGCGCGACGCCGAGTCTGCCGCTAGCGACTACATCGACCTCGTGCTGAAGAACATCGGGCGCGAGACGGAGTCGACCACGATTCGTACGACACTGCAGCAGCTCCAGCTCACCGCAAACAGCTACGTGGCACCCGCTGACCGCGACGCCACGCGTGCTCGCGTTGCCGATGGCCTGTTTGAGCTTGCGCAGGCAGCTGAGGCTGGTTCTGACAACCAGTTGCAGTTTGTGCAGGCGACGGCGTCGGCTGCGGCAACGCCAGAGCAGGTCGCTCGTGTCGCCCAGATTCGCTCTGGTGCGATTGCATTCGAGGGTCTCGAGATCGACACGGACCTGTCGTGGGCGCTTCTTGTCGCTCTCGCTTCGGGCGGCGCCGTTGACGCTGCCGCGATCGATGAGGCACTCGCCGCGGACAACACCGCAAAGGGTGGCGAGTTTGCAGCTCAGGCCAAGGCTTCGCTGCCGGGCCACGATGCCAAGCGGGCCGCTTGGGATTCGCTGGTTGCCAACGCTGACCTGCCGAACACGATCGTGCGTGCGGCAGCTCTCGGCTTCAACAACCCATCGACGCGCGATGACCTCACCGCTTTCATCCCGGCGTACTTCGAGAGCCTGACGCCGATCTGGGAGTCGCGCACGTACCAAATCGCGAACTACCTGATCACGGGCCTCTACCCGTCTGCACTCGCGAACGCTGAACTGCTCACGGCAACTCGCACGTGGCTCAAGGAGAACGCGGCGGCTTCCCCGGCCCTGCGTCGTCTGGTTCAGGAGAACCTGGCCGGCGTCGAGCGCGCACTCTCCGTACAGGAGCGTGACGCCGAGTAATACTCGTCTGTGCGAAGGGGCTGTCCACGCGGTCAGCCCCTTCGTCATTTCTCAACACGTTGCTTCCAGGCCAGGCAAAGGGTCGCTCGGTAGACTGAAGCCATGATCCTGCCATTCGCAGACCCCGCACCCGCGCCCACAGATTTCTGGGGCAAGCTCGGCTTATGGCTCACTGAGGCTGGGGGAAACCTCCTATGGATCGCGGTCATCATCGTGGTGTCGCTTCTCGTCGCGTGGCTTCTGAGAATCGTCATTAGTCGCGTTGTTCGACACATCGTGAGCGGCGCAAAAACAAAAGCGAACGTCGACGACACGCAAGCGCTCGACCGTTCCCCCGTCGTCGCCATGCGCGTCGTACAGCGTACCCGCACCCTCGGCACGATTATGCACGGTATCGTCAACGTCACGATCTTCATCGTCGCCACGATACTGATCGTGCAGAGACTCAACCCCGACATTCTCGGCTCGCTCACGCTGCTGACGGCCGCTGTCGGTGCCGGTCTTGGTTTCGGCGCCCAGAACATTGTGCGTGACGTCTTGAACGGCATCTTCATCGTTGCTGGCGACCAGCTCGGTATCGGCGACGTCGTTGATCTCGGGCTCGCCACCGGCGTGGTCGAGCATGTCAGTGTGCGCGTCACTCACGTACGCGACGTCAACGGCACGCTCTGGTACGTGCGCAACGGCGAGGTGCTCCGCATCGGCAACATGTCGATGGGCTGGGCTCGTGTTGTTGTCGACCTATCGATCGGCATTAATGACGACACCGACGCGGTCGAAGCGCGCATGCTCGACGTGGCAACCGAACTGATGAAAGACCCGAAGTGGCGCTCGCGCATTCTTGAGCGCCCAGAGACATGGGGGCTCGAGTCCATCGCCGACGATGTGCAAGTGCTGCGCCTCGTGATACGCACGCGTTCGGGTGCCCGTGACGACGTTGCCCAAGAGCTGATGCGCCGCCTGCAGCTCGCGATGACCGACATGGATGTCACGATGCCCGCGCTCGGCACCGTTCTCCTCGAAGGCGCGAATGGTGCGCAGCGGGTTCGTGGCGCGAACCCGCCCAAGACGCGACCGACGCCCGTTGCTCCCACCGGTAAGGCCCGCCCGACCTGGCGGGCTCGCAAGAAAGACAAGGCAGCCGGCACGACGGAGCAACTGCCTATCACGAAGCCCAATCCGACGGCCGACCCGAAGGCCACGCCTCAGCGCCCCGCTTCACCGCCCGCTGAGCGTCACGACCCCCCGCAGGACGGAACAGAATGACCGACGACACCACCGTAAGCTTCTTCGATCAGGTCGGTGGCCACGACACCTTCCAGCGCCTCGTTGACGCGTTCTACCGCTGTGTGGCCGAAGACAACGTGCTGAAGCCGATGTACCCGGAGGAAGACCTCGGCCCCGCCGCCGAGCGCCTCCGCATGTTTCTTGAGCAGTACTGGGGCGGCCCCACGACCTATAGCGAAACCCGCGGTCACCCGCGGCTGCGCATGCGGCACATCCCGTTTCATGTAAATCCTGACGCCCGCGACCGCTGGCTTCAGCACATGCGTGCCGCCATGGACGAGGTACAGCTCTCCCCCATGCACGACGAAATGATGTGGGATTACTTCTCCCGTGCAGCGCACGCCATGATGAACACGTTCGAGCCCACCCCGGCGGCAACCATCGGGCCCATCGCTGGAGACCGCGAACCCGGCTCACTCGGCGGCCTCGTTCCGGGCAACTAAACCCACGAGAAATCCCCCGGGTGCTCAATGGCTCCCGGGGGATTACTCTGTCGTGAGTTACGCGCCGAGCACGTCGTCGCGCGCCGCCACGAAGGCAGCAACGCAACGGTCGATCTCGTCGTCGGTGTGTGCGGCGGAGAGCTGCACACGGATACGCGCAGCACCACGCGGAACCACGGGGAAGCTGAACGCTGTGACGTAAACACCGCGCTCTTGGAGAGCCGCGGCGATCTTTGCCGTCACGACGGCGTCGCCGAACATGACCGGAACAATCGCGTGCTCGCCGGGGAGTAGGTCAAAGCCGGCGTCAGCCATCGCTGTGCGGAAGCGCTCTGCGTTGTGCACGAGCGTCTCGCGAAGTTCACCCGACTCCGCCAGCAGATCCAGCGCCGTCATGGTTCCGGCCACAATCGACGGTGCGAGGGTGTTCGAGAACAGGTACGGGCGCGCCTTCTGACGCAGCAGGTCGACGATCTCCTGACGAGCCGAAACGTACCCACCCGAGGCTCCTCCGAGAGCCTTACCGAAGGTTCCGGTCGTGATGTCAATGCGACCCTCAACACCGCAGTATTCCGGCGTTCCGCGACCATGGGTTCCGACGAACCCCACGGCGTGCGAGTCGTCAACGAAAACCAGGGCGTCGTACTTGTCAGCGAGGTCGCAGATCTCGGCGAGCGGAGCAATGTAGCCGTCCATCGAGAACACGCCGTCGGTGACGATGACCTTGCGACGTGCCGTCGAGGCCTGCTGCAACTGCGCCTCAAGGTCAGCCATGTCGCGGTTCTTGTAGCGCAAGCGCTGTGCCTTCGACAGGCGAATGCCGTCGATGATCGACGCGTGGTTCAGCTCGTCCGAAATGATGGCGTCTTCAGCGCCGAACAACGATTCAAACACGCCGCCGTTAGCGTCGAAGCACGACGAGAACAGGATCGTGTCGTCGTAGCCGAGGAACGAGCTGAGCTTCGCTTCGAGAGCCAAGTGCTGCTCTTGCGTGCCACAAATGAAACGGACACTCGCGAGGCCGTAGCCCCACTCGTCGAGGCCGGCACGCGCGGCCGCGACGATGCGCGGGTCATTGGCGAGGCCCAGGTAGTTGTTGGCGCAGAAGTTGAGAGTGGCGGAACCATTGACATCGACCGTCGCGCCCTGCGGGCCGCGGATACCACGCTCGTGCTTCGTGAGGCCAGCTGCCTCGATGTCATCGAGCTCGGCACGGAACTGATCGCGAACTGAGGTGTACATGTTTAGATTTCCGTCCAGTCGAGGATGACCTTGCCCACGCCGCCGGAGGCCGCGGCATCGAAGCCGGCCTGCCATTCGGATGCGGGGAACTGCTCGGTGATGATGGAGGCGATGCGATCGCGCAGCACGTCGCTGGTCTGCAGCATCGCGCTCATCGAGTTCCAGGTCTCGAACATTTCGCGACCGTAAATGCCCTGCAGCGTCAGCATGTGCGTGACGACCTTGCCCCAGTCGATAGGGAACGGCGACGACGGCAGGCCGAGCATCGAAATGCGGCCACCGTGGTTCATGTTGTCGATCATTTCCTGCAGTGCGGCGGGCGAGCCTGACATCTCGAACCCGACATCAAAGCCTTCACGCATGCCCAGCGACTTCTGCGTGTCTTTCACGCGGTCGTTGGCAACGTTGACGGCCGCGTCGGCACCCATAGCGAGGGCCATTTCGAGGCGCGCGGGCGAAACATCGGTCGCGGTGATGAACCGCGCGCCCACGTGGCGGGCCACGGCGATCGACATCAGGCCGATGGGGCCACAGCCCGTGACAAGCACATCTTCGCCGACCACGCCGAACTTGAGCGCGGTGTGCACCGCGTTGCCGAGCGGGTCAAAGATCGCCGCGATGTTCGGGTCGATGGCGGTGCGGTGCACCCACACGTTCTTGCCAGGGATCACGATGAGTTCGGCGAAGGCGCCGTCGCGGTGCAGGCCGACACCCTTTGTACGAATGCACATGTGGGCACGACCCGCGCGGCAGTTACGGCACATGCCACACACGATGTGCCCCTCGCCAGAAACCAGGTCACCGATCTGAATGTCGTGCACGAGAGGGCCGACTTCGACGACCTCGCCGGCGAATTCGTGGCCGGCGGTGAGCGGCGCGGCGATATTTTCTGCCGCCCAGTCATCCCACTTCAGGATGTGCAGGTCGGTTCCGCAGATACCGGTGCGAAGCACCCGAATCTTCACGTCGGCCGGACCTACTTCGGGTTCCGGAATGTCGAGAAGCTCCAAACCAGCGCCGGGCGCGGTTTTACGAAGGGCCTTCATTGCTACCTCTTTTTGAGAGCTAAATGGGGAGATGGTGCGCACGGTGCCGGATCGGCGTCGCACCTCGTTCAATCCTATTCCTGTGGGCCGCGACGCGCCGGAGGTCCCGCCACGAGATCGGGGTGTCAATTGGTGACATGGCGACAAGGTCGCGATAACGTCAACATCAGCACCCGTGGTTCACGGTTCGACTCAAAGAGGAGGCGCAGTGCCCGACGCACGCATCCATCAGACCGATGTCCTCGTTATTGGCTGGGGTTTATCCGGCCTCGTGGCGGCCCGCGAAGCGCTCTTGCAACGCCGCCGTGTCACGATCATTGACCAAGAGCCGCTCTCTAATCTCGGTGGGCAAGCCTGGTGGTCGTTCGGTGGACTCTTCTTCGTCGACTCCCCCGAGCAGCGCCGTATGGGAATCAAGGACTCGCTCGAGCTTGCCCGTCAAGACTGGTTCGGAACCGCGGCTTTCGACCGCGCGGAAGACCAGTGGCCGCGGGCATGGGCTGAGGCGTACCTGCAGTTTGCCGCCGGCGAAAAGCGCGCGTGGCTGAAGTCGCTGGGCGTCGGGTTCTTCCCCGTCGTCGGCTGGGCGGAGCGCGGTGGCTACGGTGCGCTCGGGCCCGGCAACTCCGTGCCGCGCTTTCACATCACGTGGGGCACCGGCCCCGGCATCGTGGCGCCGTTCGAGGCTGCGGCACAGGAAGGCGAGGCCGATGGCCTATTGACGATCCTCCCCCGCCACAAGGTCACCGAATTGGTAACGACCAACGGCGCAGTCACCGGTGCCCGCGGCAACGTGCTCCTGAACTCCGACGCCGAGCGTGGTCTCGCTACGAACCGTGACGTGGTGGGTCAGTTCGAAATCGAAGCGCGAGCCACCGTCGTCGCGTCCGGCGGTATCGGCGGCAACCATGACCTAGTACGTCGTCATTGGCCGGCGAGTCTCGGCACACCACCCCAGCAGATGATCACCGGCGTACCCGCGTACGTTGATGGTTCCATGCACGATGTCTCCGCTACCGCCGGTGCCCATCTCATCAACTCCGACCGCATGTGGCACTACGTCGAGGGCATTCAGAACTGGAACCCCGTCTGGCCGTCGCACGGCATCCGCATTCTGCCCGGCCCATCTTCGCTGTGGCTAGACGCTACCGGCAAGCGCCTTCCGGTTCCGCTCTACCCCGGCTTTGACACCCTCGGAACCCTCGCACACTTGCGACAGACGGGTCACGACCACAGCTGGTTCGTGCTGTCACAGTCGATCATCGAGAAGGAGTTCGCGCTCAGCGGCTCGGAGCAGAACCCCGATCTGACCGGCAAAGACCTCAGCCTGTTGCTGAAGTCGCGACTCGCGAAGGGCGCGACCGGCCCCGTGCAAGCGTTCATGGACCAGGGCGCTGACTTCGTCGTTGAGACGACCCTGGAGCGACTCGTGGCGGGCATGCAGGCGTTGCCCGGCGGCGATGCGCTCGACCCTGCCCGCGTCAGTGCTGAAGTTGAGGCACGCGACCGCGAGATGGCGAATGACTTCACGAAAGACTCGCAGGTCGCCATGTTGCGCGCGACGCGCGCATATCGCGGCGACAAGCTGATTCGCACGGCGGCGCCGCACCGGTTACAAGACCCGGCTGCGGGCCCGATGATCGCGGTGAAGCTGCACATTCTGACACGCAAGTCGCTCGGCGGCATTGAGACTGATCTCAATGGTCAGGCCCTGGCTGCCGACGGTGACCCGATCCCGGGCCTGTATGCCGCGGGCGAAGCGAGCGGCTTCGGCGGTGGCGGCGTGCACGGCTACCGCGCCCTCGAGGGCACGTTTGTCGGCGGTTGCTTGTTCTCGGGCCGCCAGGCCGGGCGCGCAGCTGCCGAGGCCAGCCGCTAGGCCGTTGCGGCGCCGGTCGCGCGGACGGGCGTGAGCCCCATGCGTGCCGGGCCGCGGCTCAGCACGTGGCCGCGTGACATGGTGAAGCGCGTCCAGCGTTCGTTGCGGAACACCTGGATCGGGTCGTCGTCGCGCAGAAAGCCGAGCGCATCTGCGGTGAAGGCGACGCCCTTGGGTGCGTCAAAGAGCTTGTCGGTCAACGGCCCCCACACGGCAGCGCGCACCTTACGGACGACGTCTTCGCCGGAGTCAGCCGGAACCAGGTCAGCGACGTCCGCGATGCCTTCGGTTGCGAGAATGCGCATCGTGAAGGGCGATACTTCGCCGAGGTATTCCCATCCGGTCGGTGGTGGCGCAATGCCGGCCCACGCGGCGTTGAGCGCGCTCTCCGGCAGCGTGATGTCTTCAGGGTTGGTGCCCTCGGTGAGACCCTCGGGCGCCACAACGAAGTCGCACACGAGCTCGGGATCAACCGCCATGACCCGCATGCCCAAGACGGTTGGTGTCGCATCAAGGAGGCCCTGTGCAGAGAGAGTCGCTGTCTGAACCGTCATGACACCGTTGCGTGCGGCCAGGCGCACACCGTCAGCGCCCACACGCGCGGCACGGCCCGCGAAAGTCAGGAGATCTTGTGCCGAGGCGGCGTCGACGAGTGAGAGTTGCTGGGCCACCCCTCTAAACTATCAAGACGGTCTCACCCCAAGGGCGGGATCGATGCTTAAGGAGACGCGTGACGAATAATCCCCCACCCGCGAACGATCCGGTAACCGCGATGGTTGAAGCGCTCGACCTCACCGATATGTCGGCGCGTACGACCGAAGACATCTTCACCGGCAAGACCCTCCCCATGCCGCACGGGCGGATCTACGGCGGCCAGGTCCTCGCGCAAGCGATTGTGGCTGCGTCGCGCACGCTGCCCGACACCCGCCACGTGCACTCGATGCACGGGTACTTTTTGCGCGCCGGTGACGCCACGAACAACGTCACGCTGTCGGTCGACCGCATTCACGACGGACGCTCTTTCTCCACCCGCCGCGTGCAAGCGTTCCAAGAGGGCGTTCCGATCTTCTCCATGATCTCGTCGTTCCAAGATGAAACCCGCGGTGTCGAGCACCAGGACCCCATGCCCGAGGGCATTCCCGACCCCGAAGATTTGCCGAACTCTATGGAGGAGCTGGCAGCGCAACTGGGCCCCGGGTGGAACGACTTCTTCATGGCAACGCCGTTGGAGCAACGGTATGTCACGAGCCCCATTCAGATTTCCGTGACCGGTGAGCGTACCGCGACGAACGCGGTGTGGGTGAAGACCCGCAAGCGCCTCCCCGATGACCCGTGGCTCCACCGCGCCGGACTCGCGTTCTTGAGCGACACCTCGATTCAAGACTCGGTGTTGCGTGCGCACGGCGTGCCGTGGATCACCAAGGGACTGAAGGTCGCGAGCCTCGACCACGCCATGTGGTGGCACCGCGACGCCCGCGTTGACGAGTGGCTGCTGTACGTGCAGAACTCCCCCAACGCGATCAATAGCCGCGGGCTCGCGCAGGGCCGCATCTACAACCGTGAAGGCGCTCTCGTCGCCTCCGTGGCGCAGGAGATCATGATTCGGGTGCCAGAAGACACTCCGGGCATCACCTGGAGCTAAACGGCACGAAAAGAGGCGCTGTCATAACGACAGCGCCTCTTTTTGCCGGCTATCGGCGGTGCTTGTAGGCGATTGGCTCGCCCAGGAACGGCATCCAGGCGTCACGCATGGCGTCAGTGAGCCGAATGGGCTTGCCCGTTGCCGCATCGACAAGCACAATCACCGCCGTCGACTTCGCGTACATCACTTGCTCTTCGTCGTCACGCGGTGACCAGACTTCGTAGCAGACCTCAAGGCTTGAACCACCGACATGGCCGAACCACATCTGCACGTCGAGCGGGCGACGCTGATACGGCACCGGCAGCAGATACTCGATCTCCTGGCGAGCGATCAGCGTGAGCAGACCGGTGTCGATCCCCGGCGTGAGAACAGCCGTGGAAGGCGCCTCCTCGCCCGGAAGCGGCTCCCAGAATGCCCGCACACGCGCTTCTTCAAGGAGCTTGAGCATCGCCGCGTTGTTCACGTGGTTGTAGGCATCAAGATCTCCCCACCGCGCATGGATGGGAATGTGAAGTCGCTCAGTCACGAGTCAGCTTTCGGTGCGTCGAGCGGTGCGGAGCCGCAGCTTCGGCGCCGAGACGAGCGATCTTGTTCTCTTCGTACGACTCAAAGTTACCCTCGAACCAGTACCACTGGTCCGGCTTCTCATCGGTACCCTCGTAAGCGAGGATGTGGGTTGCGATGCGGTCCAGGAACCAGCGGTCGTGCGTGATGACCACGGCGCAACCGGGGAACTCAAGGAGCGCGTTTTCCAGGCTCGACAGCGTTTCGACGTCAAGGTCGTTTGTCGGTTCGTCGAGGAGCAGGACGTTGCCGCCCTCCTTGAGCGTCAGCGCGAGGTTGAGGCGGTTGCGCTCACCACCGGAGAGCACGCCGGCCTTCTTCTGCTGGTCTGGTCCCTTGAATCCGAACTTCGACACGTATGCACGGGACGGAATTTCGGTCTTGCCGACGGTGATGATGTCGAGACCGTCAGAAACGACCTCCCACAGCGTCTTGTTCGGGTCGATGTTGGCGCGCGACTGGTCAACGTAGCTGAGCTTGACCGTCTCACCGATCTTCAGTTCACCGCCGTCGAGCGGCTCGATGCCGACGATCGTCTTGAACAGCGTGGTCTTGCCGACACCATTCGGGCCGATGATGCCGACGATGCCGTTCGGCGGCAGGCTGAACGACAGGTTCGAGATGAGCGAGCGACCGTCGAAGCCCTTCTGCAGGTTCTTCGCCTCGATGACGATGGAACCAAGGCGGGGGCCAGCAGGAATCTGGATTTCTTCGAAGTCAAGCTTGCGAGTGCGCTCAGCCTCGGTTGCCATCTCTTCGTAGCGCGCAAGACGAGCCTTCGACTTGGCTTGGCGGCCCTTGGCGTTGGAGCGAACCCAGTCAAGTTCTTCAGCGAGGCGCTTCGCTAGCTTTGCGTCCTTCTTGCCCTGAACATCTAGACGCTCGCGCTTCTTCTCCAGGTACGTCGAGTAGTTACCTTCGTAACCGATCAGGCGGCCGCGGTCGACCTCGGCAATCCACTCGGCAACGTGATCGAGGAAGTAACGGTCGTGCGTAATGGCGATGACGGCGCCGGGGTACTTCTGAAGGTGCTGCTCGAGCCACTGCACGCTTTCGGCGTCCAAGTGGTTCGTGGGCTCGTCGAGGAGCAGCAGGTCAGGCTTCTGCAGCAGGAGCTTGGCGAGGGCGACGCGGCGCTTCTCACCACCCGAGAGGTGCTTGATCTCGGCGTCCGACGGCGGCGTGCGCAGTGCGTCCATGGCCTGCTCAAGCTGGGAGTCAATGTCCCAGCCGTCAGCCGCGTCGATCTCTTCCTGCAGCGAGCCCATCTCAGCGAGCAACGCGTCGAAGTCAGCGTCAGGGTCAGCCATCTGTGCCGAGATCTCGTTAAAGCGGTTGAGCTTGCCCTTGATGGCAACGCCGTCTTCGATGTTCTCGAGCACAGTCTTGGTCTCGTCGAGCTCGGGCTCCTGCATCAGGATGCCGACCGTGTAGCCCGGGGTGAGCACTGCTTCACCGTTCGAGGGCGTGTCGAGGCCGGCCATGATCTTGAGGATCGTCGACTTACCGGCACCGTTCGGACCGACCATACCGATCTTGGCGCCGGGCAAGAACGACATTGTGACGTCGTCAAGGATGAGCTTCTCGCCCACCGCCTTGCGTGCGCGAACCATCGAGTAGATATATTCAGCCATGAGGCTCCCGTTCTGAATGGGATGGGGTGCCTCGAATGCGAGGCGAAGTCTGCCTCTAGCCTACCGGCTGGCGCCCGAGCGCGCGGTGCTCGACGGCGCGCACTACTACGTTCCTGGCTGTGGCGTCACGGAGACGAGGCAGCCGCCGTCTTTCAGCTCCGGCAGGATCACGGCAATCGGGTCGCCGGTGGACGCACCGACCTGGCCGACGAGGCATGACCCTTGAATCAGCACCGAGAACTGCAGGCTCTCCACGTCGCTCCCGAGTGTGGTCGTGCTGGACGTCGTTTCCATCGCAGCAAGATCAAACCCCGTGGCGACGAGGGCATCAATGTATGCCGTGCTGTTCACGCCGCTACCAGCCGCCCACTGATCGACCACCACCTTGGTGAAGATCGGGAGGTTCTCTTCAGCCGTGCCGCCCGGCACAAAAGTTGCCGCCGGATCGGCCGTTGGCGCGACCGGGGGCGCGACCGGCTGCTGCGCTCCAACGTCGGGAGTGCGACTAGCCGACGGTGTCGTGGCCTCTGGCGTCGTGGTTCCGGTGCATGCCGCCAACAGCAGTGTCGTTGCCGCGACAAACGCGAGTGCGACAGACGTGCGGGATCGGAGCGCCAGTGAGTTCACACGCCGAGTCTAGGGCCAGCGCCCATCGATTGGCTGGGTGGCACTCCCCTGGCGCCCGATTCCGTACGTTTCTGCGTCAATTGCCACTCAGAACGGCGTTTCTTCCAATTTCTCCTCGGGAACAGACTCCGGAAACGACTCATCGGCCGGCGCGTCAGGAACATCAACCTTCTCCGTACGGGCCTCCCGTGTGAACGCACTCGTGCCCCAGCGCAGATCCGGACCGAGCGCATCCGCATCAATCTCGACATTGGTACCGCGGCGGTCGCCGTCTTTCCAGTGCCGCACCCGCAACTTGCCGTGCACGATAACGCGGTCGCCCTTGTGCAGGGAGCCGGCGGCATGAAGGGCCAGCGATCGGTAGGCGGCGACCGTAAACCAGTTGGGCTCACCCTCAACCCACTTCTCGCTTGCTTTGTCGAACCAACGTTGGGCGCTCGCGACGCGCAGACTCACGACGTCGATGCCCGATGCGGTGCTCTTCAGGTTGGGGTCTTCAGCGAGGTTGCCGATGACGGTAATGCTGTCAGACATGTTTTCTCCTTGTCAGTGGTGGAGATCCGGCGCCGACGTGCCCGAAACAGCGCCGGATCAGCACCCACTGTGCGCCCCGCGCGGTATCGAAAACCCGAAAACGCCTCCGTTGGGGATAAACCCGACGGAGACGTTCTCTGTGGAGGATTACCGCTTGATGTACTCGCTGAATCCGGCGCGCACCTTATTGACCTTGGGCACGGCCACGGCAAGGCAGTAACCCTGAGTGGGGTTCTTCGTGAAGAAATCCTGGTGGTACTCCTCGGCACGGTAGAACGTGCTGGCCTCTTCCATCGTGGTCACGACGTCACCGTCCCACAGACCCGCGGCACGCTTGCGCGCCTCGTCGAAGACGGCTTCCTGCTCAGGCGACGTGGGGAACATGGCCGAGCGGTACTGTGTACCGATGTCGTTGCCTTGGCGATTCAGCTGGCGCGGGTCGTGCATCGTGAAGAAGGCATCGAGAATGACGGAACCAGGAATCACCTCCGGATCAAAGGTCACCGCCACGGCCTCAGCGTGGCCGGTGGCACCCGTGCAGACCTGCTCGTAGGTCGGGTTGACGGTGTCTCCGCCGATATACCCGGAGACAACCTCCGAGATGCCGTTGAGCGCGCGATATGCGGCGTCGAGGCACCAAAAGCAACCGCCAGCCAAAACATACGTTTCCACGAATAACCCTTCCGTTGTCGTTCTCTAACGCTACGCCGATTCTGGCCTACCAGGGCCAATGTCGGAGGCCAACCCTACAGTTCAAAGTAAGCGCAGGCCAGTGCATTCAGATCAGGAGGAAGACATGAACGCTCTCATCACTCAGCCGCTTGAAATCACCGTGCATCACCATGAGATCATTCGTGGTGTTGGTGCTGGCCTGTGGCGAGTCACCGACCACCGCAGTTTCGTACTCGGCAACATTCAGGCCCTGCCCGAATCTCTGGGTGTGCGCTATCACGCGATGCGGTTCCACCCTCCGACGGCCACATTCCGCAGCGTTGGTGCATTCTGGTCGCCCGACGAGGCTCTGCTTTGCCTGCGCCACTCACGATGACCGGTACGCTAGAGGTACATCCCTCAGTAGCTCAGTGGATAGAGCAGCGGCCTTCTAATCCGCCGGTCACACGTTCGAATCGTGTCTGGGGGGCTCAGCGAGCGCAAGCGACGTATGGCGATGCGGAACACCCGCACACCCGCTTGAGCCCGACATTTCGGCGGCTCAGCAGGTGTGCCGCCCCTACGGATTGAAGGTAGCTACGGTGAGTTCAAGCGAGAACGACCGCCTCGTATGGATCGACTGCGAAATGACGGGGCTCGACCTCAGCATTGACGAGCTCGCCGAGATCGCCATCGTCGTGACCGACTTTGAGCTCAACATTCTCGACCCGGGGCTCTCGCTCGTCATTAAGCCGAGCGATGCCGCGCTCGAGAACATGGGCGAGTTCGTGACGAACATGCACACCACGAGCGGCCTCATCACCGAGATCCCCGACGGCATCAGCGTCGCTGAAGCTGAGGAGCGCGCTCTCGCGTACATTCGCCAGTTCGTGCCACAGGAGCTGAAGGCACCGCTCGCCGGCAACACGATCGGCACCGACCGCATGTTCCTCGCAAAGTACATGCCGCAGCTAGATTCTTTTTTGCATTATCGAAACGTCGATGTGTCCAGCATCAAGGAGCTTTCACGCCGCTGGTACCCGCGCGCTTACTTCCAGGCGCCGGCAAAAGATGGCGGCCACCGGGCACTTGCTGACATTCTCGAATCGATCCGCGAACTCGCGTACTACCGCCGCGTAGTCTTCGTTTCTGACCCAGGGCCGACAAGTGTCGAGGCGCGCGAGGCTTCCGACGCCGTCGTGGCAAAGTTCGCTGAAAATCTATGACAGAATAGTCAGGTTGCTTCCGCTCGTTCGGAGCACATGGTGGGTATAGCTCAGTTGGTAGAGCGCTTGGTTGTGGTCCAGGAGGTCGCGGGTTCGAGCCCCGTTACTCACCCCAAATGGGAGAGGTTCAAACCCTCGACAAGAGTAGCCACTCTTTGTCCGGTTTGAGCCTCTCCCTTCTTCTTCGCTTCAGCGGCCCAGTTCAGAGCGTTCATCTGCTCCTCGGTATCGCAGAGTGAACCGAAGGGGCGCTCGTACTCGACGCGGACATCCCCGTCTTCCTCGATGAAGATCCGGAGGAAGAACGCCTTGCTGACGGACCAGTTCGGTCTTGTAGACCTTCATGGCGCCCAGCAGATCAACCAAGAAGCGACTCACAGCACCCAAGTAGCTGGTGAGCCACAGAGAGGAGCTCCGAGCACGACTTGATCTACGTCAAGGCTGAGGCTCTGTCAACACGATAGTCTGCGTCGTGAAGGCCAGGAACCTCCTGGTCGCCCCCCGTTTCGGGGTGAAGCGAAAGGACTCATCATGGCGAACGCTACTGACACCACCCACACTCTGCTGCGCGCCGAGGGTTTCTCGTGCCCGTCGTGCGTGACCAAGATCGAGAAGCAGGTCGGCAAGCTCGATGGCGTCGAGAACGTGACGGTGCACTTCGCCTCGGGTCGCGTAGAGATCGACCACGATGAGACAAGAAGTTCCGTCGACGATCTCATTGCTGCTGTCGATAAGGCCGGCTATAAGTCGAAGGCCTCCGCGTTCTAGCCAAACGGCTCCTAACGCACTAAGTTCACCAATTCGAAAGGCGGCACATTCGTGAACGCGTTCCGCAAGTGGCGGTATGGCAACTGGTTCATTCCCGTTGTCTCGGGCCTCCTCATTCTCGTGGCGTTCGGCGTCGAGAAGCTCTTCGGTGGCGTCTGGAACGTCACGGTCGGTCCGCAATGGTGGATCGACGCTGGCGAACACGCCCACGGTTCTGGTCATGTGTTTACCCTTGCGAACGCGTTCATGCTCGCCGCAGCAATTGTCGCGGGGTACGGAATCGTCGTGAAGGCCGTCCGGGCACTGCTCGTAAAGTTC
>CANNEP010000049.1 GCA_947503655.1 uncultured Microbacterium sp.
CTCCAAGGGTGAAGCAGGCACGGGTGACGTATCGGAGGCCACGAAGCACATTCGCACGATCAAGGCGGAGATCAACGCGCTGCGCGCCAAGACGAAGGACGAACTCTACGTCGCAGCCAAGGAGCTGCAGGCTCCGTACGACCTCGTCGCCGAGGTTGCCGCGACCGGCCAGCTTCCCGTCGTGCTCTTCGTTGCCGGTGGCGTTGCGACGCCTGCTGACGCGGCCATGATGATGCAGCTCGGCGCTGACGGCGTGTTTGTTGGTTCCGGCATCTTCAAGTCCGGCAACCCGGCAGCCCGTGCTGCCGCCATCGTGAAGGCGACGACCTACTTCGATGACCCGCACGTTATCGCCGATGTTTCGCGCGGTCTGGGCGAAGCAATGGTTGGTATCAACGTTGCCGACCTCGCCGCCCCGCACCGTCTCGCAGAGCGGGGCTGGTAAGTATGATCGTCGGTGTGCTCGCCCTCCAGGGCGGAGTCAGCGAGCACATCGCGATGCTCGAACACCTCGCGGTACCGTCACGCGCCGTGCGCCGTACTGAGGATCTCGACGGGATTGATGGGCTGATTCTGCCGGGAGGCGAGTCCGGTGTGATCGATCGTCTGACCCGACTCTTTGGGCTGCGCGAGCCGCTGCGGGCAGCGATCGGCGCGGGCTTACCGGTGCTTGGCACGTGCGCCGGGCTCATCATGCTGGCTGATCGCATTACCGGCGCAGCGCCCGGGCAACAAACCCTCGGTGGGCTTGACGTCACGGTCGAACGCAACGCCTTCGGCTCACAGCGTGACTCGTTCGACACCACCGTCGACGTCGCTGGCATCGGCGCGATCGACGCCTCCTTCATTCGGGCCCCGATTGTTACGGAGGTGGGGGAGGGTGTCGACGTCATCGCGACACTGCCGGACGGCCGCATCGTCGGCGTACATGATGGCCACCGCATCGGTGTTTCGTTTCACCCAGAAGTATCTGGTGACCCGCGTTTACATGAGGCATTTGTGCGCTTAATCGCCGAGATCCGGCGACGATGACGATCTACGCGTAAACTGAGTGGCGCAAAACACGAGCGGAGACATATGTCAGGGCATTCCAAATGGGCAACCACGAAGCACAAGAAGGCCGTCATCGACGCGCGTCGTGCGAAGTCGTGGGCAAAGCTCATCAAGAACATCGAGGTTGCAGCGAAGCTCGGCGGCGCCGACCTCGCCGGTAACCCCACGCTCTTTGACGCCGTCCTCAAGGCGAAGAAGACGTCGGTTCCGAAAGACAACATCGACCGTGCCATCAAGCGTGGCGCTGGTATCGGTGGCGAGGCTGTTGAGTACACCTCGATCATGTACGAAGCGTACGGCCCCAACGGCGTCGCGCTCATGGTCGAGTGTCTGACCGACAACAAGAACCGCGCAGCGGCAGAGGTCCGTACGGCTCTCAGCCGCAACGGCGGCACGCTCGCAGACCCTGGTTCCGTCGCCTACAACTTCGCACGCAAGGGTGTCATCGAAGTTCCGATTGAAGGCACCACCGAAGACGACGTCATGATGGTAGCGCTCGAGGCTGGAGCCGAAGAGATCACCAACGAGGGCGAAACCTTCGAGGTCATCACCGAGCCTGGCGATCTCATTGCTACGCGTACCGCGCTGCAGGAGGCAGGTATCGAGTACGACAGTGCAGAAGCGCAGTTCGTGCCGAACCTCAAGATCGAAGTTGATGCGGAGACCGCGCGTAAGATCTTCCGTCTCATCGACGCACTGGAAGACAGCGAAGACGTGCAGAACGTCTACGCGAACTTCGACCTGACCCCCGAGGTGCAGGCTGAACTCGAGGCTGAAGACGAGTAGTCTCAGCGCGCCCCTCGCTTAACGTCGGAGTGCTCACATACCGTTGATGTGTGAGCACTCTGCGCGTTTTGGGGATCGATCCCGGCCTGACCCGGTGTGGCGTCGGCGTGGTCGATGTCAATCCCAATCGCACGGCATCACTCGTGCACGTGGGCGTTATTCGGTCATCACCCGACGACGAGCCGGGCGTGCGCCTGGCGTTGATCGCTCAGGGGATACGCGGCGTACTCGATGAGTTTTCTCCTGAAGCCGTCGCCGTGGAGCGCGTCTTTGCGCAGCACAACAAGTCCACCGTCATGGCAACGGCGCAAGCGTCTGGCGTCGCGCTGATGCTCGCGGCTGAACGAGGCATTCCCACCGCGACGCACACGCCGAGCGAAGTGAAGGCTGCCGTCACCGGCTACGGCAATGCCGAGAAGCTTCAGGTGCAGACGATGGTGGCGCGAGTCTTGCGTCTTGATGAGTTGCCGAAGCCAGCCGATGCTGCTGACGCGCTCGCCCTGGCACTCTGCCACGCGTGGCGTCGCGGTCCGGTCGTTGCTGCGGCGAGTGGGGGATTGACGCCCGCTCAGCGCGCGTGGGCCGATGCGGAGCGCCGATCGCGTCGCGCCTGACCATGCAATCGATGACTTTCGGAGTGTTGTCGAACATAACTACGATGCGCGCGTAGGGTGGAACCATGATCTCTTCTCTTCGTGGCCCCGTACTCCATGCGGCGCTCGACAGCGTCATCATCGATGTGGGTGGCGTGGGCTTCACCGTCGCGGTGCCGCCGGATGTCGCCCGTACGGCGCGCGTCGGCGACGTTTTGGTGCTGCACACGCACCTGGTGGTTCGCGAAGATGCGCTGAGTCTCTACGGCTTTCTGGAGCGCGAAGAACTTGGGGTTTTCGTCATCCTTATTTCGGTGACTGGGGTCGGCCCGAAATCGGCACTGGGTGTGTTGTCGACGTTGACCGCCGACCAGATCGCCCAGGCTGTTGCCGACGACGACGATAAGCCGTTCCGCAAAGTTTCCGGTATTGGGCCAAAGACAGCGAAGCTCATCGTGGTGCAACTGGCCGGCAAGATCGCACCGCCGGTTGCTGGTGCCGTGGTTTCTGGAGCGGTCGCGCCGGCTGTCGCCGAGCAGGTCACGGCGGCTCTCGCGGGCCTCGGCTGGAACGAACGTCTCGCCGCCGACGCTGTTGCTACCGTGGCAGCCGACGCTACCGAAGCTGAGCGCGCCAGCGTTCAGGCACTGTTGCGCCGGGCACTTGCCACACTCGGACCACAGGGGAGCCGATGAGCGACGATATCAGTCCGGTCTCGCCTGCGGCGCAAGACGACACTGAGCTTGCCATTGAAGGCGCGTTGCGTCCGGCATCACTCGATGACTTCATCGGCCAGCACAAAGTGCGCGGTCAACTCGAGCTACTTCTTGAAGCCGCCCGCATCCAAAACCGCACGCCCGATCACATTTTGCTGTCGGGCCCTCCTGGGCTTGGCAAGACGACGCTCGCGATGATCGTCGCGCACGAATCAAACCGGCCGCTACGACTGTCATCCGGCCCCGCAATTCAGCACGCTGGCGACTTGGCTGCATTGCTGTCGAGCCTTATGCCGGGGGAGGTGCTCTTCATCGACGAGATTCACCGCATGGCGCGCTCGGCTGAAGAAATGCTCTACCTCGCGATGGAAGACTTTCGCATCGACATCATGGTGGGTAAGGGAGCCGGTGCCACGAGCATTCCGCTGGAACTTGCGCCGTTCACCCTCGTTGGCGCCACGACGCGATCCGGCATGCTCCCGAACCCCCTACGCGATCGTTTCGGATTCACCGCGCACCTTGAGTACTACGATGCGTCCGAGCTCGAGCAGGTAGTGGAGCGCTCGTCGCTCGTCATCGGCGTGGGCCTGGGGCCAGAGGCTCGCGGTGAGATTGCACGACGCTCACGCGGCACCCCGCGAATTGCGAACCGGTTGCTCCGCCGCGTGCGCGACTACCTGTTGGTACACCGTGTCGACTCAGACCTCGAGGCCGTCTCGGCAGCACTTGATCTCTATGACGTCGACGCCATCGGGCTTGACCGCCTTGACCGCGCAGTTCTGGAAGCGCTCGTGCGTAAATTCCGGGGCGGCCCGGTCGGACTCTCGACGCTCGCGGTTGCGGTAGGTGAAGAAGCCGATACGGTTGAGAGTGTGGTTGAGCCATACCTGGTGCGAATCGGGTTCATGGGTCGCACACCTCGAGGACGAATCGCGATGCCCGAAGCGTACGCTCACCTCGGAATCCCTCATTCCGACGGTGCCTTCCGTTTCGATGATTTATAATCGCTGAAGGTTTCTCAATACCCTTTAAAGCCCGAAAGGCACAATTTCTGATGCAAGATCCCAGTGGCATGATTCTGCTCGTCCTCGCGGGCGCGCTCCTCGTCTTCATGATGTTCAACTCGCGTAAGCGCATGAAGAAGATGAAGGAAGAGCAGGAAGCCAAGCAGAGCCAGACGGTTCCCGGCGCTGAGGTTCTTCTTCAGAGCGGTATTTACGGCACCATCGTGAGCTACAACCCCGAAGATCTCGACGCTCCGGCCGAGGTTGAGATTGCTCCCGGCGTCGTAATCAAGGCGCACAGCCAGGCGATCCTGCGCATTGTTGAGCCGATCGAGCAGGAAGAGTCTTTCGACGCGCCTGCCATCGAGAGCATCAACGACGAGCCGAACATCGAGTCAGCCGAAGAAACGCGTCGTCGTCTCGACAACAACGGCTAAGACCTCACAGTGACCGCGCGCTCAGCGATGAGCGCCTGTGTAGAAAGCTGACCATTCGTGGCCACATCAACTCCAGTCCGGCATGCCTGGCGTGCCCTCACCGGACTCATCGCCGTCATCGCGGTTCTTTTCGGCGTCAATGCTTTGGGCGTGCACGTGTTCGAGAAGAGCTCATGGACTCCCGAGCTCGCGCTCGACCTTCAGGGCGGCACCCAGATCACCCTGTCGGCGCAGACCGAAGATGGCGCTAACCCGTCGCCGGAACAGCTGCAGCAGGCGGTCGGCATCATCCGCCAGCGTGTTGACGCGTCGGGTGTCTCGGAGTCCGAGATCCTCACCGAGGGTGGCCGCAACATCGTCGTGCAGGTTCCCGGAACCATTGACCAGGAGACGAGTGACCGTCTCGAGGCGAGCGCACAGATGACGCTGCGCCCGGTGCTGGTGGCATCGCAGGGTGCAAACACCTTCATCGGTGAAGACGGCACGGAGACCCCGTACCCGTGGCCGACGCAGTCGCTGGCGGCAACGCCCGCTGCGGAACCGACGAACGCTTCTGACCTCAACTGGGTCACCGAGAAGCTCGCTGCCGAGTTCAACGCGTTTGACTGTGCTGCGCCGCAGGAAGACCCTTCGAAGGCTGATCCTGACGCGGCCATGATTGCTTGTGACGCCGACGGCTTCACGAAGTACATCCTCGGTCCGGTCGAACTCGATGGCTCGCACATTGACGACGCCACGAACGGCTACGACCAGCAGCGTGCGCAGTGGCTCGTTCAGCTCGACTTCGACGACGAGGGCACGAAGATCTTTGCTGAGATCAGCAAGCGCCTCGTGACGATGACGGGCTCGCAGCGTCAGTTTGCCTTCGTGCTTGACGGTCTCGTCATTTCCGCACCGGAAATGCAGGCTCAGATTCTCGACGGTCGTCCGTCGATCTCTGGCCCGACGTTGGACGCTGAGGGAACCAAGGCGCTCGCTGAGCAGCTGAAGTTTGGTGCTCTGCCGCTGAGCTTCGTTACGGAGTCGAACTCGCAGATCTCGGCAACGCTGGGTACCCAGCAGCTGCAGATCGGTCTGATTGCCGCGCTTATTGGTCTCGCTCTCGTTGCCCTGTACTCGTTGCTCTCGTACCGCGCACTCGGTGTCGTGATCATCGCGTCCCTCGCCGTCATGGCGGTCATCACCTACGTGACGCTGTGTATTTTGGCGTGGCGCATGGGCTTCCGTCTGTCGCTCGCCGGTGTGGCCGGTTTGATCGTGACGATTGGTTTCACGGCCGACTCGTTCATCGTGTACTTCGAACGTATTCGAGACGAACTTCGTGATGGCAAGTCGGTTACTCACGCTGTTGAAGACGGTTGGGACCGCGCGAAGCGCACCATCTACATCTCGAAGTCGGTCAACGTTCTGGCAGCTGTCGTGCTCTATGTGCTGGCAGACTCGTCTGTCAAGGGCTTCGCATTCACGCTGGGTCTGACCACCGTCATCGACGTGCTGATCTTCATCCTGTTCACGCACCCGGTCATGCAGCTGCTGGCTCGCACCCGATTCTTCGGCGCAGGCCACCCGCTGTCGGGTATGAACCCGGACGCACTCGGCGCTGTCTACCGTGAGCGTGCGCAGTTCAAGTCACTGCCGACCGCGGCCCCGAGCCGTGGCAAGAGCGCGAAGGATCTCAAGAGCCGCGGCGAAGCGCAGCGCCGTCAGACGATCGCAGAACGCAAGGCTGCGGAGGCTGCTGCCGCCCGAAATGCCACCACGACGAAAGAAAGGAATGAAGACTAATGGGTGCAATGAGTCAGCTCGGTAATGACCTGTACACCGGTGAACGCTCCGTTCCCTTCGTGCAGAAGCGCAAGCTCTGGTTTGTGATTGCGCTCTCACTGGTGATCGCTTCGATTGCCGTGCTCTTCATCCGCGTTCCGCAGTTCTCGATTGAGTTCACCGGCGGATCCCAGTTCACTGTTTCCGGCGCGACAACGGCTGATGATTCGATTCAGGCGCAGGCGGACGCGCGCGACGCTGTCATCAGCGTGGTGCCTGACGCGACGACGAAGGTCACCACGATCGGTGGCACCGATATCCGAGTGCAAACGTCGCAGATGTCGCAGGAAGACACCCGTTCGGTGTCTGCCGCTCTAGCTGACACGTTCGGCGTCGACGAAAGCAAGGCGGTCACGGCAAGCTTCGTCGGTCCGTCATGGGGTGCTGACGTCACGAAGCAGTCGCTGTGGGGCTTGGGTGTCTTCCTTGCACTCGCCTTCCTGATCCTGGCGATCTACTTCCGCACGTGGAAGATGTCGCTCGCTGCCATCATCGGTCTCGTGGATGTGCTGATCATCACGCTGGGCGTTTACGCCGCGTTTGGCTTCGAGATCTCGCCGGCAGCCGTCATCGGCTTCCTGACGATCCTCGGCTACTCGCTGTACGACACCACCGTCGTCTTCGACAAGATTCGCGAAACCACGTGGGAACAGGGCTCGGCCTCGACCCGCACGTTTGGTGAATCGGTCAACCTCGGTGTGAACCAGACGCTGATTCGCTCGATCAACACCTCGATCGTGGCCGTGCTCCCGGTCGGTGCGATCCTCATCATTGGTGCCATGTGGATGGGCGCGCAGACGCTCAGTGACATTTCGCTGTCGATCACCGTCGGTATCATCGTGGCCGCATACTCCACGCTGTTTGTCGCGGCACCGCTGTACTCGTGGTTGCGTGAGTCGGAACCAGAGATTCAGCGTCACGACGCCAAGGTCCTCGCGGCTCGCGAAGCGGCCTAAGACGCGCGCAGGCCAGGCCTGCGCATATGATGAGCTGACAGACCCGGGGAGGAGGATTCATGTCTGACACGCTTCCTCCTGCCCCCGGCAATCACTCCAGCCTGCGCTGGATGGTTCCGCGTATCTTCTCGCGTTCAGTGCGCCGTGACGACCTGGAGCACTTGCTTCGGACTGTCCGTTCGCACCACCCGCGCGGTGACCTCACGATCATCGAGCGCGCGTACGAAGTCGCGTCGGAAAAGCACGATGGTCAAAAGCGCCAGAGCGGTGAGCCGTACATCACGCACCCGGTCGCTGTTGCGCAGATCCTTGCTGAAATCGGCCTCGGCCCGCGCGCTATTGCTGCGGCACTCCTGCACGACACCGTCGAAGACACCGGCTACGCGCTCGAAGAGCTGCAGGCAGAGTTCGGCGATGAGGTTGCCCTTCTTGTCGATGGCGTAACCAAGCTCGACAAGGTCAAGTACGGCGAGAGCGCCCAGGCCGAGACCGTACGCAAAATGATCATCGCAATGTCGAAAGACATTCGTGTGCTGATGATCAAGTTGGCCGACCGCCTGCATAACGCGCGCACGTGGGGCTTCGTTCCCACGGAGAAGGCAGCGAAGAAGGCGACGGAGACCCTCGAGATCTATGCTCCGCTGGCGCACCGTCTTGGTATCCAAACGGTCAAGAGCGAGCTCGAAGACCTGTCTTTCGCGGTGTTGCACCCGAAGATGTACGCCGAGATCGAATCCCTCGTCAAGCAGCGCACGCCGCAACGCGAGCAGTACGTCAAGAGCGTTATCTCAGCCGTTGAAGAAGACCTGCGCGCTCAGCGCATCAAGGGCAAGGTCGCGGGTCGCCCGAAGCAGTTGTACTCGGTCTATCAGAAGATGATCGTGCGCGGCCGCTCGTTCGATGACATTTATGACCTCATCGGCATTCGCGTGCTGGTGCCCACCGTGCGCGATTGCTACGCAGTTCTCGGTGCCTTACACGCGCGCTGGACGCCGCTGCCCGGCCGGTTCAAGGACTACATCGCAACACCCAAGTTCAACCTCTATCAGTCGCTGCATACGACCGTTATTGGGCCCGGCGGACGCACGGTTGAGCTGCAGATTCGTACCTACGAAATGCACCAGCAAGCTGAGTACGGTGTGGCTGCACACTGGGCGTACAAAGAGCGCATGGCGGGCAACCGCCCGGACAGCAAGTCGACTGACGCCGACCTGGCATGGGTCGCGCGCATTTCCGACTGGGGTGCCGAAACGGCTGACCCGGGCGAGTTCCTTGACTCGTTGCGCTTTGAGATTGGCGCGAAAGAAGTCTACGTCTTCACGCCGAAGGGCCGCGTTATTGGTCTGCCGACCGGTGCGACCCCCGTGGACTTCGCGTACGCCGTGCACACCGAGATTGGCCACCGCACGATGGGCGCCAAGGTAAATGGCCGCCTCGTGCCCTTGGAAACCAAGCTCAACTCCGGCGAGATCGTCGAAGTCTTCACGTCGAAGAACCCGGATGCCGGCCCCAGCCAAGATTGGCTGAACTTCGTTGCGTCAACGCGTGCACGCAACAAGATTCGTGGCTGGTTCACGAAGGAACGGCGCGAAGAAGCCATTGAACAGGGTAAAGATGCGATCGCCCGTGCGATGCGTCGTCAAAACCTGCCGCTGCAGCGCCTCATGAACCAAGACTCGTTCTTGGAAGTCGCCCTGCAGATGCGGTACGAAGACGTCTCGGCGTTGTACGCCGCTGTCGGCGAGGGCCACATTTCCACGCAGTCCGTGCTTGAAAAGGTCGCCGCGATTGTCAACGCCGACGACACGACAACGGGGCCGATCGAAATCCCGACGGTCGGGAAATCGCGTGCTCCTCGCAACGGTGACTCCGGCATTCTTGTGCGTGGAGCCCCCGATATTCTGGTGAAGCTTGCGAAGTGCTGCACGCCGGTGCCGGGCGATGCGATCGTCGGTTTCGTGACGCGCGGTAGCGGCGTGAGCGTGCACCGTGCAGACTGCAACAACGTCGCCGCCCTCAAGCAAGACAAGGATCGCCTCATCGAGGTGGACTGGGCGCCGACGACGAAGAGCGTCTTCATGGTGCAGATTCAGGTTGAAGCCCTCGACCGCTCTGGCCTGTTGTCTGACGTCACGAGCGTGCTCTCAGAGCACCACGTGAACATCCTGTCGGCGACGGTGCAGACCACGACCGACCGGTTGGCGCTCAGCCGCTTTGTCTTCGAGATGGGTGACACCGTTCACCTCGACCGCGTTCTCAACGCAGTGCGTCGCATTGACGCGGTGTACGACGTTTACCGCGTCACGCAGTCGTAGTCGGGCCCGCGTCCAGGCGCTCCAAGAGCGCGATTGCTTTCGGAACGCCTGGTAGTCGCGTGTGGTGCAGACACCACGCCAGACCCTCAACGACCGCCGTGCGATGATTGAACGCCATCAGCGTGATCACCGCGAGATCGCGGGCACGCGCGAGGTCAGCGACGGTGCGCGCGATGGTCGTGACCGCGACATCACCAAACCACACGAGGTCGTCGGTGCCGACAAAGCCGTCCCGATAGACAACACGGGCGCGCGGCGCGGCATTGACCCGATGCTCGGTGGCTCGCTGCACGGTCAGAACTGTCGGACACTCGGCATGCGCGCCCCACACCCACGCTGCCAGCGCATGCGTAGCGGCCAACGTGGGGGCGAGCGCCGGTGCTAGTGACCGCGCGCGTAACCACGGCGTCTCCGGTGCGTCGGTCGGCACGTAGCCCTCGCCGAGTGCGACGACGTCGCCATCGAGCGCGGCAGCGCTAAGCTCTGCGAGCGAGAGCGCTTCTCCCGGAAACTTCACGGCATGACTCATGCCTCCAGTGTCCCCTCGCGCGGATGCCGCCTCGTGGTTCCGTCACATTCTGTGGAGAAATGGAACCATAACGTCGGTGGTGGAAAAAAGTGAAGGGGTGCCGCGCTGAGCGCGACACCCCTTCGAATCAGAAAACGACTTAGGCGCCGAGCGCCTTCAGCCATGCACGACGTGCGTCGAGAGCCTCCTGGGCTTCCTTGACAGCCTTCGCGTTGCCAGCCTTCTCAGCGGCAGCGAGGTCTGCCTCGAGCTTCTCGATAGCGTCAAGCAGCTGACGGCTCATGCCATCGGCGCGAGCCTGCGTCTCCGGGTTGTTCTTCTTCCAGTCGACGTCTTCGCGCGAGCGCAGTGCCTGCTCGATCTTGCGCATTTCGTCGTCGAGCTGGCGCTCCTTGTCGCGCGGGAAGATGCGACCAACCTCGTCCCAGCGACGCTGGATACCGGTCAGCAGCTGGCGAGCCTTGCGCAGGTCAGCCTCGTCGGCGACAGCGGCGGCCTCAACCAGGAGAGCCTTGCGGGCCTCGATGAGCGGCAGCGACTCTGCCTGCTCAGCGGCGTCGCGCTCTGAGCGCGCGGAGTACAGCGCGTCACCGGCCGCCTTGAAACGTGCCCACAGCGCATCGTCGACCTTACGGCCGGCGCGACCCGAAGCCTTCCACTCGTCAAGCAGCGAGCGGTATGCGGCGATACCCTCTTCGCCTCGCGAAGCGAGAGCCTCAGCGCGCTCAACGAGCTTCGTCTTCGTCTGGCGAGCACCCTTGTGGGTCTCGTCCAGCTGCGCGAAGAATTCGCGACGGTGACGCTCAACGGTGCTTCGGGCGTTGCGGAAACGCTTCCACAGTTCGTTCGCGGTGTTCTTCGGCAGACGCGGACCGGTCTGCTGGTGCGCCTGCCACGCGTCGAAGAGCGCGGAGAGGTCTGCGGATGCGACCTTCCATTGCACCGTCTTCGGGTCACGAGCGGCGAGGGCTTCGGCCTTCTCAACCAGCACGGTGCGCTCGGCGATCGCGGCGTCAACCGCTTCGCGCTGGGCGCGCTGTTCTTCTTCGGTTGCGGCACTCAGCGTCTCGGTAAGCGCGGCGACGCGCTTCGTGAGACCGGCAAGGTCGCCAACGGCGGCAGCGCCATCGAGTTCCTTGCTGACGTGGCCAGCCTGCTGTGCAAGGTCGGCTGCGGATGCACCGCCACTACGGCGCTGCTCCAGAATGCGAACCTTGAACTCCAGCTCCTCAAACTTGCGTACGAAGTAGGCGAGAGCCTCGTCGGGCGTGCCGTCCGGGTATTCGCCGACAACGCGCCATTCGCTACCTTCGCGCACCGAAACCACGCCGGCTTCGTCAACGCGACCCCACGGTTCCGCGGGAGCGGCAGGAGCTGCGGGCTTTGCCGGGGCCTTGGGCGCCGGTCGCGGCATGGGTGCGGGCTTCGGCGTAGCAGCCGGAGCGGGCGTGGCAGCAGGGGCCTCAGCAGCCGGAGTCTCCTCGGCGGGAGTCTCGTCTGCCGCAGGCTTCGGCGCGGAAGTATCTTCGTTCTGCGTCTGCTCGACAGCACCGTCGTTTGTCGTCACCTCCTGCTCGGGGGTTTCGACAGTTTCAGCGGCGACCTCGGCGGTCGTTACTTCTTCGTTGGTGGGCTCTGTGCTGGACACGTGATTCTCCTGACGCGGCGGCCGCCGTGGTGGAGTGGAAAGGACAGCAACAGCCTAGTACGCACCGCAGAGTTCAGTTCAACCCTCTTCCAAAACGACACCGGGTGTGTTACCTGGTGGGGGAGAGTGGAACCTGGTGGCTCGGCGGCAAAACGCCGAGCGTCGGAGGTCGCCGATAGCATGAGGGTATGACCACGTCGGCTGCGCTTCACCAGGGCCAAACTCCGCTTGCCGTGAGAATGCGCCCGACATCTCTTGAAGAGGTCGCCGGTCAGCAACACTTGTTGCGCCCGGGCTCGCCGCTCGTCAAGCTCGCTGATCGTGATGCCGCACCCGGTGCTGTCTCCGTGATCCTGTGGGGGCCTCCCGGCACCGGCAAGACCACCCTCGCGCAGGCTATCGCCCGATCCAGTGGCAGGCGCTTCGTTGAGCTGAGCGCCATTACCGCGGGCGTAAAAGACGTGCGTGAGGTCATGCAAGATGCCATGACCCAGCGCGACCTGTACGGCGCGAGCACGATTCTGTTTCTCGATGAGATTCACCGCTTCACGAAGGCTCAGCAAGACGCCCTCCTGCCGGGCGTTGAAAACGGTTGGGTCATTCTGATCGCGGCGACGACGGAGAACCCGTCATTCTCGGTGATATCGCCGTTGCTTTCTCGTTCGCTGCTGCTGACACTGGCACCGCTCACCGATGAAGACCTCACGATTCTGGTCGAGCGCGCCGTTGCCGACGTGCGCGGGCTGAACGGCAAGGTCGCGGTGGAGCCCGAAGCACTGCACGCGCTCGTGCACCTCGCGTCGGGGGACGCCCGTCGTGCCCTCACCGCGCTGGAGGCCGCCGCCGTCGTTGCAGGCGATGACAACGGCGAAGGCACCATCACAGCCGAGCATGTTTCTCAGGCCGTCGACCGCGCCCTCCTACGGTACGACCGTCAGGGTGACGAACACTACGACGTTGTGAGTGCGTTCATAAAGTCGATCCGTGGTTCCGACGTCGACGCGGCCATCCACTACCTGGCGCGCATGATCGAGGCGGGCGAAGACCCACGCTTCATTGCCCGACGACTCGTCATCTCGGCGGCAGAAGATATTGGGCTTGCTGACCCGCAAGCGCTCGTTATTGCTGTTGCAGCTGCCGACGCTGTTGCCTTCATTGGAATGCCGGAGGGGCGCATCCCGCTCGCCGAGGCGACTGCGTATCTTGCGACGACCGCCAAGTCGAATGCCGCTTACGTCGCGATCGACGCGGCAATCGCCGATGTGCGCGCCGGCGGGTTCGGTCGCGTACCCAAACCGATAAGAGACGCGCACTACGCCGGTGCAAAGCGTCTCGGCCACGGCAAGGGCTATAAATATCCGCACGACAACGAAGTGGGTGTCGTGTCGCAGCAGTACCTGCCTGACGAGCTCGTCGGTAGGCGCTACTACGAGCCCAAGAATCTTGGCGCCGAACGTGACGTCGCCGCTCGCCTCGAGCGCATTCGCCGCATCCTCGAAGGCTGACACGGCGCGCCCAGCAGTACCCCTGGTTCCGCACAGCCACTGCAGTTTTTACCCCCGCGGCCTCTCAGACTCGCTTCTCCCTATCTGGTAGCATTGACGCGGCTCGAACCAAGTTTTCGAGCATCCCCTTTCTCTTTATCACCACTGTGAGCGCCCCGGCGTGCGCATTCAGCGGGCGAGAAAGCGGGGATACGCCCGTGAGTCATGAACGACGTGACCACGTCAGAAAGGAAGGGCCTTCGTGTCGACGAAGTCTCGTACCCGTAGCAAGGCGCGCCTGTCGCGCTCGCTCGGAATCCCGCTTACCCCCAAGGCTGCACGCATTCTCGAAAAGCGCGCATACGGCCCCGGTGAGCACGGCCGCACCAAGCGCAAGGCAGACAGCGACTACGCTGTTCGTCTTCGCGAGAAGCAGCGTCTTCGCGCCCAGTACGGCATTCGCGAGAAGCAGCTCCGCATTGCATTCAACGAGGCTCGCCGCGTTGACGGTCTGACCGGTGAAAACCTGGTCGAGATCCTCGAGGTGCGTCTTGACGCTCTCGTGCTGCGTGCAGGTTTCGCTCGCACCACGGCACAGGCACGTCAGCTCGTCGTGCACCGCCACATCCTCGTTGACGGCCAGCTGGTTGACCGCCCGTCCTTCCGCGTGAAGCCGGGTCAGCTCATCCACGTCAAGGAGAAGAGCGAAGCTCTTGAGCCGTTCCAGGTTGCAGCAGCCGGCGGACACGCCGACGTTCTGCCCCCGGTTCCCGGTTACCTCGAGGTTCAGCTCGACAAGCTTCAGGCACGCCTTGTGCGCGCTCCGAAGCGCGCAGAGGTCCCCGTGACCTGTGAAGTTCAGCTCGTCGTCGAGTACTACGCAGCTCGCTAATCACAGCGCTTTTGGAGAGGCGTCGGGAATACCCGGCGCCTCTTCGCGTCTACGATGGAGATGCACGCGCGTGAAGCGCCCGACGACGAGGAATACGACATGAAGAACCTGCGGTGGTTCACGCTGGGCATCATCGGCGGCTTGATCGCGGCTCACCTGATTAATAAAGATCCGCGTGGCCACGAACTGTTCGAACAGGTCGATGCCCGCATCACCGAGTTCACCGATCGCATGTCTGACGCGTACCGTGACCAGCAGAGCACGCTTCACGCCATTGCCTCCGACGTCTCTGCCTCTGTCGCGAACGCGTCCAGCGTTCAGCAGACCAACTGATTCACCGAGCTTCACGCTCTATAAGGAACGACTCCCCACGTTATGAAGACCGCGGACATCGCACAGCGTTATCTGAACTACTTCGAGAAGAACGACCACACCATCGTGCCGTCGGCGTCGCTGGTCAGCGATGACCCGTCGATTCTGTTCACGATTGCGGGCATGGTTCCGTTCATCCCGTATCTCACCGGCGTGGTTCCGGCGCCGTACGCGCGCGCCGCCGACGTGCAGAAGTGCATCCGCACCAACGACATTGAAGAGGTGGGTAAAACCGCCCGCCACGGCACGTTCTTCCAGATGCTCGGCAACTGGTCGTTCGGCGACTACTTCAAGGAAGAGGCCATCCGCATGGCGTGGGGTCTGCTGACGACCCCCGAAGCTGAGGGCGGCCTCGGCTTCAACCCCGAAGACCTCTGGGTCACCGTTTTCGAGTCTGACGACCAAGCTGCCGAACTGTGGCAGAAGGTTGCGGGGCTTCCGATCGAGCGTATTCAGCGCCTCGGCGCCGAAGACAACTACTGGCACACCGGTCAGCCCGGCCCGGCTGGCCCCTGCTCCGAGATTTACTACGACCGCGGTCCTGCCTACGGCAAGGAGGGCGGCCCGGCTGTTGACGACAACCGCTTCCTCGAGATCTGGAACCTCGTGTTCATGCAGGATCTCATCGCCAACGTGCGCTCGAAGGTCGACTTCGACATCGTTGGTGAGCTGCCCAACAAGAACATCGACACCGGCATGGGTCTCGAGCGCGTTGCTTTCATCAAGCAGAACGTCGAGAACATGTACGAGATCGACCAGGTTCGCCCTGTCCTCGACAAGGCTGTTGAGCTCTCGGGCCGCGAGTACGGCGCCAACGCTGAAGACGACGTGCGCTTCCGCGTTATCGCCGACCACGTTCGTAGCGCCATGATGCTCCTCAGCGACGGTGTCACGCCGTCGAACGAGGGGCGCGGCTACATTCTGCGTCGCCTCATGCGCCGCACGATCCGCTCGATGCGCCTGCTCGGCGTTGAAGGCCCCACGTTCGCGCACCTGTTCGCCGCTTCGCGCGACGCGATGCAGGAGAGCTACCCGATCCTGGCCACCGATTGGGCTCGTATCGAGCGCTACGCACTCGGCGAAGAAGAGACATTCCTGCGCACACTGACCGCTGGTTCCGCGATTCTCGATGAGGCCATTGACGAAGCGAAGAAGGCTGGCGGAACCACGCTGGCGGGCCCCGAGGCATTCCTCCTTCACGACACCTACGGCTTCCCGATTGACTTGACGCTCGAGATCGCTGAAGAGGCGGGTATCACGGTTGACCGTGCCGCTTTTGACGAGCTCATGCTCGCGCAGCGCACCCGTGCGAAGGCTGACGCGAAGTCGCGTAAGCGCCAGATCGCTGACCTCACGGTGTACTCGGAGTTCCGCTCGCTCGGCGAGACGGTGTTCACCGGGTACAGCGACCTCGAGACGTCATCGCGGGTGCTCGGCATTCTCGTTGACGGTCTGCCCGTCACGGTTGCTCGTGCCGGCGACATCGCCGAAGTGATTCTCGCGGAGACCGCACTGTACGCCGAGTCTGGTGGCCAGGTGGCTGACAAAGGCACGATCATCGGTGACGGCTTTGAGCTCGAGGTCATCGACGTGCAGAAGCCCGTTCCTGGTCTCATCAGTCACACCGTCGAGGTGCTCACGGGTGAAGTCACGATTGACGCCGCCGCGACGACCGTCGTTGACGCTGCCAACCGTCGTGCAGCGCAGCAGGCGCACTCAGCAACGCACCTCGTGCACGCTGCTCTGCGCGACACGCTGGGCAAGACGGCAACGCAGGCGGGCTCGC
Source organism: uncultured Microbacterium sp. (assembly GCA_947503655.1). Taxonomy (GTDB): domain Bacteria; phylum Actinomycetota; class Actinomycetes; order Actinomycetales; family Microbacteriaceae; genus Microbacterium. The sequence goes on from CANNEP010000049.1 coordinate 16,396, forward strand.
TCAACCGCGCGGGCTACATGCGCTTCGACTTCGCATGGAACCAGGCGCTGAGCGCCGAAACCAAGACCGAAATCGAAGAGATCACGAACAACGCCGTGCAGGCCAACATGGAGGTCACCACGCGCATCATGTCGCTGGACGACGCCAAGGCTGCTGGAGCCATGGCGCTATTCGGCGAGAAGTATGGCGAAACCGTGCGCATGGTCGACATCGGTGGCCCGTGGTCGCGTGAGCTGTGCGCTGGTACGCACGTCTCGACGTCGGCTGAGATTGGTCTCGTGAGCCTCGTCGGTGAAGCATCGGTTGGTGCCTCGAACCGTCGCATCGAGGCACTCGTTGGTCAAGACGCTTTCCGTGAGCTGGCAGCGGAGCGCGCGCTCGTGAACGAGCTCACCGCATCGCTCAAGACGCCGCGCGACCAGCTGGCTGCCCGCATCGCTGAGCTCAGCGCCAACCTGAAGACCGCCGAGAAGAAGATTGCGGCGTTCGAGTCGCGTGCACTTGCCGACAAGGTGCCGAACCTCGTGGCCGGTGCTTTGACGCGCGATGGCTGGACGATTGTGGCTGAGAACCTCGGAACCGTCGGTTCGGCTGATGACGTGCGTGCCCTCGTGACGCTGGTGCGTGAGCGCCTCATGTCGCAGCAGGCTGTTGTCGCCCTTGCTGGTGTTGCCGGTGATCGCCCGGTTATCGTCGTCGCGACGACGGCTTCGGCTCGCGCCGCTGGTGCGCAGGCGGGCGCGCTCGTCAAGATCGCTTCGGGCGTTCTCGGCGGTGGCGGTGGCGGCAAGCCCGACATGGCGCAGGGCGGTGGCACAGACCCACAGGCGATCCCGGCCGCTCTTGACGCTGTCAGCCGAGCCGTAGGGGCCGCGTGAGCGAATTTCGTCGCGGCACCCGCATCGGAATCGATGTGGGTAAAGCACGCGTCGGGGTCGCGAAATGTGACCCCGACGGCATGCTGGCGACGCCGATCGAAACGGTTCCGCGCGATGAGCACGCGGTCGCCCGCGTGCGTGAAATCGCGGCCGACTACAGCACATTGGAGTACGTCATCGGCCTGCCGATGAATCTCCGCGGTGAAGAAACACCGTCGACGGCTGACGCGCGCGCATTTGCCGAAGAGCTCGCCCGCGGCGACATCCCGGTGCGGATGGTCGACGAGCGGCTGAGCACGGTCACGGCGCATTCGGCACTGCGTGCCTCTGGTCGCAACCAGAAGAACTCCCGTGGCATTGTCGATCAGGTCGCGGCCGTAGTCATTCTGCAGCAGGCCATCGACACCGAAAAGCGTTCAGGAACTACACCCGGGTTTCTGATCTCCTCTGAATCGGAGCCTGCGTCATGACGACTCCCACCAACGATGATCAGCCGCGCTCACGTCGTGAAATGCGTGAAGCGGCGGCTCACCAAGAAAACGTGGCGACCCCGGTACCCGTACCCCCCGAGACGGAACCCGCGGCGGCTCCTGCAGCCGTGGTTCCGACTGCGACTCCCGAGGCAGCAGTTGACCCCGCTGTTGCGCGTGAGGCCGCCGAACTCTTTCCCCGCCGGTCAGACGTATCGTCGTACGCGATGCGCACCGGAGCTGTACCCACTAACGCCGATGACGACGTGACGCCGGAGACCTCCTTGACCGACATTTTCGACGACGTGCGCGACATGCGCGAAGACCGCCCGAAGAAAAAGAAGCGCGCCGGCTGCATTGTCGCGCTCGTTGTTGTACTGGCCCTGCTCGGCGGACTAACCGCGGGCGGAATCTGGGTCTGGAACACGTACGGCGAGAAGATTCAAGACTTCCTCGGCACGGGCGAGCCTAAAGACTACGAAGCGGGTCTTGCCGAAGGCGAAGTGATGTTCACGATTCACCCTGGTGACGGCGGACTCCAGATTTCGTACGCCCTGCACGATGCGGGTATAACGAAGACCGACGAGATCTTCTACGACTGGCTCCGCGAGAACCCGCCGACGCCGACCTTCTACCCGGGCACGTACCAGCTGCAGGAAAAGATGACGGCCGCGGCTGCCGCCGAGGTGCTTGGCAACGCTGAAAACAAGCTCTCGAACGCCGTACTGCTACGCGAAGGTGAGACCCTGCAGACGATTTTGCCGACGATCGCCGAGTCGCTGCAGATTCCGATTGAAGACCTGCAGGCGGCGACGGCTGACCCGTCGGTTTATGGCGTGTCGGCGCCGACCCTTGAGGGTTGGCTCTTTCCAGCGACGTACGACTTTAATGACGGTGTCACCGCGACAGACGTGATCACCGCGATGGTGAACCGCACCGTGCAGTCGCTTGATAACGCCGGTGTTCCGGTCGACGAACGTCAACGCATTTTGACGGTTGCCGCCATCATCCAGCGTGAAGCGGGTGCCGGTGACATGGGCAAGGTGGCTCAGGTGATCTACAACCGTCTCGGTCCGGACAACACGGAGACGTTCGGTCTGCTGCAGATGGACTCGACGGTCGCGTATGGCGTCGGCAAGTTGCACGACGGCGTCGTGGCAACGACGGACGAAGACCGCGCCAACGACAACCCCTACAACACCTACCTACACCCCGGACTCCCGGCAGGCCCCATCGCCAACAGCGGTGACGAAGCAATTGACGCAGCCATGCACCCCGAGCCGGGCCCGTGGTTCTACTTCGTGACAGTCAACCTGAACACGGGTGAGACGATCTTCTCGGAGACGTACGCGGAGCAGCTGGAGGCTGAAAAGGTGTGGCACGACTGGTGTGAAGAGAACCCCGACTCGGGCTGCTACGACTAATGGTCGCGCTGCAGGTTTGGGGAGACCCGATCGAACACAGCCGGTCACCGCTGCTTCACGCCGCGGCATACGCCGCGCTGGGGCTTGATTGGCAATACTCACGTCGCCAGGTCAGCGCCGCACGGTTTGATGCCGAACTGAGCGGCCTCGACGACTCGTACCGTGGTCTTTCGCTGACCATGCCGCTCAAGGAGGCGGCATTCGCGGCCGCCCAGTGGCGAGATGAGCGCGCGGAGCGCACCGGTTCGGTCAACACGCTGCTTCTCGGGCACGGAACCGTGCGCGGATTCAACACCGACATTGGCGGCTTTCTCGGCGCCCTGCGCGAAAACGGCGTCACCGAAGTCTCGCGCGCTCGTATTGTCGGCGCCGGAGCCACGGCCGCTTCCGCCATGGTTGCGCTTGCTGAAGCACGCGCGGAAACAGTTGAGGTCATCGCACGGACACCATCGAAGGCCATGCCGATTCTGCAGGCCGCTGGCGCGCTGGGTGTGACGGCCACGGCGATCGCGCTCGACGACGTTGACCGATTCGGTTCCGTTGA
>CANNEP010000050.1 GCA_947503655.1 uncultured Microbacterium sp.
GAATCGATCTCTGGGTGGGTGACGGCGCTGTGGCAGGGGCGCCGGCGGGCGGAACCATTGCTTGGGTGGGCACGGTGGCCGACAGACCACTCGTCACGATTGACCACGGCAATGGGTTTGTCACGACGCTGGAACCAGTCGTGGCATCGGCTGAGGTCGGGAGCGCTGTCGAGGCGGGAGAGATTGTCGGGTACGTCTCGACAGGCGGGCATGCGGCCACGGGCACATTGCACTGGGGTGTGCGCCAAAACGGGAGCTATATCAACCCGGCCTCACTGTTCAGTCGTATCGCGAGACCCATTTTGTTGCCCTGTTGTGAGGAATAAAGTCATTCTGCACACGCGGGCACAAATCCGCGCGGCTTGCGTTCAATTCCTGTGAATATAGTTCCTAGACGATGGAAGCGGCGATAACCTCGTGAGCGGCCCGCACGATGTTCGACCCCCGAGAGCTGCCGGTCGGGATTGTGACGGCCCTCATCAGTGGCCCCGTCTTCGCGATCTTGATGATGCGGATGCGAGGCAAGCGCGCATGAGCGAACTTCATACACAGCGCGTGACCTTCACGCGCGGCCGCCGCCTGATCGCCGACGGGATCGATATCACCGCCCCGGCGGGTTCAGTGACCGCGCTTCTCGGCCCCAATGGTTCCGGCAAGAGCACGCTGCTCCGCCTCATCGCGGGGGCGTTACGGGCCGACAGCGGGTCGATGTCGTTGGATGCGGAACCATTGAGCAGCTTGCACCGGCGGGAGCGGGCACAGCGGATTGCGCTGGTCGAGCAAGAGTGGGCAGCCGCCGACGGATTGCGGGGTCGCGACGTTGTGGCACTCGGCCGGGTGCCGCATCAAGGTTGGTTTGCCACGACCGCCGACGATGAGCGCGTCATCGCAAACAGCCTGACCGCTGCGGGCGCTGCTGATCTCGCCGACCGTGATGTCGCGACGCTCTCGGGTGGCGAACGCCAACGCATCAATCTGGCACGTGCGCTCGCGCAACAGCCATCACTGTTGCTGGCCGATGAGCCGACGAACCACCTCGACATTCGCGCGCAGTGGGAAACGGTGACGCTTCTGCACGGGCTCTCGCGCGAAGGCATGACGGTCATCGCCGCGTTGCACGATTTGAACCACGCGGCGGCATTTGCCGATCACGTCGTGGTGCTGGCCGATGGCCGCGTTGCGGCGGCCGGTTCGGCTCCGGAGGTGCTGACAGCCGAGACAATTGCTGCGGTGTGGGGAATCAGCCTCGAGGTCATGCGCCGTGCCGATAGCGATCGGCCGCTGCTCGTTTTTCCGTTGCTAGCGTGAGCGCCAGAACCGCCGCTGACGGATAACGACCACGGGCTGCGTCACGATGCCATCGACGACGAGCGCGCTGTCGGTCGGGCCAATCACCGGAATCGGTGTGGTGAGCGTGACCTCGACCGGGTCGACCTTCATGTGGGCGAGCTTGCGGTGCGCAACCATGTACGCGGGTACCAGCACCACAACAGCGCCGATCCACGCCATGGGGTTGCTCAGCGTCACGCCGAAGTAGCCGAACCAGGATCCGAAGATGACGGCCGCAACCACACGCATAACGAGTTCGATGATGCCGGTGATCGTCGGGATGAGCGCCTGCCCCAGGCCTTGAAGCGCACCACGCACGACGAAGAGCACGCCCAGAATCGCGTAAGTCGAGCCGTTCACGATCAGGAACAGGTGCGCCATCTCGACGACGTCTTCTGAACCCTCACCGATGAACAGGCGAATAAGCGGCACACCGAACGCGATCACGACAGCCCCGAGTGCGACAGAAGCGATGATGGCCATCCAGGTGGCCTGCTTCATTCCGCGGCGAATGCGGTCGGGGCGACGCGCACCGATGTTTTGTGCGGTGTACATCGAAACCGCCAGGCCCAGCGATGCGAGCAACGCCGAGGCGAGACCATCAACGCGAGCGGCCGTCGTGTAGGCCGCGACGGCGTCGGTGCCCAGCGTGTTGAGTGCGACCTGCACCGTCAACGTGCCGATCGCGATGATTGACGCCTGGAATCCCATCGGGAGGCCGAGGCGCAAGTGCTCGGCGAACTCAGCGCGCGTGACGCGCCAGTCTTCACGCTGCACCCGCAACTGGGGAACACGACGTCGAACGTAGTCAATGCACAGGATGACCGAGATTGCCTGCGCCACAACGGTGGCCGCAGCGGCACCGCCAACGCCCCAGCCCAGCGGACCAACCATGACGATGACGAGACCAACGTTGAGCACACACGCCAGCGTGAGGAATACGAGGGGCGTGCGGGAGTCACCGATCGATCGGATGATCGCCGCAAGGAAGTTGAAGAACATCGTTGCTGCACCGCCGAGGAAGCTGATTTGCGTGAAGCTAGTCGCTTCAGCGATCAGCTCGGGCGGGGTCTGCAAGAGCCTCAGGATGGGCTCGGCGGCCAACGGCCCACCGATTGTGATGACCAGGCTCACGATGGCGGTCAAGATGGCGCCAGCGGCCACCGAACGGCGAACCGCGCGTGCGTCAGCCGCGCCATAGGCCTGCGCCGTCGGGATCGCGAAGCCGCTCGTCATACCCCAGGCGAAACCCAACAGCAGAAACAACAGCGCACCCGTCGCGCCGACGGCTGCGAGCGCGTTGACGCCGAGGTATCGACCGACGACGACAGCATCGGCGAACTGGTACAGCTGTTGCACGATGTTGCCCAGCAACAGGGGCACAGAAAACGCAAGTATGACGCGCCAAGGGCGGCCGGTCGTCAACGGGGTGGCCATGCAGAAACTCACAGAATGCAGAAGATGTGGAGCGTCGAGTGCGGCGCCGCCGACAATTGTATCGAATCGGTTCGATGGTTGGGAAGACGCTGGCTACAGAACCCCGAGGCAGGGTGTGAGGCGGCGTACCTCGCGTGGCGCTTACGCTCGCGGGTGCGCGAGCTTGTACACGGCGGCGAGACGCTCGCTCGAGACGTGCGTGTAGATCTGCGTCGTGCCGAGGCTCGCATGGCCGAGGATTTCTTGCACAGCACGGAGGTCGGCGCCGCCGTCGATTAGGTGGGTCGCCGCGGAGTGCCGCAGGGTGTGCGGGCCAACGTGCTCCCGGCCGGTGACCGGCGCAATTTCGCGCGAGACCACCTCATACACAGCGCGCGGCGACAGCTTGCCGCCACGCACCCCGAGAAATAGTGCTGAGGTTCCACTCCCCCGCGCAACCAGCGCCGGTCGCGCTCGGGTGAGGTAAGCGTCAATGGCGTCCCGTGCGGGCAACCCGAACGGCACGACGCGCTCTTTCGACCCCTTACCCCAGACCCGAACGGTGGCGCGGTCGCGGTCGATGCTGTCGACATCGAGCCCGCACAACTCGGAAACACGGATGCCCGCCGCGTAGAGAAGCTCAAGCATCGCGTGATCACGCAGGGCGATCGGGTCGCCGTCAGAGGCGGCTACGCGGAGGCCCGAGAGCACTTCGTCGAGGCTCGTCGCCGTCGCTACCGCGGGAAGGATCTGTGCCTTTTTAGGTGTCACCAGGCGGAGTGTGGGGTTGGCTGTCACGTGGCCGTGCTCGAGCGCCCAAGCGAAGAACGTACGCACCGTGGCGGTGCGGCGGGCGATCGTCGAGCGGGCGTCGCCGCGCTGCGTGGCGTGCCACAACCAATCGCGCAGCGTATCGACATCGATGAGCGTGATGTCGTCGTCTTCGAGGTGGGAGCGGAGGTCTCTGAGGTCAGCCGCGTAGGCGCGAATGGTCGCTGGCGAGAGGCGCCGAACCTGCGCCAGGTGCGTCGCAAACGCCTGTGCCGCATCATCGAGCCTCATGACTCCATGATGCGGCACAGTGTTGCGCACCGCGTGGTGGCTGGCCGAGATTGACCAGCTTAGAGCTTGCGTGCCGAAACGAGGGCGACGACCGCGCCGACGGTGACGACGATCGCACCGAGAAGCACGACGTAGACGGCTGGGCCGAGCGCAATCTGGTATTCGACGCTCGTTGAAATACCGGAGATCGTCGAAATGAACAACAGAATCTGGCTCAGAATCGCCACCACGCCGGCAACGATGTATGACCATTTCGCGGGCTTCACGATCGCGAGGACAGCCACGGCGATGGCGATCAAACCACACACCAGAATGATCGGCCCGTCGGCACCCTCCGCCCAGTAGTTGAAGGAGTACGAGCCCATGCTGATGACGGGCAGGAAGCTCCCGATGATGGCGATCACGGCACCGATCGGAATCAGGATGAGGAGGCGGCCCAGCGCGCCGAGCTGTGCCGGGAATCCGGGCTTGTGCGCTACAGCGGCCGGCATGCCCATCAGCACCTGGTGTGGCAGCTGGCCGGCGGCGACGGCGTTCTGGTAGTCGGCAGGCCCGGGCTGGCGGCCGGTGTTCTGCTGGAACCACTGCGCCCAGGCGACTGCCTGCGGGTGCTGCGGAGCTTGCGGCTGCGCAAACTGTTGCGGCGCCTGGCCATACTGCGGTGCCTGACCGTACTGTTGCGGCTGCTGTTGGCCGTACTGTTGTGCCTGGCCTGCGAACGGCTGTGCGCCCGGCGCGCTTGCGGCCTGCCCCAGGTTGAATCCGGCGGGTGCCTGCGGCACGGAGGGAACAACCGGTGCAGTCGGCGCCTGCTGCGGCGCGGCGCTCGCATGAATCATCTGCGCCAGTGCGGGCGAGCACGCGGGGTGCTGCAAAACATAACCACGGAGGTCAGGGCGGTACTGCGCAATGTGACGCAACGTCGCGTCGTCGAGCGCCGGATTCGCGAGATCAGCGGCGGTGTACGTGGATGGATCCTGCAGGGCCATGAGGTCTGCCTCTTCTGTGTGATGCGACGCAGGCGCCAGTCTGCCTGCTGCCGTCAGCCTATCGGCTCCCATCCATTCAAGGACAGTGACATTTGTTGATGCCCATTCCAACCCACGATGTGTTCATTATCCGCGCCCTTCCGGAACATTGGCGAGCACATATCCACCATCGACGGCGAAGACGGCCCCCTCCAGCATCAAAAGCCCGACGGTTGCCTGCACCTCGTCGCGCGGCTGCCCCGTGCGACGAGCCAGTTCGTCGACGTCGCGAGCAGCCCGCACGCTGAGGGCATCAATGAGGCGGTTGGTTGAGCTTCCGGCGTCACCATCAGCGCCGCGCTCGGGTGTTGCAGCCTCGTCAAGCCATCCGGCAAGCTCGCGTACTTCTTCGGGAGTTGTCACGCAAGCCGCGTCGAATTCGCGCATCAGTCGGTGACACCCCATCGAAGCGGGCGACGTAATCGGCCCGGGGACAGCACCCAACGGTCGCCCCAGGGACGCGGCGTGCCCCGCGGTGTTGAGCGAACCACTGCGCCACCCGGCCTCCACGACAACCGTCGCATCTGTCATCGCCGCAATCACGCGGTTCCGACTCAAGAATCGCCACCGCGACGGTGTAACCCCGAGCGGTAACTCGCTCGCCACAACGCCAGTGCGGGCAATTTGCGCGAGCAAGTGTGCGTGGCCAGCCGGGTACGGGCGGTCAACGCCACCCGCCATCACCGCAATCGTGACTCCGCCAGCGCCGAGCGCGGCGCGGTGTGCGGCGCCATCGATGCCGTAGGCACCACCCGATACGACGGACGCTCCGCCGCGGGCCAGCGCGTCCGCAAACTCGCCCGCGACGTGCTCGCCGTACCCGGTGGCGGCTCGCGCACCCACGAGAGCGACCGACTGTGCACTCGATAACAGCGTCGCGTCGCCTCGCACCCACAACAGCAATGGAGCGTGCACCCCCAGGTCATCGACCGCGTCGGGCCACTCGTCATCGCCCGGAATCACGAGCCGCGCGTCAGCACGCCGCGCACGTTCTCGCTGGTCGTGGCCGTCGAGCACACCGAGCCGCGGCGCCCACCGCGCCGTTGCTGCTGTCCAGGTGCGCTGAGGCACGTCGGGCGGGTGCGTGCCGGTGCGAATAATGTCGACGGCTTTCGGCGCCCCATACGTGGTCACCAACGCGCCAATGTCGGCGTCGCCCGGTTCTGCCAAGAGACTCAGGATGACGCGTGCCGCCGCATCTTGTCGTCGTTCGTCGTTCATACTGCCATTCCCTGTTTCAGTAAGAGTGCGCGCCCCACGTGGGTGGCGCTGAGTTTGTCGGTGCCGTCGAGGTCGGCGAGTGTCCACGCCAGTCGCATCGACCGGTCGTAGCCGCGGAGCGTGATCTGTCCGCGTTCCAGCGCTCGATCGAGCGCATCGCGTGCGCCGGCAACGACCGGCTCGCGCCGCAGAAACGCGCCGGAGACCTCCGCATTCACCCGCCACGGCGTTTCTCGCAACCGGTGTGCCGCGCGTTCCCTCGCGGCCGCGACGCGATCTCGGGCTTGCGCTGTCGTCACGGTGGAAGCGAGCGTCGTTGACGTCACGCGCCGCATCGGCAACTCGATATCGATGCGGTCTCGCACGGGGCCCGAGAGTCGCGACTGATAGCGGCGAATCGCGGGCGACGGACACGTGCACTCAGCTCCTCGAACGCCGTAGTTTCCACACGGGCAGGGGTTCATTGCCACCACCAGCTGACACCGCGCGGGGAACGTGGCGACGGCGCCCGCACGGTGAATCGTGATGCTCCCCGACTCCAGCGGCTGACGCAGCCCATCGAGCACGGCCGACGGAAATTCGGCGGCTTCATCAAGAAACAGCACCCCGTGCGCGGCGCGAGCAATCGCTCCTGGACGAATAATTCCGCTCCCTCCGCCGATCAGCGCCACGACGCTCGCGGTGTGATGCGGGGCCTCGAACGGAACCACGCTCGGCAGCGCCATCAGTGGGGCTCCGGCGAGCGAGCGGATACAGGCGACATCGATGGCCTGCTCATGCGTGAGATCCGGCAGGATCCCCGGCAGCCGGGAGGCCAACATCGTCTTTCCGGCCCCTGGTGGCCCGCTCATGACAACGTGGTGCGCACCAGCGGCCGCAACGATGAGCGACTCCACGGCGTCGCGTTGGCCGACCACATCTTTCAAATCGCCCGGCAGCGGATCGGCAACAACCGTGCTCGACGATGTGATTGGTTCCAACTCGTGGGCTTCACATTCCACCCCGTGTGCCCGCGCAACATCGCTGAGGGCAACCGCGCCAATCACCTCGATGCCGGGCACCAAGAGCGCCTCTTCACGATTCGCGAACGGCACGACCACGCGATCGAAGCCCGCGTCACGCGCCGCAATCACGCACGGAAGCACACCGGGCACCGGCCGCAACCGGCCGTCAAGCCCTAACTCGCCAATGTGAACGGTGCGGTGCAACGACTCGAGCGAAATCTTGTGCTCGGTGGCGATCGCGGCCATCGCAATCGCCACATCAAAACCGGAACCCCGTTTGGGGAGTGCCGCCGGCGACAGATTGACCGTGATGCGCCGCCGCGGCAATGGCAGCTGCGCGTTGAAACAGGCGTTGCTCACGCGACGCACGGCCTCGCCCAGCGCCTTGTCTGCCAGCCCAATGAGATCGAACGCCGGAGTCTGCGACGATAAATCGGCCTCAACCTCAACGAGCGCCCCGGTGATACCGTTCAACGCAATCGCCCACGTGCGTACGACGCTCATCGCACGTCCTCCAGATGAGCGATGTCGAAGCCGTGATCGTCATCGCCCGTGATGCCGATGATGTCGAGGCGCACGGCACGACCGCGCGCGATCTCGGCGTGCGCGCGGCTCCACTCCCGCGCCAGACGCCAAAGCCGCGAAATCTTACGCGGATCGACGGCCTCCAGCGGGTCGCCAAACGCCATGCTGCGTCTGGTCTTCACCTCAACGACAACCACGAGGTCGTCGTTGAGCGTTACGACATCCAGCTCCCCCTCGGCGCACCGCCAATTGCGGCTCTGCACCACGTGGTTCCGCTTGGTGAGGTATTCGACGGCGAGCTGTTCGCCACGTCTGCCCAGATCATCTTTCGCTGCCATCCCCCGACTCTGCGGTACCCAGGCACGCAAAAACCCCGCGAATCAGCCGCGGTGGACAACACGCGAAAAATCGCGCGTTGTTAGGGAACGAGGATCACTTCTCGCCGTCGAGGGCGAGGTCGTCAGGAATCTGAATGTCGTGGCGCGACAGTTCTTCGATATTGACGTCTTTAAACGTCAGCACGCGCACCGACTTTACGAACCGATCGGCGCGGTAAATGTCCCACACCCAGACATCGGTCATCGTGATTTCGAAGTAGAAATCGTTGGCTGAGTCGCGGCGCACCACGTCAACGGCGTTCGCGAGATAGAAGCGACGCTCGGTCTCGATGACGTACTGAAACTGACCGACAACGTCGCGGTACTCGCGGTACAGCGCGAGCTCTAGTTCGCGGTCATAGTCGTCAAAAGCATCCTCATCCATGGTTCATCCATCCTATGCCGCAACAACAGATAAGGGCGAAACGACGTTGAGCTTCACAACGAGGCTCAGAAGTCCACCGTGACCGCAGTCGGCTGGCGAAGTGCTTGCACGATGGGGCACGTGGCTTCCGCTTCGAGAATGAAGTCGGCTCGCTCCTGATCTGACATTGCCGACGATTCCAGATCGACGTGGATACGAATGTTGTGCGGCGGCGGTGGCGTGTTCGTCTCGATGCCGAAGAAGCGCGCATCATTGTTGTCTGCGGTGACGCGCACCTCAACGCGATCAAGACTATGACCACGCCAGGCCGCAAGACACAGCATCGTGTGCGTCAGACATGTCGAAATCACGCCGAGCAGGTACTCGGGCGAGGTCGGACCCAAGTCCCATCCCCCGATGTCGGCTCCGCCATCACCGACGAAGTGGAAGTCGCGAATCGTGAGTTTTCGCACGCCGGTGTTGTCATCGGCAACGCAGACAGCTTCGATGCTCTCATCCCAGTCAGCCGCGGCGGGTCGTGCCGTCGCGGCCGCGTGCATCGCGGCGCCCTTTTGCACGAGGTGATTCGCAAGCGTGCGCGATTCGAGCGTCATATCGTCATCTTCCTGTAAGTCGATCATTGGCCAGCATGAGTGCGCCACTGAGGGCCGCGTCATGCCCAAATGCGGAGACCGCGATGGTGGGCGCATACGGTAACGCGCCGACGAGCCGCTCGGACAGCGGAACCATGAGAGCGTCGCCTGCGCGCACCATGCCGCCACCCAGCACGATGCGAGCGGGGTCGATAGTGAGAGCCGCGGTCACGAGATGGCGCGCTATTTCGTCGATCGCTGACATCCACAGCGTCGCGGCTTCGCTGTTCGTTGCCGACAACGCCACCAGCGATTCGACGTCGTTGATGCCGAGACCGGACTCACGAATACGCCGTGTGAGTCCGCCGCCGCCAGCAAACTCTTCCAGTGGTGCCCCCTTCCCCGAGAAGTCGAGGACGGTTCCGACGACGCCGTATCCGATCTCGCCGGCGGCGCCGTGTGCACCGCGCACGATCGCCCCAGCCACAATCTGCGCGATGGCGATACCGGTCCCCAGATTCACGTAGAGGCCGGCATCGACGCCGCGCAGTTCGCCCTCACGTACCTCCGCGAGCGCAGCGGCCTTGACATCGTTCTCCACAACGATCTCTCGTGCGCCCAGCCCGTCTCGCAATCGATTCGTCAGCGAAAGGTCACTCCAGCCAACGACATTCGGCGCCAGGTCAACGCGCTCGTCATGGACGATTCCGGGGGTACTGATCCCGGCCGCTGCGACGTTGTGGCCGAGTTCAACGGCCGCCGCGAGGGTACGGTCGATGACGCTGTGCGCGTCCTCCCCGACACCGATCTTGAGTCGCTGGTCTCTGGTGGTTCCGTCTGGATGCATCACCCGCAGCGCCACCTTGGTGCCGCCGAAGTCGATTCCGAGGATGCTCTCCTCGGGCGTCTGCACTGCCGTTATCCTTCGGTCTGGCGAAGCGCCGCGGTTTCGGTGAGCAGACGCGCATCGACACTCGACAAATGTTGGTGCGTGGCGTCCAGCCAGGCGGCGAACTCTGCTGCGGTCGCGACACGTGCCGCGGCCATGCGCGCAACCTCGCTCGGTGCGGCACCGCCCGTCGATGTCCGTACGGCGACAAAGTTGTCCGCGTTGAGGGCACGGGCGAGTTGCTCTGCCGACAGCGAGACATCGTGTCCGACGACATCCCGGGCAATAGCGTGCACCTGTTCACCGGTGAGCGTGCGAATGTCGGTGACACCGGCAACATCGGCCTCGCGGACGAGCCGCGACACGATGGCGTGAGCCTGGTGGAACGTGAGTCCGCCATCGCGCACCAGCGTGTCAGCGAGCTCAGTAGCGTTCGCGAACGATGCCAGCGCACGCTCGCGCATCACGTCCGTGTTGACCTGAATGGTTCCGTAGACCCCAGACAACAGCTCCAACACGTTGGTGAGGATTTCGACGGAGCGCCAAATGTGAGGCTGCAGGTCGTCTTCAGTGTCAACGATGTCACCAAAGGGCGTGTTGTGCATCATCGTCAGCACCGTCTGGGCGCTCGCGGCCGCCGCAGACAACAGCGAACGTGAGTGTTCGATCGACACCGGGTTGCGCTTTTGCGGCATGATCGACGAGATCTGCACGTAGGGGGCAGCAACGCGGTACAGACCGAACTCTGCGGTGCACCAGTTCAAGAAGTCAACACAGCTACGACCAGTGTCGACGGCCATGAGCTGCAGCGTGATTGCCGAGTGCGCGATGTAGTCGGTGGCCGCCACAGCGTCGTACGAGTTTTCTACGAGACCGCGGAAGCCCAAGAGCTCGGCCATGTGCTCGCGGTTGATCGGGAATCCCGTTCCGGTGAGGGCAGCGCCACCCATCGGCGAGTAGTCGAGGCTTGCGTATGCCTGCTGTACGCGGCGAATGTCACGGCCCAGCACGTCCGCGATCGCGAGAAAACGGTGACCGAGGATCGACGGCTGTGCGGGCTGCGTGTGGGTGTGCTCAAGCGTCAGGGTCTCCGCATGCTCGGCCCCCATTCGCACCAACGTCTCGTACAGGTTGCCCGCTGCCTTCAGCACTCGCAGGAGCTGCTCGCGCATGACCATGCGGTACAGCGTCATGCCCATGTCGTTGCGGCTGCGCGCCGTGTGCAGGCTGCCGGTGACTTCGCCACCGATCTGCATCATTTGGTGTTCGACGGTGAAGAAGAGGTCTTCGAACTCCCCCGTGTACTCGCTTGATGCCAGCGCATCGAGATTGAGTTCGTCGATCGACTGCGCAATGACGGCGGCGTCGGACGCTGACAGAATTCCGGCCGTGCGCAGCATGATGAGGTGTGCACGGTGGATGCGCATCATCGACGGCAACAGCATGCGCTTGGCTTCATCGTAGGCGGGGCGCAAAACGGCCGTGGTGTAGCTTTCGCCAGGAAACGAGTCGCCGTCGCGGGCGATGATCTCGTCACGATTCATGATTGTCCTTCTGCTTTACATGGTTGGCGTGATGGTGTCGCTTTTGGACTCCATCCGCTTGGTAATAATGAGAACGATGAGCACCAGGATGACCTGGATCATGCCATAGACCGATCCGGTACCGATGTTGCCCTGGTAGTTCGCGTTGTTGACCGCAATCGACAGCGGAATCCAATCGGGTGTGTAGATGAGTACCGATGCCACGAACTCGCCGACACCATCGACGAATGCGAGGAGCGCACCGGCCATGATGCCGCGTGAAATCAGCGGGAGAACGACCTTGCGAAACGCATACCACCACGAGGCGCCGAGGCTGCGGGCCGCGTCTTCCAAGTTCGGGTCAAGCTGTGAGAGTGACGCAAACGTTGATCGGAAAATCAGCGGGTTGAAGCGTACGAAGTACGCGAGCGGCAGGATTGCGAAGGTGCCAACGAGTACTTGGCCAGCCGCAAAGGGTGATGGGCTTGCGAATGCCGTGATGAGGTTGATGGCCACCACTGTTCCCGGCAACGCCCACGGCAGCATGATCGCAATGTCGAGAGCGAGCTTGCCGCGAAACTGCATGCGACTCATCACATACGCGGCACCCGCGCCAAGCAGCACCGCACCACCGACCGCGAGCACGCTCATGATCAGCGAGTTTGTCACCGGCCGCCAGAAATCAAAGCCGCCTGTGAAGAGCTGCGCCCACCACTCCAGCGTGTAGCCCGTGGGGAACACCGACTGCAGCCAGCCGCCCTTCGCGGTGATCGACAGCACGAAAATCATCAGAATCGGAAGCACGAGGAAAATCGTCGTTGGCACGGCGATCAAGAACAGTACAACCTTCGCGGGTGTGCTCGTGACTGTCGAGCGCCGTTTTCCGCCGCCCTTCGATTGCGTGCGGTACACCTTGCGCTGTTCGTATGACCGAATAATCGCGAGGAAAACGATGGAGATGATCGCGAGGGTCGTCGAGATGATCGACGCCAGTCGCATATCGCCGTTTGTCTTCGCGATCACGATCTGTTGGGTCATGACATCGGTGTACTGAAACAACAGTGGCGCGGTATACGACGACATCGCCGACATAAACGTGATGAGGGAGCCTGCTACGAGCGCGGGCGTCAGTAGCGGCAGCGTGACGCGCGTCCATACACGGAACCGCCCAGCGCCCATCGACTCTGCTGCTTCTTCCAACGATGCATCTGCATTCGCGAGCGCCGCAGACACGGTCAGGTAGAAGTACGGGTACATCGTCATCGCATGAACAACGAGAACTCCCGCGAGACCCTCGAGCCAGAAGTCCTTCTGGTCAAGGGCGAACCATTCCTGCATGGCGTACGGGATACGTCCGCCGACGCCAAACAGCAACTTGAACGACCACACGCCCATGAGCGGTGGCAACGCGATCGGCAGCAATGCAAGCACCTGGCACACGCGCCGCCCCGGGAACTCCCACCGCGTCAGCAGAATCGCAACGGCCGTGCCCAGCACACCGGCCACGATCACCGAGAGGATCGAGAGGACAATGGAACCACCGATGGCAGAGGACTGCGTCGGGTTGGCAAAGAAGTCACCCCAGGCTTTGAATGAGAAGCCAAGAATCGCGGCTTTGTCTTGCGAGACGGAGCGACGTGCCGTCGCAATCATCGGGCCGATGACGTACCCAATGAGCACGATCGCCAGAAGGGCGAGCGTGAAGACTGTCGACCAGCGCCGACGAATCCATGAGGGTCGCTTCGGTGGCCCGGCCACGCGGGTGGTGTTAGTGAGCGAATGCTCTGCTGTTGCGGTCGTCATTGTCGCTCCGCGGGAACGCAATAGACGGCCGCCTCGGGCAACGCGATACGCATCGTGTCGCCGCGCTGCGGGCGTGTGTGCGATCCGGTCAGGTCAACCTTGATACGCCCGAGCGCGGTATCGAGCTCGCACGACAGCGAATAGCCCACGAAGTCAACGTCGGCGACAATCCCAGACAACACGTTGACATCGCTGTCGCCAGCCACAGTCACGGCTTCCGCGCGCACGGTGGCAACAACGTGAGATCCGACCTCGAACGTCACGTCGGAAGCGGCGTTCTGAGAGAACGCGTGGAGAACGGAACCATCGGCAAGCGTCAGCTGCACGCGGGTTCCGTCGTGGGATCGCACCGTCGCATCGAGCAGGTTGTTTCGCCCGAGGAAGCCGGCGACGAACGCGGTCGCAGGACGCGCATAGACCTCGTCGGGTGTGCCGACCTGATGCACGACGGCGGTGTTCATGACCGCAATACGTGTCGACATCGCAAGCGCTTCTGCCTGGTCGTGCGTCACATAGACCGAGGTGATGCCGGTCTCTTCGTGAAGGTCACGCAGCGCGCCACGCATTTCGAGGCGAAGCTTCGCGTCGAGGTTCGACATCGGTTCGTCCAACAGCAGAAGCTGCGGCCGAAAGACGAGCGCCCGGGCGAGCGCAACACGCTGCTGCTGCCCGCCCGAGAGCTCATCGACGCGGGCGTGCGCGCGATCTGCGAGCCCGACCTGCGCGAGAACGTCAGTAATTCGACGTGCGGCCTCTGTGCCCTTCACTTTTCGTACGTCCAGGCCGAACGCCACGTTCTTGCTCACACTCATGTGAGGAAACAGGGCGTAGTTCTGGAAGACGAGTCCCACGTCGCGCTTGTTGGGCGGCGAGAACGTCACGTCCAGATCATCGAAGTGAATGGTTCCGTCATTCGGTTCTTCAAAGCCCGCGATCATGCGTAGCGTTGTTGATTTTCCGCAGCCGGATGGCCCCAGCAGAGTGAAAAACTCGCCGTCTTCAATGTCCAGATTGATGCCGTTCACGACCGTTCCGCTGCGCGAATACGTTTTCGTGAGGTTGTGAAGGGTCACAGAGACCATGTCGGAATTAGCCCTTGTCCTTGATGTTGTCTACCCAGTACGTCATCCACTCGTCCTGGTGCTCGGCGAAGACAGCCCAGTCGATCTTGGCTTCGTTGAGCTTGAAGTCCTTCATCCACTCCGGCTGGCTGTCTGCCGCGATCTCCATGGCGGGGATCTGGTAGTAGTCGGTAGCAAGCTTGGCCTGCATGCCCTCTTCCATCAGGAAGTCCATGAACGCCTGCGCAGCAACTTCCTGCTTGTCGTTCTCGATGATGCCAACGCCGTCAACGAGCACCGGTGCGCCCGACTTCGGCATGATGTAGCCCCACGGACGGTTGTTCTTCAGCGGCTGGATCAGGGCGTCCTGCATGTTCCACACGGTGACCGAACCGGTGCCCTGGTCGAGCTGCGTGTACATGTCGTCCGGGTTAGCGGCGTACGAAACGGTGTTGGCGTCGATCTTCTTCAGGAGTTCGTAGCCGGCATCCGGGCTGCCGTCTGCGGCAAATGCGCTGTACACGATCGATGCGTAGATCGTGCGCATCGTGCCGGACGGCATAACGTCACGAATGACGATCTGGTCCTTCCACTTCTCATCGCCCAACTCCGACCAGTCCTGCGGCGCCGTCTCGGCGGTCAGGATGTTCGAGTTGTAGATGATGACCTCAGGCAGCAGCATCTCGGCGATCCACTTGTTGCCCGGGTCTTTGTACTGAGCCGGAACCGCGTCACCGTTTGCGGGGACGTACTCGGCCAGCAGGCCCTCCTTCGCGGCCTGCTCGAACTGTTGCTGGGTGCCGCCCCAGAGGAATCCGGCCTGCGGGTTCGATGCCTCAGCGCGCATACGGTCCAGGTTGTCCTGGGCGCCAGCGATGACCGTCGTCACCTTGCCTGCGTACTCCGGGTGCGCCTTCTCGAACTCAGATACGACCCAC
Source organism: uncultured Microbacterium sp. (assembly GCA_947503655.1). GTDB lineage: Bacteria > Actinomycetota > Actinomycetes > Actinomycetales > Microbacteriaceae > Microbacterium. The sequence goes on from CANNEP010000050.1 coordinate 15,134, forward strand.
GCGACCTCGTCCTTGTCACGACCCGTGTAGATCGTCAGGCTCTCCGACGGCGTCTGCGTGGCCTCAGCCGAAGGCTCGCTCGTCGGCTTCTGCGTAGCGGGAGGTGCTTCTACGTCTCCGGCGCATCCTGCGAGGAGGAGCGTGGAGGCTGCTGCAATGGCCACACCGGCGAGCAACCGGGGGCGGAACGTGCTTGACTGCATAATCTTCCTTGATTTCTCATTCATGATGGGTTGGTGCGGCTAGGCCGCGGGAACTCGGGCTGTGTCGTGTCTCGTCATATGCCTCCGGCGAGAACGGTGTTCCAGCATCGTGCTCGCGCGGCGTCGAGCACGGCATCGGGATTCAGGGTGGCCGGTTGAAGCACCGGCACAAATGGCAAGCGCCGCGTCAGCACGCTGCGGATCTCCTCGCATTCGGCGTCGGCGAAATCGCGAGCTTCTCCGCCGAGAATGACGACGGACGGGTCAAGCATGGCGGTTGCTAGGCTGATCGACGTCGCGAAGCCCGCCAGCAGCTCCGCGCGGATACTCTGCGCCGCTTCGTCGCCGTCTTCGGCAAGCGCGAGAAGAGTTGGAACCACGGGGCCAGAAACGTCATGGCCGGCGTCGCGTAGACGCGCGGCAAGTGCGGTCGAGGCGAAACGCTCTTCAAACGTGCGTGCTTCTGCAGCTGGCGCGTCTATACGTGAGAGCGAAAACAGTCCCAGCTCACCCGCTGCGCCGTGACGCCCTCGCACGAGGCGGCCAGCCGCGATAAAGCCGGCACCGATGCCGCGCTTACCGAGATATAGATAAAGCGCGTCTGAACGCAACGAGGCATCGAGCGTCGGCCGTTCGGCAGCCATCATCAGGTTCACGTCGTTGTCGATCGTGACAGCGACGCCGGTGCGCTCATGCAACATGTCGTAGAGCGCGACCGGGGCCGTCCACCCGAGGTTGGGGGCCGCACTCACCGCGCCGGTATCAGCGTCGACGATGCCAGCGATTCCCACCCCAATACCGAGGAGGCGGGGCGTGAGGTGGGCCAGTTCGCCAATGGAGTCCACGATGTGTTGCGGTGTCATCCCGCCTTCGGGCGCATCGGTGCGGATCTCGCGCAGGATGTTGTCGTGCAGGTCAAAGCTGCGTGCATGAATACCGTCCGCCGTGCAATTGACCGCAATCAAGGTGCCGTAATGTTTCGTGACTTCCAGTTGCACTGCCGGTCGACCCGCTGACGGCAGCTGAGTGCCGGTCTCGTAGATCACGCCATCGTCGATTAGGCCGCGCACAATGCGGGTGATGAGCGACGAGCTCACGTCAAACCGCTCAACCAGGGCGGTACGGCTCATTCGCCTAGCGTGCAATGCACCGATGACGGCGGCACGCTGGGTGTGGCGATCGGCAAGGGCAATGGATGGCCTCGTCACGGCTACGGCGCTCCGGTATCGAGCGCCGTCTCATACCCCGGTGATGTGCGGTGTCCGCCCTTGACACGGATGAACCATTCGCGGGGTTGAATCCGCATGCCACGTCCGCTCGCGAGCACCCAGTAGGCGCCCTTCACGGTGAGTTGGGTCTTGTGTGCGGCGAGTGCCTGGGTCTTCTGTGCCAGGTAGTCCGAAACATCGAACTCGACATCAATCTCATCGTCCGGGTGCACGCCGTCGGGGTACTCGCCGGGATCTGGGTCGACCCAGAGTCCCAGGTCGTCTGCACGAGTGGCGAGCTCGGTGAGTTCAGCAACAATCAGGTCGCGCGGCACGGCTGTCCAATAGACGAGCGGTACGTCCCACGGCTCGCCCGGATCCCGGCTCGTGGCGTCTGCGGCCGCCGCCAGCCCATTCATGGTCACGCGGTGCGTCTGAATGTGATCGGGGTGCCCATATCCCCCGTTGGTGTCGTAGGTGATGACGATGTGCGGCCGCGTTTCGCGGACAATGGCTGCCATCAGATTGGCCGCCTCGATCGGGTCAGCCGACCAAAAGGCATCGGGTCGGTTATTGGCTGGGATACCCATGCGTCCGGAGTCGCGGTAGTGACCGGAACCACCGAGGTAGCGATGGTCAGTGACGCCCAGCGCCTGCATCGCGAGGCTCAGCTCGCGCGCTCGCTCCGGCCCCAGTGCGTCGTCGTTATCGACGTACAGGTGTTGAAGTTCGGGGAGCGCGATCTTCCCCTGCTCGCCCTGCGTGCAGGTGACCACGGTGACAGCCGCCCCTTCGGCAACGAGTCGGGCGATGGTTCCGCCCGTTGCACAGCTCTCGTCATCAGGGTGGGCGTGGGCCAGCAAGACGCGAAGTGGCTCATCTCTGCGTGCCGTTGCCATGCCGAACCTCACTGTCAGTAGCCGATGTGGACCCTTGACTTTGATTCTGGCAGAAATTAAGTACTTACAGTACGACAAAAAATAAGCATCTGATCAGGCATCTATAGATCACAGCCCAAGGGGTGGGATGCTGCAAGAGCCGAAACGCCAGCGATATACAGCCGGCGAGCGGAACCACGAATGGCTCAGAACAGCGTGTTGCCTTCAAATGCCCACGAGGCACGGTGGTGTGGGGTGATGCCGAACTCGACGATCGCGGCGCGGTGCTCGGCACTGCCGTAGCCCTTGTTGCGCTCCCACTGATACGCGGGCGCTTCGGCGTGAATTTCCACCATGTAGTCGTCGCGGGCCACCTTAGCGAGCACGGAGGCGGCGGCAGCCGACGCACAATCGCGGTCACCTTTGATGACGGGGATGACCGTCATCCCCCACCCGCCAGCGGGCTGAATGTAGTCGTAATTGCCGTCCAGCAGCACAACGCCGTCACGCGGATCAACGCCGGCTTCAGCCGCCACGGTTTCGATCGCGCGGAGTGCGGCCGTACCCAGCGCCCGCATGATGCCGGTCTGGTCAACCTCAAGAGCGCTCGCCCAGCCGAGGCCCGAACCGCTCACCCAATCGCGCGCACGATCGGCAACGTCATGACGCTTCGCCTCAGCGATGAGCTTCGAGTCGCGCAGGCCCTCGGGAATAGCGCTGCCCAAGTGCGACGCGTAGACGATCGAGGCACCCACGACGACGGGCCCGGCGATCGCGCCGCGGCCGACTTCATCGCACGCGATGATGAACGGATATTGCTCGAGCAGCGTCGCTTCGCGCTCTAGCGTGGGAACGGCAGGGCTCACTGGTCGGCCGGATCTGGCACGCCGATGAATGCCGAGTCGCTGGAGCCCAATCCGCCGAAGCGGTCGAACGGCCACGTGCGCAAGAATGCGCGTCCGACGACCTCAGACAGAGGCACAAAGCCCTGCCCGGGCTCATCGATGTGAAAGCGAGAGTCTTGTGAGTTGTTCCGATTGTCGCCCAGTACCCACAGCGAGCCTTCCGGAACCACAACGTCGTACTCGTATTCAGGACGATCGGGGCCGGGCGTGAGCTGTACGTACTCCGACTCATCGAGGGGCACGCCGTTGACCGACGTCTGGCCGAGCTCGTTGCAGCACACCACATGGTCGCCGGGCAAGCCAATGACGCGCTTGATGAGGTGCTCGGACGAGTCTGGTGCCGAAAGGCCCACGAGGGACAGCACCCAGTCCACACCCTCAGCGATGGGTCCACGGTCGGGCTTCGGCACGGAAACCCCCTGAAGCCACCCGCCCGGGTCACGGAACACCACGATGTCGCCGCGGTCGTAGCCGGTAAAGCGCGGGGTCAGTTCGTCAACGAGAATGCGGTCTTGCACCTGCAGCGTGTTTTCCATCGACCCCGACGGAATATAGAACGAGCGCACCACAAACGTCTTGACCAAGAACGACACCAGAAGTGCCACCAGAATGATGACGATCAGGTCGCGGAAAAAGACACCCCAGCCGCCCTTGCGCTTCGCGTTATTGCGGTGGCGGCGAGCATCGCGTCGCGACATGTGCGCGTCGGCGTACTCGCTTGTCATGGTGTCCTATCGGGGGTGGGGGCTGCCGAAAACAGACCGTATGTCACAGCCTAGTCTGCGTATTGCATCAGATGAATCACCACGGTCCCCCGGGCGACATGGTGCTGCGAGACGTCTGGCGAGGGCTCTGACCTGCGCAGATGCCTCTCCGTACACGATGTCGAGCAGCGGTAAGGCGCCCGGGGCTGTGCGTGGACGCGTTTGAGCCGGTTACGCAGACAGGCTCTGTTGCAAAAATCGTGAAGCTTGAGCATGCTTGGCGGAGATTGGACGGACGGAACGATGACGGATTTCAAGT
>CANNEP010000051.1 GCA_947503655.1 uncultured Microbacterium sp.
ACCACCACCGCAAGCAAGATTCGGCGACACGCAGGTCGTCGCTCATGAGCATGCGGTCGCCGTCGAGCAAGAGGACGGCGTGGTACCCGCCAGCGGCGATGGGTTCAGCACCGCGTGTCGCCACAACCAGGGCCGGCTTCTCCCCCACTTCCATGACCGTGTGCTCTCCGTCTGACACGACAACACGGGCACCGGGAAAGGCGCGCCCCAGGTCATCAGCCGTGCGCTCACTGCCCGACGATGCGAGGCGCACATTAACCGACTGACAATCGGGGCACTTCCAGCTGTGCGCGGTGCGTCCGCACCACCGGCACTGCGGCGCCGCGCCGCGAGCCTTCGCATGGAGCGGGCCGGAACAGTGCGCACACTTGGAGGGCGTACGGCACTTCGCGCACACCAACACCGGTGCATAACCCGGGCGAGATACCTGCACCAAGACCGGGCCCGTCGCCAGTGCTTCGCGCACCGCACGATAGGCGCTCGATGGGATGCGCGTGCCCGGAGCTTCGCTGTCGGTAGAAGCGGTCAGGACCGTGCTCGGCGCATACCGGCGAGCGGCCGTAATCTCGGTCACGTATCCGAGGGCGATCAGGCGCTCGACATCGGACGTGCGGGTGTGGCCAGCGAAGACCAATGCACAGCCCGACAGCTCTTGGCGCACGAGCGCGGCATCTCGCGAGTGGACGTACGGCGCAAGCGGCTCTTCAAGCAGGCTGTCACCGTCATCCCACATCACGATGAGGCTCGCGTCGACGGGCGAATAGATCGCAGAACGATTGCCCACCACGATGACGGGTGCCGCGGCGAGTGTTCGCAAGAAGCTGCGGTAGCGGTCGGGGCCAGACTGACGCGCGTCCACGCGCGCCACAGCGTCGTCGGCGACGAAGTCGCTGAGCGCCGTCATAACCGCATCTTGATCACGATAGTCAGGAACAACGACGATCGTGCTCTCGCCGCTCGCAAGGCGCTGCGTCGCCAGTGCCGCCACGAGCACCGCCCAGGCGCCCACCGTACCGCCGTCATTCGTTGTGACGGGATGCGCAATCGCGGTGAGGGCCACACGCTCGCGCGCGATGACCGCGGCCGCTAGACCAGGAAAGTCGTCAACCAACGTGTCTGCGTACGAAACCGCGTCGCCCGCAACCACCGCAGCAACAGGTTCCGTCGCTGTCAGCCACTGCTTCTCAACGCGCACCTGACGCTTGGGGACGGCGAGACGCAGAATGTCGTTCGCCGCGCCTCCGGCACGATCGGCGACCTTTCGCGCGAGCGTGTAGAGGAACGGCGGAACAACGCACGCGGTTGAGACGACGCTATCGATTTCGCTGAGCGGGCGATCAACGCTCGCCTCGGCGACGACTTCGATCGCGATGGCATCGACAATTCGTCCCACGGTACGCAGTGGCACCCTGAGGCGAACGCCCGGCTGCACCGAGCTTTCGAGTGCGTCCGGAACGGTGTAGTCGAACAGCCTGTCAAGCTGTGGCAGGGGCGAATCGATCAGTACGCGAACGATTCGCTGCGGCATGTCAGAGCCCGGCAGCAGCGCGCAACTCGTCGACGCGGGTGGTCTTTTCCCACGTGAAGTCAGGAAGCTCGCGGCCGAAGTGACCGTACGCTGCCGTTGCCGCGTAAATCGGGCGCAACAGGTCGAGCTCTTCAATGATCGCGCTCGGGCGCAGGTCAAAGACGCTGCTGATAGCCGAAGCGATCGCGTCGTCATCGATCTTTCCGGTGCCGAACGACTCAACGTACAGACCAACCGGGTGTGCCTTGCCAATCGCGTAGGCAACCTGAACCTCAAGGCGGTCAGCGAGGCCAGCGGCGACAGCGTTCTTCGCTACCCAGCGCATCGCGTACGCCGCCGAGCGGTCAACCTTCGACGGGTCTTTGCCGCTAAAGGCACCGCCACCGTGACGAGCGGCGCCACCGTACGTGTCGATGATGATTTTGCGACCGGTGAGGCCGGCGTCGCCCTTCGGGCCACCGATTTCGAACGGACCTGCGGGGTTGAAGTACAGCTTGTAATCGGGGGCGTCCAGGCCAGACTCAGCGAGTACCGGCTCGATGACGTGCGTGCGCACCGCCTCGCGCAGGGCCTCCTGCGTCACGTTGGGGTTGTGCTGCGTTGACACGACGACAGCCTCGATCGATTTCGGCGTGAAACCGTCATAGCCGAGCGTCACCTGGGTCTTGCCGTCGGGGCGAAGCTCCGGGATAGTTCCGTCGTGGCGAACCGCCGCCAGGCGCTCGGCCAAGCGGTGTGCCAGCCACGCCGATGCCGGCATCAGTTGTGGGGTCTCGTTCGTGGCGAAACCAAACATGATGCCCTGGTCGCCCGCGCCCTGCAGGTCGTGACGATCAGCAGAACCTTCGCGCGCCTCAAGTGCCTGCGAAACACCCGCGTGGATGTCGCCTGACTGCTCGCCAACTGAAACCGTGACACCGCACGAGTCGCCGTCAAAGCCGGTCTCGCTCGAGGTGTAGCCAATGGTGTTCACCACACGACGAGCAATGCCCGAAATGTCGGCGTAGGCGTCGGTACGCAGCTCACCGGCAACATGAATGAGACCCGTGGTGACGAGCGTCTCGATCGCCGCGTGCGTGTTGCGGTCTTTGCTCAGCAGGTCATCGAGGATGCTGTCCGAGATCTGGTCGCAGATCTTATCGGGGTGTCCTTCGGTGACAGACTCAGAGGTGAACAGGCGCAGGCTAGTCATTTATAGGCTCCAGTCGTAGGTGTCACACACAAATATGCCCGCCGCCACGGACATTCCATGACGGCGGGTCATAAATCGAGATTTACTCGGCAGCGCGCAGGCGCAGCTTGTCCTCGTTGATCTCGTGAAGAGCGATCGTCAGCGGCTTGTCTTCAACAGACGAGTCCACGAGCGGGCCCACGTTGTCGAAGAGGTTGCCCTCCTGCAGGTCCGAGTAGTAGTCGTTGATCTGGCGTGCGCGCTTGGACGCGTAGATAACCAGTTCGTACTTGGACTCAACCTTGCTGAGCAGGTTGTCAATGGGCGGGTCGATGATGCCCAGGTTGGTGCCGGCCATGGCAGACCTCCTGTGTCGGAGTGGAAAAGACGTGGCGTGGCGGAATCCGCGCATACGCAAGAGTTCAGTCTACGCCCTTTTGGTGGTAACTGTTTGCGGCCCGCGGCTTTTGCCGCGGGCCGCGTCACAATTGCTCGGTGGTAGCGAGAGCAACGACCTCATCAGCGGCACGAGCGACCTCGTCGTTCACGACGCGGTGGTCGAACTCGTTCTGAGCCGCGAGCTCCACCTTCGCGGTGCGGAGGCGACGCGTGCGCTCTTCTTCCCCCTCGGTTCCGCGGCCCACCAGACGGTCGACCAATTCGTCCCACGACGGCGGAAGCAAGAACACGAGCGACGCGCTCGGCTCAGCCTTGCGCACCTGACGAGCGCCCTGCAGGTCAATCTCGAGCAGCACTGTCTTGCCCGCAGCAATCGCGTCAAAGATCGGCGTGCGCGGGGTGCCATAGCGGTACGAATTGTGCACCGTGGCGTATTCGAGCAATTCGCCGGCAGCGACCATGCGGTCGAACTCGGCGTCATCGACGAAGAAGTAGTGCTCCCCCTCGACCTCACCCGGGCGCGGCGCACGGGTCGTCGCCGATACCGACAGGTGAATTTCGGGGTGCGTCTCACGAATGTGTGCGGCGACGGTGCCCTTGCCAACGGCCGTCGGGCCGGCAAGCACGAGCAGGCGGCTGCGGTGCGGGCGAGCGCTGGGCTCGGGCAGGCGAGCATCCAGCCACTCGGCAATGTCGCGGCGCTGACGAGCACCGAGACCACCGAGACGCTTTACCGGGGAGATCGCCAGGTCAGCCAGAATACGATCACGTTTTCCCTCGCCAATGGCGGGGATCGCCGTCAAAAACTCCGTCACACGCAACGTTCCGGCAGCCGAACTCGGGTCGGCATAGGCACGTCGGGTCACTTGCTGCGGCGTCACAATGCGATGTGCGATGTCACGCTTCAGTGAAGCGCGGGCGCGGCGGGCGGCGACAGCCTTCTGGGAAGCGGCGATTCGATCGACCTCGGGGGGACGCTGAGCGTCAGCCACGGGTAACCTCCAGTTCGTGTTTGCGCGAGCGAATAGCGTTCTCGAGACCGGCGGGTCCGGCTCGGAGAATGCCTCGGCTTTCGCTCGCAATGACGGACGGTGCGTTTGCACCGAACAACTCCCCTAGTTCAGCCAACGCTGCACCCTGGGCGCCGAAGCCCGGGGCGAGAATTGGCGCGTGCGGCGTGAGCATCTCGGGTAGGTCAAGCGCAGCCTGATCTACCGTTGCCCCGATCACGAATCCCATGGATCCCCATCCGTGACCGTCCGCGGTGGCGGCGTTAAACGACGACACCGATGAGATGACAGACGCGGCAACGGTTTCACCGCCGGCGTCGGTCGCGACCTTCGCGCGCTGCAGCTCCCCGGCTTCCGGGTTGCTGGTAGCAGCGAGCACGAAGAGTCCCTTCCCGTGCTCATGTGCGAAGGCCATTGTTTCGCGCAGCGATGTCGGCCCGAGGTACGGGCTCACCGTCAGCGCATCAGATTCCAGCGGTGACCCCGATGCCAGCCACGCTTGCGCGTAGCCGGCCATCGTGGTTCCGATGTCTCCTCGTTTTGCGTCGGCAATGACCAGGATCCCGGCGTCACGAGCGGCGCGGATGGTGTCTTCGAGGGCTGCGAATCCGGCGGATCCGAAGCGCTCGAAGAACGACACCTGCGGCTTAACGAAACCCACGGCGCCCGCGGATGCGTCAACGACCCGAAGGCTAAACTCACGCACACCCGCAGCCGAAACCGGCAGGTTCCACTCGTTCAAAAGGGATTCGTGGGGGTCGATCCCGACACACAGCGCACCGTGCGTCAGAATCGCCTCACGAGTCTTCGTGCCAAACGCAATTGTCATGAAAGCGATGCCATCCGATCTTCGTGGTACTCCTGCAGGCTGCGAACCTGGAACGGCGAGCCCATGGCGTCCATTGCTGAAACAGCTGCACCGAGTACAGCCATCGTCGTGAACAGAGCCTTGTCAGCGGCAACGGCGGCGGCACGAATTTCGTAGCCATCCGCACGAGCTGCAACGCCACTCGGCGTGTTCACCACGATGTCAATGTCGCCGGCGTTGATCAGGTCGACAATGTTCGTCGCGCCCGACTCCACGGTCTCGCTGAACTTCTGCACGACGTCAACGGCGATGCCGTTGCGGGCGAGAACCTCTGCGGTGCCTTCCGTCGCGACGAGCTTATAGCCGAGTTGCTGGAGGCGGTGTGCGGGCAGGATCACGGCGCGCTTGTCGGAGTCTGCCACCGAGATGAAGACGGTGCCTTCGCGCGGGATTCCGCCGTAAGCGCCAGCCTGGCTCTTCGCAAACGCGGTCGGGAAGTCGCGGTCGATACCCATGACTTCACCGGTCGAGCGCATCTCCGGGCCGAGCACGGAATCCACCGTCTGGCCGTCCTTCGTGCGGAAGCGCTTGAACGGCAGCACGGCTTCCTTGACGGCAACCGGAGCATCCAGCGGCACGCGCGAACCGTCGTTCTGCGGAAGCAACCCTTCAGCCTTGAGCTCAGCGATCGTCGAGCCGGTCATGATGCGGCTGGCGGCCTTCGCCAGCGGGATTCCGAGAGCCTTGGAGACGAACGGAACCGTGCGGCTGGCACGCGGGTTGGCTTCAATCACGTAGAGAACGTCTGCCGAGATGGCGAACTGCACGTTCAGCAGGCCTCGCACGCCGACACCCTCAGCGATACCAAGCGTTGCCGTGCGAACGCGGTCGATGTCGCTGCGACCGAGTGACATCGGGGGCAGGGTGCAGGACGAGTCACCGGAGTGGATACCGGCTTCTTCGAGGTGCTCCATGACGCCACCGATGTACAGCTCGTGGCCGTCGTACAGGGCATCGACGTCAAGCTCGATCGCGTCGTCAAGGAAGCGGTCTACCAGCAGCGGGCGGCCCGCACCGATGATGGCCTGGCCATCCATGCGAACGAAGTAGTCGCGCAGTGACGCGGTGTCGTAGACGATTTCCATGCCGCGGCCACCGAGCACGAAGCTCGGGCGCACGAGCACCGGGTAACCGATTTCTTCAGCAATCGTCACAGCACCGTCAACATCGGTTGCCGTCCCGTGGCGCGGTGCGACGAGGTTGGCGTTGTCCAGGATCTTGCTGAACTGCGCACGCTCTTCAGCCGCGTCAATAGCTTCCGGGCTGGTTCCGAGAATCGTATAGCCAGCGTCCTGGATGCCCTGTGCGAGACCCAGCGGCGTCTGGCCACCGAGCTGGCAGACAACACCGAGAATCTCACCGGACTGCGATTCTGCGTGCAGAATCTCCAGCACGTCTTCGAGCGTCAGCGGCTCGAAGTACAGGCGGTCAGACGTGTCGTAGTCCGTCGAGACCGTCTCCGGGTTGCAGTTGACCATGATGGTCTCGTAGCCGGCGTCGGAGAGAGCGAACGATGCGTGCACGCACGAGTAGTCAAACTCGATGCCCTGACCGATGCGGTTCGGGCCGGAACCAATGATGACGACCTTCTGGCGCTCGCTCGGCGCGACCTCGGTCTCGGTGTCGTACGACGAGTAGTGGTACGGCGTGAGTGCTGGGAACTCGCCAGCGCACGTGTCAACCGTCTTATAGACGGGGCGCACGCCGAGGCCGTGACGAACGCCACGAATCTCTGCCTCCGTGCTTGCGCGCAGCTCAGCGATCTGAGCGTCGCTGAAGCCGTGGTCCTTCGCTACGCGGAAGACACGCTCGGTCAGCTCAGCCTCAGCGGCGATACCGGCGGCAACCTCGTTGATGAGGGCGATCTGGTCGAGGAACCACGGGTCGATGGCCGTGGCGTCGAATGCCTGCTCGATCGTGGCACCCTTGCGCATGGCCTGCTGCAGAGTGACGATGCGGCCGTCGGTCGGCGTCTTCGCGATGGCGAGGAGTTCGTCGACGGAGCGCTCTTCTGCACCCCAGTGGAATGAGGAGCCGCGCTTTTCGAGCGAACGGAGCGACTTCTGCAGTGCGGTCGTGAAGTTGCGGCCGATGGCCATCGCCTCACCAACAGACTTCATCGTGGTCGACAGCGTCGCGTCGGCGGCCGGGAACTTCTCGAACGCGAAGCGCGGCGCCTTCACGACGACGTAATCGAGGGTCGGCTCGAAGCTGGCCGGGGTGACCTCGGTGATGTCGTTGGGGATCTCATCGAGGCGGTAACCGATTGCGAGCTTGGCAGCGATCTTCGCGATCGGGAAGCCGGTGGCCTTCGATGCGAGCGCCGACGAGCGCGAGACACGCGGGTTCATCTCGATGACGATGACACGGCCGTTAGCCGGGTCAATAGCGAACTGAATGTTGCAGCCACCGGTGTCGACACCCACGGCGCGGATGATCTCGATACCGATGTTGCGGAGGTTCTGGTACTCGCGGTCGGTGAGCGTGAGGGCCGGTGCGACCGTGATCGAGTCACCCGTGTGGACGCCAACCGGGTCGACGTTCTCGATCGAGCAGACAACCACCGTGTTGTCGGTGGTGTCGCGCATCAGCTCGAGCTCGTATTCCTTCCAGCCGAGGATCGACTCTTCGAGGAGCACTTCGTTCGTGGGCGAGTCGTGCAGGCCCGCACCACCGATGAGGCGCAGGTCATCTTCGTTGTACGCAAAGCCCGAGCCGAGGCCACCCATGGTGAACGAGGGGCGCACGACGAGCGGGTAGCCCAGCTCTTCCGCGCCAGCGAGCAGTTCGTCCATCGTGTGGCAAATGACCGACTTCGCAACGTCGGCACCGCACTCGAGAACCAGGTCCTTGAAGATCTGGCGGTCTTCGCCCTTCTTGATGGCGTCAACCTTGGCGCCGATGAGCTCAACGCCGTGCTTCTCCAGGATGCCCAGCTCGTCCAGCTGCATCGCCGCGTTGAGCGCTGTCTGCCCGCCGAGGGTCGGGAGGATGGCGTCGGGCTTTTCCTTCGCGATGATCGTTTCGATGACCTCGGGGGTGATCGGCTCGATGTAGGTCGCGTCAGCGAAGTCGGGGTCGGTCATGATGGTGGCCGGGTTCGAGTTCACCAGGATGACGCGCACGCCCTCCTCGCGAAGCACACGGCACGCCTGGGTACCGGAGTAGTCAAACTCAGCAGCCTGACCGATGACGATCGGGCCGGAGCCGATCACCAGAACACTGTTGATATCGTCGCGCTTCGGCATTACTTCGAGTCCTTCTTGTCGTTGTGCGCGATGACCATGTCGCGGAAGCGGTCAAACAGGTAGTTGGCGTCGTGCGGGCCAGCGGCCGCTTCGGGGTGGTACTGCACCGAGAAGGCGGGAATGTCGAGCGCGCGCAGCCCCTCGACGACCTGGTCGTTGAGGCCAATGTGGCTGACCTCGACCTTGCCGTAGCCGTTGGGGCTGTCGAAGGCGCCGTCGATGGGTGCGTCCACTGCGAAGCCGTGGTTGTGTGCGGTGATTTCAACGCGACCGGTGGTTTTGTCGAGCACCGGCTGGTTGATGCCGCGGTGGCCGAAAGGCAGCTTGTAGGTGCCGAGGCCCAGAGCGCGGCCGAGTAGCTGGTTGCCGAAGCAGATACCGAAGAACGGGTAACCAGCGTCGAGCACGCTACGCAGCAGAGCAACGTGACCGTCTGACGCGGCGGGGTCGCCGGGGCCGTTCGAGTAGAAGACAGCGACCGGGTTGATCGCGGTGATCTCATCGATCGTCGACGTCTGCGGCATGACGTGCACGGTAAAGCCTCGCTGCGCGAGGTTGTTGACGGTTGCTTGCTTCACACCCAGGTCGATGACGGCCAGGTTTCCGATGCTTTCGCCGACGGCGGGAGTAATCTCCGTTGCCGGAACTGACACATCTGCCGAGAGGTTTTGCCCGGCCATGAGCGGTGCTTCGCGCACGATTCTCAACTGCTCGTCGTCAGAGATGTTTGCGGCGTCTCCGGAGAAGATTGCGCCGCGCATGCTGCCAGCGTCGCGGATGACGCGGGTGACTGCGCGGGTGTCGATGCCGCTGATGCCAACGATGCCGTCGCGCTCGAGAGCATCGTCAAGAGACTCGTCGGCACGCCAGTTCGAGACAACGCGCGACGCGTCGCGCACGATGTAACCGGCAACCCAGATGCGTCGTGACTCTGGGTCTTCATCGTTCATACCGGTGTTGCCGATGTGCGGCGCAGTCTGCAGCACGATCTGGCCGGCGTAGCTCGGATCGGTGAGGGTCTCCTGGTAGCCGGTCATACCGGTTGCGAAGACAACCTCACCAATGGTCGTACCGCGGGCACCGTAGGCGGCACCCGGGTAGCGGCTGCCATCCTCAAGGACGAGGACGGCGGGTTCAATTGAAAACAAAGACATTGCGTCAGATTCCTGTTGCAGTCGGAGTCGGAAGCACGCGCTCCAGCGCGGCCAAGAAAGCAGTGGGGTTGGATTCCTGCAGGCGCAGGTAGGAGTCGGCAATCGTCGTCTCATTGATTCGCCAGGAGACGAAGACCAGGCCGTCCTTTTCGACAACACGGTCAATCGTCCACGTGGCGCGGCCCGTGCCGACCAGATTCGCCGCAGCGATTCCGATCGTGGGAGCGCCCGGCATAATCAGGTTGAGGCCCTCGGACGTGACCGTGGCGGTGACCTTTGAGCGGAAGGCGAGGTGCTTAACCGCGAGGCGGTTGAGCGGCTGCTCGTGCTCGGTCGTGGCGACGTAGAGCCCACTAAAGGAGCCGATAACGTCGCCACCGAGTTCGCCTGCCGGGGCTTGCAGACCGGCGTCGCGGCGGGATCGTCGTCGCCACCCCCACGCCATTCCGATGAGGATGAGCACGCCAACGCCAATGGTGATGGCGATCGCGAGCTCGCGTGTCACTTGTTCACCTCAATGAGTTCACCGTCGGCCACCGTGAGGTAGCCGCGGTGGATCGTGAAGCGCACCTGGCCGGGCAGCTCGGTGTCGAGGTAGGGCGAGTTGACGCTGCGACCGCGGAGGTCACCGACCTGGAAGGTGCCGCGAACGGACGGGTCGTACAGCGTGATTTCTGCGGGCTGGCCGGCAGCGATCGGCGTGCCGTGGCCGGCCAGGCTACCGATGCGGGCGGGCGTTGCCGACATGACACGTGCCACGTCGTCCCAGCCGAGCATGCCGGTCTCGACCATCGAGGCGTGCACAACGCGCAACGCACTCTCCAGGCCCACCATGCCGTTCGCCGCAGCAGACCACTCGCACGTCTTGTTCTCCGACGGATGCGGCGCGTGATCCGTCGCAACGATGTCAATGGTTCCGTCGGCCAAGCCTTCGCGAACCGCCATGACGTCTTCGTGGCGACGAAGCGGCGGGTTGACCTTGTAGCGCGCGTCGTAGCCGCGAACGAGTTCGTCGGTCAGCAGCAGGTGGTGCGGCGTGACCTCGGCCGTGACGTTGATGCCGCGCTTCTTGGCCCAGCGGATGATGTCAACCGAACCTGCCGTCGACAGGTGGCACACGTGCAGGCGTGAACCGACGTGCTCGGCGAGCAAGACGTCGCGGGCGATGATCGACTCTTCAGCGACAGCGGGCCAGCCGGCGAGTCCGAGTTCTGCCGAGACGGCTCCCTCGTTCATCTGTGCGCCCTCAGTCAGGCGCGGATCTTGCGCGTGCTGTGCGATCACTCCGTTGAAGCTCTTGACGTACTCGAGTGCGCGACGCATGATCAGCGGGTCGAAGACGCAAAAGCCGTCGTCACTGAAGACGCGGACGTTTGCGCGCGAGGACGCCATCGCGCCCAGCTCAGCGAGGCGTTCACCCTTCTGGCCGACCGTGACGGCACCGATGGGCTGCACGGTGGCGTAGCCAGCAGCCTCGCCGAGGGCGAGCTCCTGCTCGACGACACCCGCGGTGTCAGCGACCGGTGACGTGTTCGGCATCGCGAAGACCGCGGTGAAGCCACCGGCTGCCGCCGCACGCGTACCGGTGAGAATTGTTTCTGATGCTTCGTAGCCGGGTTCGCGCAAGTGCGTGTGGAGGTCGACGAGGCCACGAAGTGCGACCAGGCCGTCAGCGTCAATGCGACGCGCATCCTTGTCAGTCAGGCCCGTACCAACCTCGACGATCGTGCCGTCTGCAATCAGAATGTCAGCGACCGCGCCGCCTTCGATCTGTGCTCCCGAGATGAGAATCCGTTCGCTCATCGGTCTTCCTCTCGTTGTTCGTTCGTACGCTCCCCTGCCAGCAGGAGATACAGCACGGCCATGCGCACGGCAACACCGTTCGCGACCTGTTCGAGCACCGTCGAGCGCTCAGAATCTGCAGCGGCGGAAGAAATTTCCAGACCGCGGTTCATGGGGCCGGGGTGCATAACCATCGTACCCTCTGGCAGAGCGTTCAAACGCTCAGGATCGAGACCCCAGAGGCGGGAATACTCCCGCTCAGTTGGGAAATACGCGGCATTCATGCGTTCCAGCTGGATTCGCAACATCATGAGCGCGTCGGGTGCGGCGGCAATTGCGGCGTCGAGCGAGTACTCGATCGTGACGGGCCAGTTGCGAACGTCTTGCGGAACCAGGGTGGGCGGAGCAACGAGCGTCACCTCTGCACCGAGGGTGCGCAGGAGCCACACATTCGACCGCGCAACGCGCGAGTGCAGAATATCGCCGACGATCGTGACTTTGGCCCCGGAGAGGTCTTTGCCGCGGCTCGCGGCGCCGTGCAGGCGCTTGCGGATCGTAAAGGCATCGAGCAGAGCCTGGGTGGGGTGTTCGTGCGTACCGTCACCAGCGTTGACGACACCAGCGGAGATCCAACCGCTGGTCGCCAGGGTGCGTGGCGCACCGGAAGCGCCATGGCGGATGACGACCGCGTCAGCTCCCATCGCCTGCAGCGTCTGCGCGGTGTCTTGCAGGCTTTCGCCCTTGGAAACGCTGGAACCCTTGGCTGCGAAGTTGATGACGTCGGCAGAAAGGCGCTTGGCTGCGGCTTCGAACGAAATGCGGGTGCGCGTCGAGTCTTCAAAGAAGAGGTTGACGACGGTCTTGCCGCGCAGCGTGGGAAGTTTCTTGATCTCGCGGGTTTGCGAGTCGACCATGTCTTCGGCCACGTCGAGGATGCGCAGCGCGTCATCCTTCGAGAGGAACTGAGTATCGAGCAGGTGCCTCATGATTCGATCGTCACCTCGTCAACGCCATCGGTTTCTACCAGTCGCACACGGACGCGCTCGTCGCGTGCGCTGGGAATGTTCTTGCCCACAAAGTCGGGGCGAATCGGCAGTTCGCGGTGGCCGCGGTCGATGAGTGCGGCGAGGCGCACGATCTGCGGACGACCCACATTGCCGAGGGCGTCGAGGGCCGCGCGAATGGAGCGGCCGGAAAAGAGCACATCGTCAACGAGGACCACGGTCTTGCCGTCGATTCCGCCGTCGGGAATGTGCGTGGGGCCGGGGCTCCGCACCGGCTGGCGGGCGAGGTCGTCACGGAACATCGTGACGTCGAGGGATCCGGTGGGAATCTCTTCGCCCGAGATGGTGGAAATCAGAGTACCGATGCGCTGGGCGAGGTTAACGCCGCGCGTGGGGATTCCTAACAGAACCAAGGAATCAGTGCCCTTATTGGACTCAATGATTTCGTGTGCGATACGGGTCAATGCCCGCGTGATATCGGCTTCCTGAAGCACTGTACGCGTGCTCATTCGGCTCCCTTCTCCGCCTCTCTGGACGGTGTTAAAGGTTGCTGATTGCCCCCAGTCTATCGCGGCTGGGCATGAAGAAAGGACCCACCCGGAGGTGAGTCCTTTCTGTCAGTGAGTTAGACGTTCGCTGGTGCGAGAGCGGCCTGCGAAATCTCGTCGCCGATCTTTGTCGCCCGAATCGGGTGCCCCTGTGTTGTCAGGCACTTACCGGTGTTGAGGTCCCACTTCCAGTCGTGCAGGGAGCACGTGAGCACACCGTCTTCGTCGATCTTTCCGGTCTTGGTCAGGTCGGCGCGCAGGTGCGGGCAGCGACGCTGAACGACCCAGTCGCCGACTTCGGCGTCTTCGGTCTGGTCGGTCTGCTCGGAGTACCAGTTCTCGGTGTACTCAATGCGGTCGCGCGAGAGACACTTCATGAACGTGTAGATGAACTCGTTGAACTTGCCCTGACGCGTGGTCTGGAACTGCATCGACAGGAAGATCGAGTTTGACCAGTCAATCTCGCCATCGCGGATGTTCGTTGAGACGAGGTCGGCGGGAATGCGGAACCAGAATTCGCAGTCCTCCCCCGCATATTCGCGAATCTTCGCCTTCGGGAAGTCCACCACCATATCGAGTTCGCCAATGGTGTAGCGGACCGGGCCCCCCACGCCGTTGCGCATGATGCGTGCGCGACGCATAAGTGGTTCCCACCACTCCTTCAACGCCGCCATCATCTCCGCAGGCTCAAGAACCTCGGCACGCGAGGCAATCTCGTCAGCGATCTCCTGCTGACGCGATGCCCGCTGCTCCTCCAGGTAGGCCCACTTGTCGGCGAAGATCCGGTCGATCTCCTCCTGGGAGAAGAAGGTCTGCTCCACCGTGATGTCAGAGCCCCGCAGCTCGATGACGGTGCCGGGGAAGAAGACGTGCCCGTTGTACTGCGGGGCTTCTTCCTCCATGCGGGTGATGAACTCAACCTGGTCGGTGAAGATACCGACTTTGCCGTTGCGCCCCAGACCGTTGTTGTCGATCAGGTCATCACGCAAGAACATCGGCGGACCAGCCATCGGGAAGACGTGCGGAGCGTCGACCTTCTCGATGTAGAACATCGCACGCTTGTGCTGCGCTTCGCGCTTCAGGTGCGCGAAGTTGTCTTTCGCCTCGCTGGGCAGGTCGTAAACCATCGGCCACCAAATAGCACCGGAGAACTGCGTGAAGTAAGCGTCGACCTTGCCGAACGACATCAGCGCGTCGAGGTCGAGCGGGTGCGAGTCGTTTTGGTTGAGGATCGACGCCGTACCGTCATCGACCGACAACGACGAGTCACCGATCGGGCCGTCAGACGGCGCGCGCAACGGCGTGATCATGAGACGCAGCGGGCCACGCTCAATGATTTCGCCAGCCTGCGTGTAGGTGATGTTGTTGAAGCCAAGCGCACGAATGTCTTGCTCGAGGTCGTCTGTCGGGTAGTCCGGCAGGAGAACTTCGATGTCTTTCGACACGTAGGTCTCGAGAAGCCACGGGTCGAAGTGATCGCGGTGGCGGTGGCTGATGTAGAGGAAGTCAGCCTCACGGCCGTACTTTTCCCAGTCAAGACCACGGTTGTCAGGGAATGGGAACCAAGACCCAAAGAACGCGGGCTTTACCCACGGGTCGGCGAGGATGTTGCCGCCGGCAGTTTCGATGAACATACCCGCGTGGCCGAGGCCGGTGATCCGCATTTTCTACCTCCTGTGTGGAACGTAATGAGTCTACGCGTGCCGCCCCGTCGAGAGCGGGAAGACGACCGTGACAAAACGCTGAGGCCCCGACCAGAGCCGGGGCCTCAGCGTTGAAGAGTTGTGCTTACGACGAGCGGGCGATGCGCGCGAGCACACCATGAACGAACGGGCCAGCCTCGTCAGACGAGTACTCCTTGGCCAGTTCGACGGCTTCGTCAATCGCAACGGCCGTGGGGATCTCCTCGTTGAAGAGAATCTCCCACACGCCGATACGCAACAGCGCACGGTCAACCACCGGCATGCGGTCGAGCTTCCAGTCACGACTGTGCGTCGTGATCTGTTCGTCGATCTCGCTCTGGTGATCGATGACGCCATCAACGATTTCGCGAGCGTAGAGCCACGAAGCCGCGCGAGCGGGTTCGGCAGCGGCGCGCGTTGCTTCAGCGGCCAGCGTTACGCCAATACCTTCGCCGCGTACGTCAGCCGAATACAGAATGTCGAGCGCGCGTTTGCGCGCCTTCGTGCGAGCGCTCAATTTACTTTTCGCGACCCAGGTATTCGCCGGTGCGCGTGTCAACCTTGATCTTGGTGCCGGTCTCCAGGAACAGCGGAACCTGAATCTCGTAACCGGTCTCCAACTTCGCGGGCTTCGTGCCAGCCGACGAGCGGTCGCCCTGCAGACCAGGCTCGGTGTAAGTCACTTCGAGAATGACCGATGCCGGCAGGTCGAGGTACAGCGGGGTGCCGTTGTTGAGCGCGATGGTGACCATCTGGTTCTCGAGCATGAAGTTGGCGGCGTCGCCAACCGTGGCCGCCGGAACCGTGAGCTGGTCGTAGTCAGCGACGTCCATGAAGACGAAGCCGTCACCGTCGTTGTACAGGTACTGGAAGTCACGACGATCGACGTTCTCGATGTCGATCTTTGCACCAGCGTTGTACGTGCGGTCAACGGTCTTGCCCGAAACGACGTTCTTCAGCTTCGTACGAACAAACGCGCCACCCTTGCCAGGCTTCACGTGCTGGAACTCAGTGACGCTCCAGAGCTGTCCGTCGATCGAAAGGACGACACCGTTCTTGATGTCTGCGGTCGATGCCATAAGGAATGTATGTCCGTTCGTGAGGTTGGTGGACGAGTGCGTCCAGCCAAATAGTCTACGTTATTGCGCCTGAGCGCTGTCCGTACCGCTAGCGCGGTGCGATGTGCGCGATGAGTTCGCGTGTGGCGCGAGCATAGCCCGCGATTCCCTCGCCGACGACGTGCACGGCGGCAACATCGGTGAGGTACGAGTGGTGGCGGAACGCCTCGCGCTGGTACACGTCAGAAATGTGCACCTCTGCGAATGGCAGGGAGACACCCGTCAGCGCATCGCGGAGCACGACCGATGTGTGCGTGAGCCCGCCGGGGTTGATCACGATGCCCACACATTCCGTGCGGGCCTCATGGATCGCGTCAATCAAGACGCCTTCGTGATTGCTCTGCACGGCACGCACGTCGAAGCCGCTCTCCGCAGCCACATCGCGAACCAGCGCTTCCACGTCAGCCAGCGTCGTGGTTCCGTACACCTCCGGCTCCCGAACGCCGAGAAGATTCAGGTTCGGTCCGTTGACGAGCAGGATGCTTCCGGCGCTCATGTGTCGCTCCCCCGCCGATTACTCGGCGATCTCCTGGTACGCCGCGAATAGCAACGATTCGTCGGGTGCCTGCATGACGGTCGGGCGACCGATGTCTTCCAGAACGATGAATCGCAACATGCCGCCGCGTGATTTCTTGTCGCGCTGCATTGTGGACAGCAACGCGTTCCACGCGCCGCCGCGGTAGGTCGTCGGCAGGCCGAGCGACTCAAAGATCGAACGGTGACGGTCAACGGCCTCGTCGCTCAAGCGCCCGGCGAGGCGCGACAGTTCGGCCGCGTACATCATGCCGATGGAGATCGCGGCACCGTGACGCCATTTGTAGCGCTCGGAGTGCTCGATCGCGTGGCCGAGCGTGTGCCCGTAGTTGAGGTACTCGCGCTTACCAGCTTCGCGGAAGTCTTCACTGACGATGTCGGCCTTCATCTGAATCGCGAGCTCAATCGTGCGACGGAATGGTGCCGACGTGACGTTGGTCGCGAGCTCCGGGTCTGCTTCGATGAGGTCAAGAATCTCGGGGTAGGCAATGAAGCCTGCCTTGATGACCTCAGCGTAGCCCGCGGTCACTTCGTTCTGTGACAGGGTCGACAGGTAGTTGAGGTCACAGATGACGGCGGTCGGCTCCCAGAACGCACCCACGAGGTTCTTACCCTCGTTGGTGTTGAGGCCGGTCTTGCCGCCGACAGCCGCGTCGACCATGCCGAGCACGGTGGTCGGAACCTGGACGACGGCAATACCGCGCAGCCACGTCGCTGCGACAAAGCCCGCAACGTCGGTCGTGGCGCCGCCGCCGAAACCGATGATCGCGTCAGAGCGGGTGAAGTCGCTCTGTCCGAGGATCTGCCAGCAGAACGCGGCGACCTCGATGCGCTTACCGGTCTCCGCGTCGGGAATTTCAGCGAGGAGAACTTCGCGCTCACCCGACAGTGCGACACGGAGCTTTTCGGCTTCGGCGCCCACGGTGGCGGTGTGCACGATGAGTACCTTTTTGGCTCCGGCAGGCAGCGCGTCGCCCAGCTGCGCGATGACGCCGTTGCCAACCGTAATGTCGTAGCCGGGGGTACTCGCTACCGAGATCGTGGTGATCTCACTCATCGTTCTTCCTCCTGAACCCACTCGGCAATCGCCGAAACAATATGTGCAATGTGGCCGCGCGACGTGTCAAACGTCTTGTCAGCCAACGATTCGTATACCGGCCAGCGCTCCGCACGGATGCGCTTCCACGTTTCGATCGGATCATCGTCGCTGGCGAGCAGCGGACGCCCTTCGCCATGCCCAATACGGCCGGCGATAACGACTTCCGAGACATCCAGCAGCACGACGAGATGGTCGCGCAACACTGCCTGTGTCTGCGTGTTGAGCACCGCCCCACCGCCGAGCGCAACAACGCCGCCGCCCTCGACAGAGCGAGCGACAACGTCGCGTTCGATTTCTCGGAAGTGCGCTTCGCCGTGTTCTTCGAAAATCTTAGGAATCGGCCCATTCTCACGCACGATCACGGTGTCGGTGTCGGTGAACGTGCGTGACAGTGCCTTGGCGAGCTTTCGTCCGATGCTGGACTTGCCGACGCCCATGGGCCCGATCAGAACGACCGCACGCGTGGTCATGCCAATGACGCGTCGCTGGCGTCTGCCGTCTTCAGCGTCTCGGGAATGTGCGCGAGGTAGCTGGCGATATTGCGCTGGGTCTCCCCCAGCGAGTCGCCACCAAACTTCTCCAGGATGACGTCGACAAGCGTGATCGCGACCATGGCCTCAGCAACGACGCCGGCAGCCGGAACCGCGCTGATGTCAGAACGCTGGTGGTGGGCCGTGGCTTCTTCACCCGTTGCTACATCAATCGTGCGCAGCGCGTGCGGAACCGTAGCGATCGGCTTCATACCGGCGCGAACACGCAGGAGTGTGCCGGTCGACATGCCACCCTCGATGCCGCCAGCGCGGTCAGAAGAGCGCGTGATGGTTCCGTCAGACAGGTGCAGTTCGTCGTGCGCGGCGGAACCACGGCGGCGGGTGGTTTCGAAGCCGTCGCCGACCTCCACTGCCTTAATGGCCTGAATGCTCATGAGAGCCTGCGCGAGCTTAGCGTCGAGGCGGCGGTCCCACTGCACGTGCGAACCGAGCCCCGGCGGGAGGCCGTAGGCGAGCACCTCGACGATGCCGCCGACGGTGTCGCCAGACTTGCGGGCGTCATCAACCTCAGCGATCATCGCCTCGCTCGTGGCCGCGTCAAAGCAGCGCAGCGGGTCAGCGTCAAGCGTGTCGACGTCGTCGGCGGTCGGCAACGGCATGTTGTCGGGCACCCGCACCGGGCCCATCGACAGCGTGTGGCTCACGAGCCGAATGCCGAGTTCGCTCAGGAAAGAGCGAGCGATGGCACCGAGCGCTACGCGTGCTGCGGTTTCGCGTGCACTCGCGCGCTCCAGAATGGGGCGCGCCTCATCGAAGTCGTACTTCTGCATACCGACGAGGTCAGCATGGCCCGGGCGCGGACGCGTCAGCGCCGCACCACGACCGCGCGACAGTTCGGTCGCTTCGACCGGCTCCGCGCTCATGACTTCGCGCCACTTGGGCCACTCCGTATTGCCAATACGGATCGCAATGGGGCTGCCGAGGCTGGAACCATGGCGCACGCCGCTGGAGATCGTCAGTTCGTCAGCTTCGAACTTCATCCGCGAGCCGCGGCCATGGCCGAGCTTGCGGCGCGCGAGGTCAGCGCGGATCGTGTCCATCGCGATGGGAACGCCAGACGGCAGACCCTCCATGATGGCAATGAGCTCGGGGCCGTGAGATTCACCTGCGGTCAGAACACGAAGCATTGTTCTAGTCTCCCATGAGCGCGGCACGCATCGCGGCCAAGATGACATCCTCGTTCACGAGCGGTGCATGAACGTCTTCGTTCACGAAGACACGCACCTGGAGAAGTGCCTGGTGAAGGAGCATGAGTTCGCCAGAAGCGGCCGGTTTGCCGAGCGCAGTGAAAGCTCCGGCGAGTTGCGTCGGCCAGGGTGCATACACGGCGTCCAGTAGCACTCCCCCGGTTTCAGCCAGTCCAACGGCACTCGCATCCGACACCGTGGTTCCGCCCGGCAACGTCGCAATCGTGGCATCAACGGAACCGACTCGGT
>CANNEP010000052.1 GCA_947503655.1 uncultured Microbacterium sp.
CTACAACCACCACCGACACCACTCTGCGATTGGCGGCGTACCCTTCGACCGACTCAACAACGTCCCTGGACATCACACCTAGCAGTCGCGCTCGTCGTAATCTTCCATTTAGCTCCCGCTGTGGTGCCGGGTGGCTATATTGGTGTCGATGTTTTTTTCGTCATCTCAGGCTTCCTCATCACATCGCATTTGCTGAGAGAAGTTGACCGCACGGGTTCGATCAAATTGAGCGAGTTCTGGGCGCGACGGATCAGACGACTGCTTCCCGCCGGGCTACTCGTCTTGGTCGTATCGGCGGCAGCAGTGCTCTTCTTGTTGCCCGAAGCATTCCGGCAACAGAATCTGATCGAGATCTTCCTCGCTTCGATATACGTCGTGAACTGGAACTATGCGGCTAACGCAGTGGACTACCTCGGGGCGGACACGACTGGTTCAATTGCGCAGCATTACTGGTCGCTATCAGTAGAAGAGCAGTTCTACATTGTGTGGCCGATATTGATCCTCGCGGCCGCTTGGTTCGGTCGACGCGTAATTCGGGCAGACGCACGCCGAGTGATAGTAGTCACGCTACTGCTTGTATTTACCGTCTCGTTTGTCTTTTCTGTTTTCGAGACAGCGCGCTCGCAACCTTCTGCGTACTTCATAACAACGACACGCGCGTGGGAGTTTGCAGCCGGGGCGCTGGTAGGTTTGCTACCGTTCGTCAGGCTCCGGCAGAGCGTGCGCGTGATATTGAGCTGGGGGGCGGTGGCGGCTGTCGCTGCATCAGCGCTGCTGTTCGACTCAGGAACTGAATTCCCTGGATGGATTGCAATAGTTCCGGTGGCGGCGACAGCGTGGCTCCTGTATGTCGGGGACATCGAGTCCAATAACTCACCCCAATACCTGGCGCGCGCCGGGTGGGTGCAACGACTAGGGGATCTCTCCTACTCCATTTACCTCTGGCACTGGCCAATCATTGTTGTGTTCGTGGCGTTGCGCGGTGCTCAGCCCGGTTGGAAGGGGATGGTGGTTCTCCTACTGGTCACGATTGTGCTCGCGGAACTTACAAAGCGGTTCGTGGAAGATCCGGTGCGCCGCGCACCAGGCATCATCGGGCGCCCCCTACCGACTTACGTAGCTATGGTGAGCTCGATTGTGGTCATTGCTGCAGCGACGTTGATTCCGTCTCTGGTGTGGGACGCAACGCAGCAGGACAAGCGCGAGCAAGTCGCAGCACAGATACTGATCGAGGATGGGTGTTTCGGCGCATACGCCGTACAAAATGGTTGTGATCCCGACGATGTACCCACGGGGCTCATCACTCCCGCCATCTCGGCAAAAGACGGGTACACGCCGGACACATCCTCAGATGCTTGCCGGGTAGAGAGTATCGAAGGGCAGCACCTCACGACCTGTGAGTTCAATACGGGTACCGACACAATGGTCCTCTTTGGCGACTCCCATGCCGCACACCTCATCCGCCCGTTGGTGAAGCTTACAGATGAGCGAGACCAAACACTGGCGGTGCATTCACGAACAGGCTGTTCCGGATTCCCGGGCATGGAAGGGGAGCAAACTGAGAACCGTCGCCTGTGTAGCGAATGGGCGAACTCCACGCTCGCCGCGGTAGCCTCTGACCCCGACGTCTCCGCTGTGGTCTTGAGCGTAAGAACCATGCTCACTGCGGGCGACCGCGACCTGGCGATCTCGCAAATCAATATGCTCCAGGAAGCAGGCAAGAGCGTATATGTGTTCCGGACAGTTCCAGGGATGCCGGATCAATGGCCGGTGGACTTCGGCGACCGTGCGCAATTCGCGCCCGAGTGTGTGGAACGGCGGGGCCAATGCGACTGGACACCTGGCCCATGGGAAGACTGGCTCGTAGCCGCAGCCGAGGAGGCCGGAGCGACCGTACTCGACACGTGGGAGATGGTCTGCCCGGACGGCGTGTGCAGGGCCGTGATCGGTGGAACAATAGTGTACTTCGATGAGAGTCACCTGACCCGCACTTTTGCCGAAACGCTGACGCCGTGGTTACGCAGCGAGATCCGAAGATAGGTGCTGAACGGGCAAATGCTTCCAGCTCGCGACGAGGCGAGCTCTCGCTCGTCGTTCAAGGCGCCCTGACGTTTCAATATGCGTCCCCAAGGTAGGCTGGTCAGGTTAACCAGCTCACGCCCATGACGGAGAGGACCCAGTCGATGCAGGTAGCTCTATTGTTGCTGGCGTTAATGGTCGTGATCTCGTTGCTCAATCGATCGATTCTCAATCCAACGTCGATCACGCTTGGTGTCTTAGCTCTATCAACGGGGCTCGCATCATTGCGCCTGTACGGGCTCTTCTCCTTTGACCCAATTGCCGAGAGCATCATCCTGGCGGGTGGTGCATCATTGTTCGTCGGTGCGGTCATAATGCGTCGATTCGGTAACACGGTCGCGCTGTTTCCGGATCCTGATGCGGGCCAAGACCACCTCATTAGATATCGCGTGCTGACGGTCGCGCTGGTTGCGGCTATCGTCGTGATGATGGTCTCGCGCGCGGGGCAAATTGGGATACTTCTGGGCGGTGGGTCGCTGGCGGAGGTCCGCAATTCCTATCTCGGCTATGGCGGCAATGATGCGACGATCGCCCTCGTTGATCGCCTATTTGTGGGCCCGTTGATGATATTGGCTCTGCCGATTTTTCTGTGGAGCCTTCTCCGTGGAAAGATTAACGTCGGCTTCGCCGTGTCCTTCGCATCTGTGGTTCTGCTCAATCAGCTCACCTCGGGTGGTCGATTCATCTTCCTGTATGCGGGAGTGATGGTGCTCGCGCTGTTAGCTCGGCCCGGAGCAACTCGACGCCACAACACCTGGGCCAAAGCAATACTCGTCGTGCTTGCTGTCGGCGTACTCGGGTTTACCATCGCCCGAGGCAACTCTGTACTGTTCGAGGCGTACACCTACTTTGCGATACCGGTCCCGCTCCTCGCGCATTGGGCGACGACGGTCGACGCGATGGGTGCGCAGACCTTCGGCGCTGGGTTTGCATACGGCGGTTTGACGCTCCTATTCCGAGCCTCCGAACTCGTCGGACATCCCATCGGCTCCGAAATCTCTACACTCGTCGCGCTCCCGCAGGAGGTTTGGGTCGACCTTCTCCCGGGCCGTCATTTCAACGCATTCGTGACACTGTTCTACTACTTCTACCTTGACTTCGGTTGGGTCGGCGTGGTTTTGGGGGCGTTGGCGTGGGGTTTCATCGCACAATGGAGTTTCAATCGCATGTGGGGGTTTGGCCCCCGCAGCACAATCTTCGGCCTACTCATGTTGCAGGTTGCGGTGCTCTCGTTCGTCAGGTGGGAGTTCACAAACGGCAGCCTCATCATCGCGCTTGTGATGCTCCCTCTAGTTATCAAGTCATCCAAGCGCGCGCTGGCGGCTTCGGAAAACCGCCCGTCTTCCAGTGCCCAGGAGTCTTGAAGCGTGGGAGTGGACGATATTTCGAGAGTTCCTGTTCTGTCGATTGAGCATTCGGTCAGCCCATCGAGATCGGTAGGTGGGCTCGCGCAGACTGGTTGTTTACAGCTATGACCCGACTCGGCCCAAAGTTCAGGCGAGCCATGCGCCTGTTCTGGTCATTCATGCTTGGCTCTGGCCTATCAAGCTTGATCACGTTCGTCGCCATGCCGGTCTACACGCGGTTATTGGCTCCCGATGAATTCGGTTACTTCGATCTTGCTAACACGATCGCAACAGTGGCAGCCGCCCTCATCTATGCGGATATCTGGGTGGGGGTCATGCGGCTGGCCCTGCGAGGATCAGACTTCGATCGCTGGATAAAGCCTGGCCTCGCGCTATTTGGGGCATCCACCGTTGTCTTATCGCTTGGCGCGGTCGCAACATGGGTGATTGCCGACCCGCGCGATATCTGGTGGGTCTTGTTGGCCACGGTAGCGCGAAGCGCCGCACAGTTCTGGGGGTTCGCTGCTCGGGGAGTGGGATTTGTTCGGCTCTTCGCGATCTCGGGAGTAGTGAACGCTGCCGTGACATTTGCGGCGTCAGTGCTCGCACTTCAATGGCTATCGATGGGGTCAGCTGCGCTCTTCCTCGGAATTGCCCTCGGCTGTTTGTCGCAGGTGCTTCTGGTCGAGGCGCGAGTTGGACTATTGCGCCGAGCGTGGCGTTCCGGTGCTCCTGCTTGGTCCTCAGTGCTGTTCAGGTTCACTGTGCCTTTGGGTATCAATTCGGTGGCTTTCTGGCTATTCACGAGCACCGGCCGATTCGTCGTCGCAATTGAAATGGGTCTGGATGCGAATGGAATCTTCGCTGCAGCCTCGAAGCTCGCTGGCCTGGTCGCCGTCGTCTCAGGTGTCGTTACTCTGGTCTGGCAACAGCTTTCCTTCGAGGGGCAATCCAAGGAGTCATCGTTCTATCGAAAAGGCACAGCGTTCGCGGCGCTTCTCTACGGCGTCGGAGGAGTATTCGCGGTTCCGTTGGGAACCTGGTTCTATCAGGTCACCGTTGACGATCGATACGCCCTCGGTTGGGTCACGGTCCCTGGGTTCCTACTTGTCGCTGTCCTCGCGGGATACTCCAACTTTGTCGGGAACATTTTTTATGGACTTGAGCGCACAGTCGAGTTGTTTATTTCAACGCTGGTCTGCCTCGCTGTCGTCGGCGTAGCCACCTTCCC
This sequence comes from uncultured Microbacterium sp., assembly GCA_947503655.1. Taxonomy (GTDB): domain Bacteria; phylum Actinomycetota; class Actinomycetes; order Actinomycetales; family Microbacteriaceae; genus Microbacterium. Next base: position 4,657 of record CANNEP010000052.1, read on the forward strand.
GTTGGTTCGGGAACTCGGGATCAATGGTGCCAACCTGGCACTTGTACTGGGGTACGTTACGAATATTGGTACTCGGCACCTCATCCTGAATCGAAGGCTCGGCCTATGGATCCCGATGCGGAACGCCTGGATCGCGACCTTCGGTGTGCTGCTTTCGAGTTATTTGGTCATTGTTTATGGTGTGGTACCCGCGCTCAGTGTCGCCGTAGTTTACTCGGCATTGTTCGGGTGGTGGAGCTTGCGATTCGGCGGCATTCGTACGCGCGAGAGCAGTAGGATGCGCGGCCACGACACCGATCGCGCTCAGGAGATTTTGGAGGATTAGTCATGAGTTTCAGGGTTAAGCGCGCGCTACGCAGATTCAAGTTTTCTGGGGGATCGTTAGTCGAGTTTGCTCGCGATTGGCGCCGATACACGAAGTTCGCGTTTACGGGAGTCCGAGACGCTCAAGTAAACGAGAAGCACCTTGAGGCGCAACTTACGCTCGATTATCACCGAGTCGAGAAGGGTTTGACGTTCAAGGAACCCAAGCGCCCATTTGGGGCCTCCATGGCCGAGCATTTCGACCAGCTCGTTCCACTTGCGGCCGCGAAATCAGAACATGGTGACGCTTTCTGGTACAAGGCCGCAGTGAATGCGGACGAAGCGTTGCGACGATGGAATGACACAGGAGAGGTCGATGAGCGGGTCGCCCGCGCCCGGCGCCCCCGTGAACCGCTGAAGAATCCGGAACGTTTCTTTGAGAGCCGACAGTCAATCCGGAACTTTTCCGGGCGACCAGTCGAGGAGTCGATTCTGGATCGAGCGGTCGGGATCGCGGGCAACGCGCCATCAGTCTGCAATCGGCAGCCATGGCAGGTTCGATTCCTCACGGGTGCGCAGGTTGCAGAGGCACGCGTTTTCCAGAATGGCAACCGAGGTATAGACCCGATTCCCGTCTTGGCAGTTGTTACAGTTGACGCCCGCATGTTCAACGGCCGAGGTGAACGAAACCAAGGTTGGATCGAGGGTGGGATCTTCGGGGCCTCGTTGGTTTACGCATTCCACGCCTTGGGAGTCGACACATGCATGCTGAACATGTCGGTCACCAACGCGGTCGCGGATGGGCTGCGCAAGTCGATCGGGCTTGCGGATCATGACTTGGTTATCACGATGATCGCGGTGGGATACGCCGAAGAGGGCGCGTTGGCTCCTCGTTCTGCTCGACGTGGTGTGGGAGGCATCCGTGCCTGATAACAAATTTGCGGCCAAGGCCGCCGTAATTACGATGCATCGTGTTGGGAACTACGGGTCGGTCCTTCAAGCGGTTGCAACCAAGGAGTTGCTCGAGAGCTTGGGGCTCGACGTAGAGTTCATTGACTATTGGCGACCTGATCAGATTGACCCTGCGAAATGGGCGTCATCCCACTCGCGATTTGTCAGGGGGCCTATCACCAAAAGGATCCAGTCTTTGAGCTCGAGGGAGTACTTCTCGCGGTTTGCAGATGTCTTCCATGCGTTCGTCGAGGAGAATCTACCTCTCACCCAGCGATACACATCCCTCGACCAGTTGAGGAAAGAGCCGCCGAAGGCTGATATGTATATTGTTGGGTCGGATCAGGTCTGGAACACGGACTACAACATTGGGGGAACTGAGCCCTACCTCCTCCAATTCGGATCGCCCGATACCCCGCGTCTATCGCTATCGTCGTCAATCGGAAAACAAGATTTCTCCGATGCTGACGTTGATTTGTTCAAGTCCACCCTCCCCAAATTTGACTGGCGGTCGGTGCGCGAAGAGTCAGCTCACGCTGACCTGCACTCGATGGGCATTGAGAGCGAGGTGATCCCTGACCCCACGTTGCTATTGCCGGCCGAGACCTGGCGTTCGATCGGTAGCGCGAAGGGGAACTCGGGCGGTTTTGTTCTCCTTTATACGCTCAACCGAGGGACAAACATTCGAGCCAAGGCGCGGGCCGTCGCTCGTGATCTCGGATTGCCGCTTGTCACCCTCAATCCGAGGCCCCTCCCATGGGTTCGTCATCGTAACGAGTATCGCGTGCCCGAGGTGCCGAAGTTCCTTGAACTGCTCTCTACTGCATCCCACGTTGTAACGGATTCATTCCACGCGACGGCATTCTCATTGAACCTAGGAACGCCCGTGTCCGTTTCGATGCCGCCGAATTACGCAGGTCGCTTGACCAACATTCTGCGGGTTGCTGGAGCCGAAAGTCGGGAGATTGGTCATCCTGAGTACACCACACGCGTCCCCGCTGGCATGCTGGATGCAGCGCAACGAGTCTTCGTAGAGAGCCGTGAGGCGGCGGTCGCCAAACTTGCCGCTGCCATCAACTCGGCTTTAGGTAAGTCGGAAACATGACCGGCTCTGAACACCTCGATCGCAAGACTCCAGCAAGGAGTGGCGGATCCAACCACGCTGTTGTTTCTGTGATAGTCGCTTGCTTCAATATTGAACAGTACGTCGAATCTTGTCTGATCAGTCTTGCGAAGCAAACCTATCCACACCTCGAGGTGATCCTGGTCGACGATGGCTCGACGGACGGAACTGCCTCATTGCTCCGCGAATACGCGAGAGACCGTAGCGGTTGGCGTGTAATCACGAAACCGAACGGGGGGTTGTCCTCCGCTAGAAATGCGGGGATCGACGCGTCTAGCGGAGACTGGTTAGTTTTTGTTGACGGCGATGACATGTTGGTGCCGCATGCGATCAACCGACTGGTCGAAGTTTCAGGCACCGAGAGTGCAGAGCTGGTCTGCGGTAGTCACTTTATTCGTTCCGGCGGCAGGAATATCCCGGTCAACGCCGTCGACGGGGGTGTGCGCGAGCTGACCCAGCAAGAGGCGTTCTTTAGCGCTCTATACCACGGCGCGATAGATGTATCGGCATGGGGAAAACTCTATAGCCGACGGATCTTTAACTCGATTCGTTACCCAGAAGGCCGCATTTATGAGGACACTTACGTGTTCGGTGATGTGCTCGCTCAGGTCGATAAAGTGACTTACGTGGGCGAGCCCTTGTACCTCTACGTAATGAGGGAAGGGTCGATCGTCAACGCTGGTTGGGCGGGCAAGCAGATCCAGTTCATCGAAGCGGCGGACAGATTTGCGGCGCAGGCAGAGTCGAGTTATCCGAACCTTGTTCGCGCTGCGAACCGTCGCCGCGTACATGCGAGGTTAAGCGTGCTCCGATACATGGAGAAAGTGACGGGCAAGGACCGATTGCTTCGTGACGAGATTGTCGGTTTCGTTCGTTCCGCTGGCCCCTCGACGCTAGAGGATCCGCAAGCGCCGAGGCGAGACAAAGTTGGAATTAGGCTCGTACGACTCTCGCCGCGGCTCTTTTTCCTGTTCTGGAAATTGTACGCCTTCGTCCGATCTGACAGATGAGTCGGCAAGCATGCCTCGGCCCTATGCAGCACCTTAGGTCGAGGGATGTTCTTGCGCCACGCGCACCGGGGACGTTGGATGGCGACGGCCCGGCCGCTATTGCTGGCGACGCCCGGTAATTTTGCGTTGCATTAGTTTGATCGCTTTCTCGATCTTGGGTTCCCCTTCGGTATTCACGATCTTGCGGTGAGTCGTGCGTAGTTCGGGATGAGCCTGCACCCAGACATTGAGCAGTCGTTCGCCGAGATAGCCCATGGTGCGCTGTTGGTAGCTCGTTCGATCCGACTCATCGATGTGTGTTTCGACCTCGGAGAGCAGGGGGAAGAGCCACGAACAATACGCTTCAAAGGCCTCAGCGCGCATGAGAAACATGTTGTAAAGCGAGAGCTTGCGCCCCTGAAAAACGGTGTCGTATGCCGACAGATACTCAGGTGAACGTCGCTCGATGGCCGCTCGCAATACGTCGAGGTCTTCGCCATGGTGCCCGTTGCGGTAGTGCGAATCGATGGTCTCGATCACATAGTTTCGTGGCTTGCCCAGAACAACGTCGAAATCGAGCAGGAGCGTGTTGGCCTCGTCGGCCGAGAGAATCTTCGAACCGTTTGGGCCAGGCATCGTTCCTGCGAAGTAGCGTCGGTAATGGCTCAGGCCGTACGCCGTCGCATCGATGTTCTTCCAAGCCCAGTACACCGCGGTGAGCTCACAGTACGACCGGTTCTTCGCTGAGATGTTGTCGCCCGAGTCGTCGGGCCGGAAGCCGAAGTCGGCTGGGTTGAGGGCGTGGCCGACATGGACCGGCACGTAAAGACTCGACGACGGAACAGGAGCCTGTTTGTGGCTTGCAATAAGCATCGTCGACGTCACGGTGCACCCTTCTACAACGTGCCCTCATCTCGGGGCATCGTCACTATCGTAATCCTGTCCCTCTTGCTGTCTGCTGATGCGTTGTGTGAGCGCGACCACGGAGAGAAGGAAAAGAAGAGTAGTGTCGGTATGTCTGTGTGATTTGCGCGATGTCGCGGTCACGGCTCCGTATGAAGAAGAGGGAGACTTCATGGAGAAATGGCCGCGGAGGTATGCCGCACGGTTGTTCTTCACCGATCTGTTTGTGATCGCTGCGGCCATGGCGGGTTTCTGGCTGTTTCTGCGAACCCTTACGCCCGGCCTGACCGATGTTGTCTGGCCGGGAGACTTTCGAATTCCTTATGTATGGGCGCTGACCACAGTTGGCCTCTTGTGGCTCATCGCGCTGGCCGCCACCGACAGCCGTGACGAGCTCGTCGTGGGCTCTGGCGTTGCGGAGTATGACCGCGTCTTTCGCGCCACGATGTCGACCTTTGTCATTGTGTTGATCGTCGCTTTCTTCTTTCGAGTGGATTTGGCGCGATCGCTGTTCGTTATTGCCTTCCCCGCGGGGCTGCTGCTTCTGCTCGGCTCTCGATGGCTGTGGCGGCAGTGGCTACGCCGCCAACAACGCAAGGGCGCCTACGTTCACCGTGCGTTTGTCATCGGTGAAAAACGCAAGATTCAGCACATCATCGGTACTCTCCAGTCGACGCGCGGCACCGGTATCGAAGTGATCGGGGCCGTGACCGAACCTGCGGGCGGGCAGGTCGCGGGAATCGAAGTGTATGGGCCCTACCGCTCGCTCGAAGCTGGGGTTGACGAACACCGTGCCGATACCGTCATCTTCGCCGGTGCCGACGACATCTCTCCGAAGGTGATGCGTCGCATCGGCTGGAACATGTCGGATCGTGATGTGAACTGGATCGTGGCGCCCGCGACGACCGACATTGCCGGTCCGCGCATCCACTCGCGACCGGTTGCCGGTCTGCCGCTCGTCCACGTGTCCTTCCCCCGACTCGACGGATCGCGGCGCTTTCTTAAGCGCACTTTCGACATCGTTGGTTCCGGTCTGCTGATAATTCTTCTCACGCCCATCTGGCTCATCACGGCGCTCGCCGTGAAATTCTCAAGCCCCGGGCCGATTCTGTACGCGCAAGAGCGCGTTGGCCGCAACGGCAAGCCGTTTCCGATGTTGAAGTTTCGTTCGATGGTGACGAACGCTGACGAACAACTTCAGGCGCTGCTCGCGGAGCAAGGAAAGAGCGATCAACCACTTTTCAAGCTGGAGAACGACCCCCGAATTACCAAGGTTGGTCGTGTGCTGCGCAAGTTCTCGATTGACGAGTTACCGCAGCTCTTCAACGTGATGCGCGGCGAAATGAGCCTCGTGGGGCCGCGCCCGCAGCGCGAGGCAGAGGTGGCGATGTATGACGATTACGCCCACCGGCGCTTGATCGTAAAACCAGGCATGAGCGGGCTGTGGCAGGTCAGCGGGCGCTCGTCGCTCTCATGGGAAGATGCCCTACGTTTGGACCTCTACTACATTGAGAACTGGTCTTTCATGCAGGATGTAATCATCCTCTTCCGCACCCTGAAGGCGGTCGTCGCACCCGGAGACGACGCGCACTAGGGGCTGTTCTGTTGAGTCGCGCCGTGACGACTCGCATCATTAGGAGACATCATCGGTGAGCCCACGCCCCCTCTGAGCAGGCGCGAAGCGCGTCTTGCGCGCGAACGCGCCGAGCGAGACGCGCTGTCGAAGACCCCTGCCGCGGAGACGCCAACCGAGCAAATCAACCAGCTGTTTGGTGCAGAGCCCGCTCAGCCTGAGCCGCCCATGTCAACGCAAGACCAGTTGCGTGCAGCGTACGATGCGATGCTGCAACGTGACGGCCAGCCGCTACCCGAGATTGACGAGGTTGACGCTTTGACGAAGCCCCTCACGATGACGTCGCCGTCAAGCAAAGCCAAGGCGAAGCCTAAGAAGCGCCACCGGTGGATGTGGTGGGTATTTCCCATCGTCGGCATCCTGCTGGTCGCGGGCATCGCGGCCGGCATCTTGTTCATGCAGGCGATGCAGGTGCGCGACGACCTCACGGAGATGAAGTCTGAGCTCAAGGTTGTCGTTGACCAGGTAAAGAATGGCGACACTGAGGGGGTTGCTACGACGGCCGCCAACATTCAGTCGCTCTCTGCCAGCGCCAACGAGACGGTCAATAATCCGCTGTGGGGTGCAGCCGCCGCGGTTCCGTTTGTCGGCGCGAATATTGAAGCCGTCGCTGAGACGACCAAGGCCACCGACATCATTGTGCGTGAAGCGTTGCCGTCGGTTCTTGAACTATTGAAGACCTTCGACCTGTCGGGGCTCTCCGTCGACGGCGGTATCGACCTGCAGCCGTTCCGCGAGGTTGTGCCGCTGTTGCCCGCGCTGAACGAGACGTTCGTCAAGGCGCAGAGCCACCTCGACAAGATCGACCGCGACGCGATTTTGCCGTTCGTTGAAGAGAACATCGGCCAGGTTATTGACATGGTCGCCGAGGCGACGCCGCTCATCGAGGTGGGCAACAAGTACCTGCCGACGATTCTGCCGATGCTCGGTGATGGTGGTACGCGCAACTACGCGGTGATGTTTCAAAACAACGCCGAGATTCGCTCGACCGGCGGCAACCCCGGCAACGCAGCGATTCTGTCGATCACCGACGGCAAAGTGACAATGCGTGAGGACTGGGCCGTCGTGTCGTTCGCGGCTCTCGGCTACGGCGGAACCGGGCTGCCCGGTATCGAGCCGCCGGAGAAGGCCGCGCTGTTCGAGTCGGACACCACGCAATACGTGCAGAACTACACGCGCTTCCCGGAGTTTGCCGACACCTCTAGCTATGTGCAGCAACTGTGGACAGCCGCGACCGGCGAATACCTCGACGGCGTCATCTCTCTAGATCCGGTGATGCTCTCGTACATGCTCGCTGTGGCGGGGCCGGTTGATGTGCCTGGGTACGACATTCAGGTCACCGGCGACAATGCCGTGCAGGTGCTGATGAGCGACGCGTACGAAAACTATCCCGATGGCCTTGAGTCACAGAAGTTCTTTGACGCGGCAGCGACCGCGATCTTCGCCAAGATCATGTCTGCAGGCTGGGATCCGATGGCGATGTTTGACGTCTTCGGCCGCGGAACCGCGGAGCAGCGCGTATACATGTCGTTCGTCAACCCGAATGAGCAGGCCATGGCTACCGCGTTTGGTACCGACGGCCACATCTATACCGACACGGCCACGACCGCTCAGGTGGGTATTTATCTGAACGATGCCGCCTACTCGAAGCTGGAGTATTACCTCTCCACCTCGATGGACATCGCGTGTGACCCGAACGCCCGCACCGTCACGACCTCGGTCACGATGACCAACAGTATCCCGCACGGTGACTTGTCCAACTACACGCTCGGGTGGCGCAACGGCAACTTCGGCCTCCCGCGCACCACGATGATGCTCGACGTCCTGTCGTTTGCTTTGCCGGGCGGGCAGATCGTGGCAACGAGCCCCGAGGGTAGCGACTATTCGGCGATGGACCGCGTTGGCAACTACAACGGCCTCGACGCACGCAGCATCTTTGCCACCGTGGCGATGGGGGAGACCGAGACGGTGTCGTTCACCTCGACGGTGCCGGAGGGTGTGAACGTGCCGTTGTCGGTGCGCTACAGCCCCACGGTTACCCAGACTCCGGTGACCATTCAGGAGTCGTGCATGGCAATGTTCCCCGGCACCGAGGTTCCGGCGCCGTAAACCGTAACCAGGTGTTTACTGCGCGCGATTGATGCGCAAGAATGCTGGGGGGCGCGCGGTACTCGACCAGCGCGCAGACAACGTGAGGGGAGTCCCTATGGGTCTCGACGACATCGTCAACAAGGGCAAGGACCTGTTCGAAGAGAACAAGGACAAGGTCACCGACGCTCTCAAGAGCGAGCAGGCCGAAGACGTCAGCGACAAGGTGCTCGACGGCGTATCAGGTTTCGCGAAGAAGGTTTTGCCGGACTCGGTCGACGAAAAGATCGACGACGTTCGTGACAACATCGACAAGAGCATCGGCAACGAGTAATCACGCTGATGTGAGGTGCCCCCGGAGCCAACTCCGGGGGCACCTCCTTTTTTGCCCGTCCGCAGCGCGCACCCCGCGCCGCAGACGGGCATTCTTCGTGTTGCCATAGAGCAGGTTTTCGGTTGGCTGTGAGTGTGTTTTTCGTTACGCAGACGACGGCCACTTTATGCGGAGAAGATCGCTTCTCGTTGCGGGGATTTTTCGTGTTCGTCCCGGGGTTTTGCTACATGAGAACGGCCTCAGGTGCGTTCTCATGCGGAGATCATCGCCGACCCCTTGTCGCCTTATTAGCGCGCTCGTACGTTCTGGGTGTCGCGTGGGAATCCTGTGCATCGTCCCGGCGACCGTCGGCGATCCCCCACGCTGGCGAGCGGCAAGCGAAGGAATCTCCTCATGTCGAACTTGCGATCCCGGTGGTCAAAGCAAACGCGCCGGGCGACACACATTCCACTGGAACAACCGGGTGTCATGGATGTGCATCGACGCTGGTATGGCGCCGTCATCTCCGTGTTGCTCGCCGGTGGTCTGGTCGTCAGCGGCTTGACACCCGCCGCGGCAGAGGAAGTGGCCCCGCCGCCAACCTCCGCGCCCGCGGTAGAGGAGACCCCCACACCTTCGCCAACGGAAGCGGCGGATCCGCCTGCTCCGGAACCGTCACCCCCGGCGGTTCCAGAGCCGGAACCCGCTCCCTCGCTCACGACTGAACCTCCGGCTCCCGAGCCGACCGAATCTACGGCGCCCCCCGCACAGCCGGCGCCGACTCCTTCCGAGACCGCTGCGCCGGAACCGACCGAGACGACCGACCCGCAGGCAAAGCTCGCTGACCCTGGCATCACCCCCATGGCGTTGATTGCCCCCTGTACCGGTACAAACTCCTGTGGGTTCATCAACTTCACCACCGTCGTCACGGGTGGAACTGCAACCGCAGCAAACTGGACAGTCCGTGCCGTCAACACGGTGACGACGGACCACTATGACGTGCCGACCGACGGAACCTCCGTTGGCGTCGCGCGCGGAGCCTCCTACACGCTTGAAATCACGGCCGTTGATCCGGCGCTTGCCGCGGGATACACGGCCGCACTTTCTTGTAACGAAAGCAGCAGTCGGGTGAGTTGGGACGCCAGCACGCAGACCGCGACGTTCACGACGGGCAATGGCGGAGGCGACCGCACCCTGTTCTGCACCTACGAACTGACCGCCCCCGCCTCCACCACCATCACCACCTACGTTGCCGGTGACCGCACCGGTCTTTCGGGCTTGACTGGGCTGGGTGGCGCAACGCTTGAACTCTGGACAGGCACCGCAAGCGGCCCCACTGCCGCTATCGCGCAGCCGTGGGCAACGTGTACTTCGGCAGGTGCCGACGGCGCATGTACCTTCACGGTGCCGGAGGCAAACACGACCTATGCCGGTCAGCAATTCTGGATCGTGCAGAAGACCGCTCCGGCCGGTTGGCGCATCAACGCGACGATCGCAACCGGTGGTTCCGGAGCAACGCAGACGACGTACGCCGCCCGCACCGCACCGATCTCCACCGCTCCGCAAGACTCCCGCGTTGACTTCATGATCGGCACCGGCGGGACCAACGTCTATGCCTCGGGCGGCACCTTCGTGATGTCGCGCACCAACGTTGCTGCCTCCCAGGCCTGTGGCGTTGACGTCGCTATTCTGTTTGACCTTTCTGGCTCGCTGAGCGGCCAGTTGGCCGATATCAAGGATGCCGGTGACGCGATGGTGACGGCGCTGGAAGGCACCAACTCCACCATCGGCGTATACACCTTCGCCAACTCTGCCCCGGCTTCGGCGGGCGCCAACTTCCCGCAGACTCAGGTCTCGACGGCTGATGGCGCCGATGACGTTCGCGATCACATCAACACCTTCACCACCCCCAACGGCGCGACCAACTGGGACCGTGGATTGAGCCAAATTCCTGGTGGCACCTATGACATCGTCTTGGTGATCACCGACGGCAACCCGACTCGGTATGGCGACGGCGAAGGCCCCGGCAACAACACTCGCTTCCGCGAAGTTGAAAACGGCGTGCTCTCCGCAAACCAGCTGAAGGCCAACGGATCCCGCATCGTCGCAATCGGTGTTGGCGATGGCGTCAGCGGACCAGCAGACAACCTCATCGCAATCTCCGGCACCGCGTCAGGTAGCGACTACTTCCAGGCAGCGACGTTTGACGCCGCAGCCCAGGCTGTGCGCAACGCGGCCCTCGGCGACTGCCTCGGATCTCTCACGGTCGTGAAGCAGGTCGTGCCGCAGGGTAACGTCGGCGAAAACGTCACCGGTGCTACACCGGCCGGTGGCTGGACCTTCAACGCCTCCTCCCAAACGGCTGGCCTCAGCCTCAGCGCGGGTTCGGGCGTCACCGCACCGGCAACGGGCGCTGTGAACTTCCCGCTCACCTACACCGGCGGCCTCGGCACCGGAACAGTGCGAGTCAGCGAAGTTGTGCAGAACGGCTACGGCATCGTGACCCAGAGTGCGAAGAACGCGGTGTGTACCGCCACCTTCCTCAACGGCTCCACGTCATCCGTGCCGGTGACCAACCAGACCGTTGGTGCCGACCCCGGCTTCGACGTCGCGGTTCCGGCCAACGCCTCCGTCTCTTGTGTTGTCTACAACAAGCCGTCGCTGGTGAAGACCAGCATCACGGTCGACAAGGTCTGGGTGGTCAACGGTGTCGAATACACCAACCTCACCAACCCGCTGGCAGCTGAGGGCGTTAACGCGACGCTGCAGCTCGATGGCACCAACCAGGCATGGAACACGCCGCGCGGCAACATCACTGAGGGCACAAACGTGGCCATCAGCGAGACCGTGGCCGCTATGCCTGTCGGCCTCGCGCAGTGCACCTACGGCGGCGTTCAGATTGTGAACTCCGCAGGCGCCGTGGTCTCGTCGTCGGCAACCTACAACGCAACGCTTGCGGCGAATGCTGACCTCAACAAGTACAAGATCAAGAACACGGTGACGTGTGGTTCGCAACTGACACTGCAAAAGTCGGTGGCGAACGGAACGGCACAGCCCACGGCCTGGACGCTGACGGCATTTGAGTCGCCGCAGGCGCTTGACGGCCCGTCCGGTCCGACGGGGGTCACCGGACCGGTAACCCCGGGTGTGCGCTACGAGCTTGGTGAGTCCGGCCCGGCAGAGTACCGCCAGACCATCGCCCCCAACGCGGTCATCAACCCGCCATCGACCGGTACCTGGAACTGTGTACGTCTCGACGGCACCGGTGCTGTTGTTCCGGGCTTCGCTGACGGCCTCAACGGCGGCGTCGTTGTTCCGCTTGGCTACCACGTGCGATGCACGGCAACCAACCAGACCTCGTTCTTGGTGCTGCAAAAGAGCGTTGAGAACGACAACGGCGGAACAGCCGAGGCCGACGACTTCATGTTGACGGCGACGCCCGCCACCTACCCGGGGCTCGCAACGCCCGCGGCAGTCACCGGCGCCACCACTACGTCGGCAGCCAACACCATCAACGTTCGCCCCAACCACGTCTACACCCTGACGGAGTCCACCCTGCCGGGTTACGCCTTCGTCAAGCTGCAGCAGTTTGTGGGCGGCGCCTGGGTTGACGTCGTCGCCAACGCCGACCCTGCGGGCTACCCGCAGCAAGACGATGACGGCAACTGGCAGGTGACGGTGTCACCATTGGCGACGGGCACCTACCGCTTCGTCAACGATGACGTCGCACCCAAGCTCACGCTGATCAAGAACGTGGTCAACGCATGGGGTAGCGATGCTGACGCCGACGAGTGGACGCTGCACGCCAACTCGGTCGAAGGCAATGTCGAGGGCACATCGGGCACCAGCGCACAGATTGTGGCGGGTGTTGGATACGACCTGTCGGAGAGCGGAGGCGTTACGGGCTTCACCCAGACCAACCTCGTCTGCTCCAGCGGCCTGCAAGGCACAACGGTAACCGCACAGGTGGGCGATGACATCACCTGTACCTTCACCAACACCGCGCAACCCGGCAAGCTGAAGCTCGTCAAGGTCGTCGACAACGCCACCGGTGGTTCCGCCGTCGCAACCGACTGGAACGGCAACCTGTGGGCCGAGCTCGGTGGAGCGCAGACCGCGTTCAACCACGAGCAGACAATCGACGTCAGCGCCGGCACCTACACCATCGGCGAAAACGATGTCGTCAGCGGCTACGCAATGAGCGGCCTGTCGTGTGAAGACAAGCCCACCTCGCTGGCTGACCGCACCGTGGCCGTCGCCAACGGCGAAACCGTCACCTGCACGATCACCAACAAGGCGAAGGCACCGACCATCACGCTCATCAAGGAGCTTGACACCGACCCGTGGGGCGGAACCGCAGACGTTGAAGACTGGACGCTGTCGGCTCTCACCGAGGGCGGCCAGGATGTCGTCGGAACCACCGGAACCACGGGTGCGGCGCAGGCAGGCGTCACCTACGAGCTGAGCGAGACCGACATCGCAGGCTACGAGCTGAGCACGCTGGTTTGTACCGGCCTGCCGAACGTTTCGGCAGACTCGCCGACCTTCATGCTCACGCCGGGTCAAGACACGACGTGTACGTTCACGAACGAATCGCAGCCGGGTGAGCTCACGCTCATCAAGGAGGTCAACAACGCCAACGGTGGCGACGCTGAAGCCGCGGACTGGAACCAATTGCTGACGGCAACGCCCGCAGTCGGTGACGCGATGCTCTTCGACAGCGGCGAGACCATGCAGGTTGCCAACGGCACCTTCACCATCGGTGAGCTTGCCGGCCCTGCCGGCTACACGCTCACCGGAATCACGTGTAACGACGTTGCGCTCGACCTGAGCGACCCGACGGTAAGCGTGCCCAACGGTGGCGATGTGGAATGTATCCTCACCAACGCCTCGCAAGCGCCAACCGTGACGCTGATCAAGGTTGTCGACAACGAGATCTGGGGCGGTTCGGCCGTCAACACTGACTGGACGTTGACGGCGACCGCGGGCGACGATGACCCGTCGCTTACCGGCCAGACTGGCGTTAATGGTCCGCTCAAGGCAGGCGTGGAATACACGCTCGATGAGAGCGACATTGACGGCTACGAGCTCACCTCGCTCAGCTGCACCGGCTTGAACACCACGGCCGACGCGCCGACGTTCACGCTGATGCCCGGTCAGTCGACGGTTTGTACGTTTACGAACACGTCGATGCCTGGTGGATTGAAGATCACCAAGATCGTCGACAACACCAACGGTGGTGACGCCGTGGCGGCCGACTGGAACCAGTCGTTGCACGCAACGTTCGGTGCCGATGCTCCAATCCCGTTTGACAGCGGTGAGACCATCGACGTCCCAACCGGTACCTACACGATCGGTGAGACGGAAGTCGTGCCTGGCTACGAACTGACCGGCATCACGTGTGATGGCGAGGAGCTCGACCTGAGCAACCCGACGGTCACTGTTCCGAACGGCGAACTCGTCGAATGTGAGGTTACCAACGCGTCGATCGCACCGAAGATCACGCTGATCAAGGAGGTTGACACCAGCGAATGGGGCGGCTCGGCTGACCCGAACGCGTGGCTGCTGTCGGCAACGGCAGGCGCTGATGACCCCGCGGTCTCCGGAAATACCGGCATCACCGGCCCGATCAAGGCTGGCGTCGAGTACACCCTGGCGGAAGCAGGGGGAGTCAGCGGATTCGAGTTGACCGATCTCTCGTGCACCGATGGTGTCGAGGTCTCGGTTGATAACCCGACCTTCACCATGGAGCCCGGAGGCCTGACCACCTGTACCTTCACGAACTCTTCGAAGCCTGGCGAGCTCAAGCTGAACAAGGAGGTTGATCTCACCAACGGTGGCGACGCTGTCGCAACCGACTGGAACCAGATGTTGCAGGCTCAGTTGGGTGATGGTGCGGTTCTCGCCTTCGACCACGGTCAGAGCATGCAGGTTCCTGCTGGTTCGTA
>CANNEP010000053.1 GCA_947503655.1 uncultured Microbacterium sp.
GCTGTTGAGTTCTCAAGGATCGGATGCTCCCCCACCAAACCATCACTGGCCTGCCAAAGGGCAACTTCTCTATCTTATGTGTTTCACGTCGTTTGTCAATTCGACAATCTCAGTGAAATAAGATGTTCCCAACACAAAACCTGAACCGAATTTCTTCGGTGTGAAGAGTGTTTGGGAGGTGGTTCTCCGCTTGAGGGGAGCCAGGCCTTTCGGCCTTTCGCTCTACCCTGTGGGGCGAACAGGTAATAACTTACGCGGCTTCCGGGGGTCCGGCAAATCCAGCCCAAACCTCGGGCGTGTCGCAATACCACTCACCGCGGTCGAGCCAGAGAAAAGTCCTGGGCAGGTAATGAATATCCGCGAAACGGGTATAGGAATGCGGCGCCCGGGGTTCTCCTCCCCGGGGGCCGCACGCTTTCATCGCGACCTACTGGTCGATCATGAGACCGGCGAAGAAGTCCGCCAGCTCCGTGGTGGCAGCATCCAGCGGAAGGATGTGCGCGACATAGTGGTCGGGGCGCACCACGACAACAACACCGCCGCGGTCGATGCCGCGCTCGCCAAAGATGTCGGCGGCCGGCGAGACGGCGTAGACCTTCTCGTGGTCGTCGAGCTGGAACGGACCGACCTGGGGGAAAAAGAGGCGCGGAACCGCGGTGAGGTCAACGTCTTCATAGCGCGTCGGGTAGATGGCCTTGACGTCGAAGACCGCATCCTTATCTGCGCCGGCCGGTGTAAAGCGGGCTATCGGGGATTCTGGGGACGTGTTCATCCACTCTGCCCACGCGTCCAGCTTCGGCGACTGCGCCGTGGTTCCGTCAGCGAAGGCGTACACACGCCAGCGTCCGTCGGCGCGGTGGTGGTGCCCAATGTGAATCGGGTTGGCGTCGGCAACGCGCGTCGTCATGACCGACTTGAAGCGCTTGCCGAGGGGGAAGCCCGTGGCGAGCTCCTGCTGCGCGGCGCCCGACGTGATCATCGACGGCTCGTACTGGGTCATGAAGCCAGCCGGGAACTCGGCGGTCGTGGTGTAGAACTCGGCGAGGTCGTCGGGGTTTTCAAACTCCTCCGGCTTCTTCGCCATGAGGGTCGACCACTCCTTGTCAAAGTCGATGAGGTTCTGCGCGATGACCTGACGCTCACCCGAGTAAGTTGCCAGCAGCGACTCGGGGCTGCGGCCTTCGAGCACTTGGCCGAGCTTCCATCCGAGGTTGAAGCCGTCTTGCATCGAGACGTTCATGCCCTGCCCCGCCTTCGCGGAGTGCGTGTGGCAGGCGTCACCGGCGATGAAGACGCGGGGCGTTGCTGCGTCGTCGTTAACGTCATCGAACTTGTCGGTAACGCGGTGGCCCACTTCGTAGACGCTGTGCCACGGCACATCCTTCACCTCGACCGTGTAGGGGTGCAGAATCTCGTTCGCCTTCGCGATGATCTGCTCGATCGTGGTCTTTCGGACCTCGCCGTTGTTGTCGGCCGCGACCTCACCGAGGTCGACGTACATGCGGAACAGGAACCCGCCCTCACGAGGGATCAGAAGGATGGAACCATGGGTCGACTGGATCGCGCACTTGGTGCGGATATCGGGGAAGTCGGTGTTGGCGAGTACGTCCATGACGCCCCACGCGTGGAACGCCTGGTCGCCGACGAGCTTGCGGCCGATCGATTCGCGCACGGTGCTGCGGGCACCATCGCAACCGACGACGTACTTCGCCTTGATGATCTGCTCTTCGCCGATCTTGTCGCCCGCGGTGTGCTTGAGCGTGACGGTGACGGGGTACTCCCCCTCGCCCACCGTGAGTGTGATGAACTCGTAGCCGTAGTCGGGCTGGATGCGCGCCGGGCCGTTCTCGGCGAACTCAGCGAAGTAGTCGAGCACGCGCGCCTGGTTGACGATGAGGTGCGGAAACTCACTGATGCCGTGCGGGTCATCTTCGGCGATCGCGGTGCGAATGATGTTGCCGTGGTTGTTCGGGTCGGGCGACCAGAAGTTCATTGCGGAGAGCTGGAACGCCTCGGCAATGATGCGCTCCGCGAAGCCGAATGCCTGGAATGTCTCGACGCTGCGGGCTTGGATGCCGTCTGCCTGGCCGATCGCGAGGCGACCAGGGCGACGCTCGACAATGCGCGTGGTGACGCTCGGGTACTGCGACAGTTGCGCTGCAAGCAACATGCCTGCGGGCCCGGAACCAACGATCAATACATCAGTTTCGGCAGGGAGTTCGGCGGGACGGTTGAGGCCCGTGCCGTCGGCTGGGAGAACGCGGGGTTCGCCTGAGACGTAGCCGTGGTGGTGAAACTGCATCGTGTCATCCCTTATTCAGCAACGGCGCTGAGTCTTGTCTTGAGGGTTCCGGTGTTCTATTATCGAACGCGACGTTCGTATAGTGAACACAAGCATCGTACGTGAGCGTTTCGTATACGACAAGTGGGAGTGGCATGGCTGAGGCGCCAGCATCGCAGACGTTGAGTCGCGGTATTCGCATTTTGGAGATCCTCGCGGCGGCGCGGGAGCCGCTCGTGATCGCCGATATCGCGCGCGAACTCGACGTGCACCGGTCCATCGCGTACCGCCTGTTGCGCACGCTCGAAGAGCATGGTCTCGTCACGCGCGACGCCAACGGTGTGATCGAACTGGCGCCGCGCATGGCCGCGTTGGCCGCCGGCGTCGCGCGCGATCTGCAGTCTCAGGCCCTGCCCGAGCTCACCGCGATCGCGAATGAACTGGGTATGACGTGCTTCTTGGGCGTGCTCGATCAGGACGAGGCGGTGACGATCGCGACGGTGACTCCGCGTCATTCGATCGCTTCGGTGGCCCAGCATCCGGGCGCACGGCACTCGGTGCGGTTGGGAGCGACGGGTAAGGCGATTCTGGCGGCGATGCCAGAGTCGGATTGGCCCGCGGATATCTCCGATGAGCTGCGTGACGAAGTGCATGCGGTGCATCGATCGGGCTACGCCGTGAGTCACGATGAGGTGATTCCGACGGTGAAGGCGATTGCGGTTCCGCTCGCGTTGCGGGGGCAGCGTCCGGCGGCGATCTCGGTGATTTACGTCGGTAAAGATGCCGATGCACCCGCGGTTGGCGCCCGCCTTACGGCGTCGGCCGCTGTGATTCGCGCCGAAATGGGGCAGTGACTCAGTCGGCCTCGCCAGTGAGACCCGCTACCGTCGATGATTCTGTCAGCGGAACCAGTGGTTGCGTTGCGCAGTGCCGTCAGTTGCCGCGGAAGGTGGGTTTGCGCTTCTCCTGGAACGCGGCGAATCCTTCGCGGTAGTCGTCGGTGTCGCAGAGGGCTGCCTGGGCGGCGTTCTCGTCGGCGACGGATTCCCAGAGACCGAGGCGTTCGTCACGCAGTTGGGCGATGAGGTTCTTCGAGGCGACGAAGGCGTGGGTGGCTCCGGTGGCGGCGCGGGCGGCAGCGGCTTCGACTGCCGCGAGCGCCTCCCCTGCCGGGAACACTTGGGAGAAGAGCCCGGACTGCACGGCTTCTGCACCCGTCATGAGTCGCCCCGTGTAGATGAGGTCGAGCGTCTTGTGTGCTCCGAGGCGCTCGAAGAAGAGGGCGTGACCACCCGAGTCGAGGGTCGCGCCGAGGTTGGCGAAGGGGGAGCCGATCTTGGCGTGCTCGTCGACGTATACGACGTCGGTCGCGATCAATAGTCCGAGTCCGACGCCGAGGCACGCGCCGTGAGCCATCGCGAAGGTTGGGGCTGGAAACGACGACATCTTGCGAAGCAGCGGTGTGACCAATTCGCCGAGGTATCCGGAGACGTCGTCGTCGCGCGGGTCGACGCCGGCGATGTCGCGGCCGGCGCAGAACGCCCGACCCTCACCCCGCAGCACGAGTGCACGTACGCCGGCACCCTGCGCCTCGTCATACGCGTCATTCAGCTCCGCGAGCGCCTCCTCGTTCAGGGCGTTGAGTTTGTCGGGGGCGTTCAGCACCACCGTGGCCACTCCGTCAGCAATGGTCAGCTCGATCATGAGAACCTCACACGTCGTAGTCGACGACGACGCGATCGGTCGTCGGGTGGGATTGGCAGGTCAGCACGTATCCGTGCTCGAGTTCGGCGGGCTCGAGCGCATAGTTCTCCGTCATCGTGACGGCACCCTCCCTCAGCAGCGCACGACAGGTTCCGCAGACCCCTCCCGCACACGCATACGGAACGTCGGGCCGCACGCGCATCGCCGCGTCGAGAATTGCCTCACGCGCGCTGACCGGCGAGGCGACCGTCGCGCGCTGGCCGTCGAGGGTGAAGTCGATCGTGATCGTGGGCTCGTCGGTGCGCGTGATGACGGGGCGGGCGGGGCCGCGGTCGGCGTTGGTGGTGAAGAGTTCGTGGCGGATGTGTTCGCGCGCGATACCGATGTCGGTGAGCACGCCACGGCACATCGAGACGAGTTCGAGCGGGCCGCACAGGAACCATTCGTCCACGGTCTCCGGCAGCACGAGTCGGTCGACGATCGCGTGGAACTTCTCGGCATCGACGCGGCCCGACAGCAGTTCAGCGCCCCGCTGCTCGCGCGACAGGATGTGGTGCACGACGAAACGCGTCGGGTACCGGTCTTTGAGGTCGCCGATCTCCTGCAAAAACATGATGTCGTGGGCAGATCGGTTCGTGTAGATGAGGGTGAATCGCGACGTCGCTGATCGCTTGAGCATGGCGGTTGCGAGCGCCATGAGGGGCGTGATGCCGGAACCAGCGGCAACTCCCACAACGTGGGTGCCGTCCACGTCGGTGAGGGTGGACGTGAACATGCCTTGTGGGCTCATCACGTCGATCGTGTCGCCGGGGCGCAGTTCGGTCTGCGCCCACGTGGAGAAGACGCCGCCGTCGTCGCGTTTGATGCCGACGGAGAGGCTGCCGGGTGTCGGCGGACGACACAGCGAATAGGAGCGCCGCACCTCTTTGCCCTCGAAGTGCGCGCGTAACGCGACATATTGCCCCGGCAAGTAGTCGTATTCGTCAGCCAATGGTTCCGGAACCACGAACGTCACCTCGACGGAGCTCTCCGTCAGCGGACGCACCTCGGCAACTTCGAGCGCGTGGAACCGGGCGCGGCGGCGGGCGGGGGCGCCTCCGACTGCAGTTTGCAGGAGTGTGGCGGCTGTTTCGTCGGTTGCCATGTCAGTGATTCTTGAAGTGGTCGAAGGGTTCGAGGCAGTCGTCGCATTGCCACAGTGACTTGCACGACGTCGACCCGAAGCGGGAGAGTTCGCGGGTGCGCAGTGACGAGCAGCGCGGGCATTTTACGGCGAGGGTCAGCGGGATCGGGCTCTTGACGGCCGCTGTGCCGGTGGGCGGGGCGATACCGGAGGCGGTGAGTTTTTGTTTGCCTTCTGCGGTCATCCAGTCGGTCGTCCACGCGGGTGTGAGCGTGAGGTTGATGATGACGTTTGTGAAGCCTGCTTCTTCGAGGGCGAGGTGGAGGTCGTCGCGGATCGTCTCCATCGCGGGGCAGCCCGAGTAGGTGGGGGTGATCGTGACGGTGACGGTGTCGGTTTCTGTGTTGAGCGTCACGTCACGGAGCACGCCGAGGTCGGCGATCGTCAGCACCGGAACCTCGGGATCGTTGACAGCGCTGGCAACGGCACGTGCGTGGTCGAGTGTGGTCACCATGTTGCCCCCGGGTGCTGGCGGGCGAGAACCTGCATTTCGGCGAGGATATAGCCGAGTGCGGAGAAGTGGCTGCCGTGGCGGCCGCCGGCGCTCGACGGCTGGAGCTGCGGAATCTCGAGTTGTTCTTCGGCGAGGACTGCCGTGAAGATCTGGGTGCACTCGGCTTCGAGCGATGACGGGAGTACGGCGATGCCCGCGGAGGCGAGTGCTGCAACGGCCTCGTCGTCACGGAAGAGTTCTCCGACGTACGGCCAGAGGTCGGTAAGTGCACGCTCGGTGCGGGTGCGGGATTCTTCGGTGCCGCCGGCGAGTCTCAGTGTCCACTGCACGGCGTGATCGCGGTGGTATTCAACCTCTTTCACGGCCTTCGCGGCGATCGCGGCGAGGGTCGCGTCGGTGGAGTCTGCGAGGCGCGTGTAGAGGGCGAACATGTAGGTGGCCATGACGAGTTGGCGGATGATCGTGTGGGCGAAGTCGCCGTTGTTTTGCTGCACCATCCAGCTGCACCGGAACTCGGGTTCGTTGCGGAAATAGGCGAGGTCGTCTTCGGTGCGGCCGCTGGCGGATCCCGCGTAACGGAGGAGTGATCGTGCATGGCCGAGGAGGTCGAGGGCGATGTTTCCAAGCGCGACATCTTCTTCGATCTCCGGTGCATGGGCGATCCACCGGCTGAGTTGTTGCGCGAGGATGAGCGCGTCGTCGGCGAGCCAGAGCAAGTATTCGGCGGTCTCGGGGGTCGCGATGGCATCGGCATCGCCGGTGAGTTCTGCTTCGAGGTCGAGTTGGTCAACGGTGACGGCACCGTGCGGGTTTTCACTATCGTCGGGAGCCAGCTCTGTGGTTCCGTTCTGTGCGCTCGTCATAGGTGGGGCACCCCCTCGGACGCCGTGTAGTAGATGGCGTGGCGGTAGTTTTTGCCTGCGGGACTCTCGAAGAAGGCGCCGCGGGAGTCGGGGTCGCTCGTGGTGATCGCGTCGGCCGGCACCACCCAGATGGAGGTGCCTTCGCTGCGGCGGGTGTAGAGGTCGCGGGCGTTGCGGAGGGCGAGTTCGGCGTCGGGCGCGTGGAGTGAGCCGGCGTGCACGTGGCTGAGGCCGCGGTTCGATCGCACGAAGACTTCCCAGAGGGGCCAGGTGTCTTTGTTGTTGGACGCGGGCGATGTCATGCTGCTGCCTCCTGCTTGGCGGCTTGCTTTGCGGCGTAAACGACGGCGGCTTCGCGCACCCAGGCGCCTTCTTCGTGTGCTGCTCGTCGGTTCTGGAGTCGGACGGCGTTCATGGGGCCGCGACCGGAGAGGACTTCGTGGAATTCGGTCCAGTCGATCTCGCTCGTGTGCCAGTGGTCGCCATCCCACCGGAGTTCGGGGTCGGGCAGGGTGATGCCGAGGATTTCGGCCTGCGGCACGAGCATGCCGATGAAGCGTTGGCGGAGTTCGTCGTTGGAGAATCGCTTGATTTTCCACTGCATGGACTGCGCGGAGTTGGGTGATTCGTCGTCGGGCGGGCCGAACATCATGAGGCTCGGCCAGTACCAGCGGTTGACTGCGTCTTGCGCCATGTCGCGCTGGGCTTCGGTGCCCTGCATGAGCGTCAGGAGGATTTCGAATCCTTGTCGTTGGTGGAACGACTCTTCTTTACAGATGCGCACCATGGCGCGGCCGTACGGTCCGTACGATGCGCGGCAGAGCGGAACCTGGTTGCAGATCGCAGCGCCGTCGACGAGCCAGCCGATCGCCCCCATGTCGGCCCACGTGGGTGTCGGATAGTTGAAGATCGACGAGTATCGGGCTTTGCCCTCGATGAGTTGTTCGGTCATTTCGTCGCGCGTGATGCCGAGGGTCTGGGCGGCGGAATAGAGGTAGAGGCCGTGGCCGGCTTCGTCTTGGACCTTCGCCATCAGGATCGCCTTGCGCTTGAGTGACGGTGCGCGGGTGATCCAGTTACCCTCGGGCTGCATGCCGATGATTTCGGAGTGTGCGTGTTGGGAGATCTGTCGGATCAGTGTCTTGCGATACGCGGCGGGCATCCAGTCACGCGGTTCGATGCGCTGTTCTGCGGCGATGAGCGCGTCGAAGTTGGCTTGCTCGTCGAGGTCTTCGATTGCCGTTGGTGCTGGTGTCGTCATCATTGACTCCCAATTACAGAACGATCGGTCAGTAATTAGTGTACGTGCGGTGTCGTGTTTGGGGAAGGGCGGGGGCATCGCGAGGGTGAGTGAGCGCGCGGCGGGGGCGCGGGGGCGCCGCGAGGGTGAGTACAGCAATCAGGCCGCGGCGGGTTGCTGGAATGGCGGGGACTCGACCGGCCGGAAGCGCGGCTCAGGCAGGGTGATGTCGCTCCAGGCGTACTTGAGTGGGGCTCGAACAGGGAGCGGCTGCGGCGGATGATCGGGGTGGGTCAGCATGAACTCGCCCTTGCCCTCGCGGGTTATTCGCCAGCCGTTGTTATGGGCGTGGAGGTGATGGTAGTGGCAGAGCAGGATTCCGCGATCGATGTCGGTTTTCCCGCCCTCTTTCCACGGATCGATGTGATGAGCCTCGGCATATGAGGCTGGGCGGTCGCAATCTGTCCACCGGCAGCCTCCGTCACGAATCGCAAGGGCGATTTTCTGCGGCGGGGTGAACATTCGCTTCGAACGCCCCAGGTTCAGGGGGTTTCCGTCGGTGTCAACGATGGCGTGAATGCTTTCGGTGTTGCACAGGTGCTGTTCGGCGACTGCGCCGGGGAGTACTGCGAGGCGATCCTCCGCGTGAGCCACGTCAGACCGGTGGCCGTCGGCGTCGATGACCTGCACGAGGCGCACTCCTGCCTGACGTGTTCCGAATACGCTCCTCGCGTCGGCGAGGATGCCAGCCCGAATAATGTCGGCCATCAGGTCGCTCGCGAGTTGCTCGTTGGTACGCGGATCGTCGGAGAGAGCCTTCGCCTTCTCCGCTTCGGCGGAGTCTGCAAACCGCGGACCACCACGGCGGGGTCGGAGGGCCGCGTCGTGCGCAGCCGTGACCATGAGGGCAGTCTGGTCGTCGAGAACCCACGTGATGCGAACGGCACCATTGTCGGTTTGGGTAATTCGGAACGACCGAGCCTCATACCGCTCATCAAAGCGGCGGCGGGCGCCCTCAGGATCAAGCTTGTCTCGCAAGTAGCGGGCGTGCCCAGCAAGGTCATTGACCTTGCGCACCCGCGCTTCGGCGACGAGTTGTTCGGCGGCAAGGCTCCACGCTTCGCGGGCCGCGGCATCGAACGCGTCGGCCTCTTCAATAGTGGGCGTGTGCTCAACGAGCTCATCGCCAGCGTTGCCGGAGTCGACATCGACATCGACGTCGGCCGCGCCATCGCCTGCGACACCGTTGGGGCCATCGGCACCCTCTACGCCACCACCGGCCGCGGTGTCAGTACTCGCCTCACCGTCGTGCAGGGCGTCTGCGCGAACCATGACCGGCAGCGGGTTGCCGTCAGCATCGCGCGGCATGCGGGGTGGCTCGCCGAGGCCCTTGCGGATCGCATCAAATTGATCGGCCGTCAGCTCGTTGGCGTATCGGGCCGTCGTGAGCGGGTGATACCAGGGCTGCTCGACGCACTTCACCGGTTCGGAGCCTTCGACCCCCTCGTCATCGAGGGCACGCGCCTCAGTCTCGGCTTGCAACTCTGCATCGAGTTGCGCTTGCGCGGCGCGATCAGCGTCGGATGTCGCACTGTCAGGCAGAGCCGCCACGCCAGAAACCTCAACGATCGACTCACCGACCCGCACCTGCTTGGCCGCCTCACCCTTCGAAACGCCCATGACCGACTGCACGAACGAGGTCGCGGAATTGTGGCCACGTGTCGCAGCAAAACCGCCATGACCAAACTCGCGGCTCGACCGCGCCGACGCAATACCGGTCGCGACCTGTCGCACAAGGGCCGCGTACTGTTCGACCGCACCGCTCTCGACCATGACGGCCGCGATTTCGGCGTCGTTCATCGCACGCATTTGCGACTGCAGCTCGCGCGCCACCGCGGCGACATCTACAGATTCGAAAGCCGCGGAACCACGGGTGTCGACTGCTCCGGCCGAGCGTGCTCCCGAGCTAGTGGCACCGCTGGCACGCCCGGCTTCATCGACATGTGCACCCGCGGCACCAGCGGCTCCTATGGTTCCGCCGCCACCTGCACCACTGGTTCCGCCACCCACTG
Organism: uncultured Microbacterium sp.; assembly: GCA_947503655.1. Classification (GTDB taxonomy): domain Bacteria; phylum Actinomycetota; class Actinomycetes; order Actinomycetales; family Microbacteriaceae; genus Microbacterium. Next base: position 9,798 of record CANNEP010000053.1, read on the forward strand.
CGGTGCCAGAAGCATCCGCACCCACGTCACCAGTGGGCGCAACGACATCGGCATGATGGCCACACATGGTGGGCATCAGCGCCGTGATGTCGTTGAGGAGTGTCATGGCTTAATTATCGCATGTACGTACGACATTGACAATGGCGTGCGTGACCTTGTTAGTAACTTCTTTCTAATCTTGTGAGGCGGACGCGACGAACCGATCTTGCACGCATGGTCGCAGCGTTTCGTCTCGGGCGCTTCGCGCCGTCGCCCAACGGCCAGATTCACCACCGCCCCGGGCTACGTTAGACGCATGACCACGCGCCGCAATTTTCCCGCGAAGCGATCGGCGGCGATGAGTGCACGATACGCCAAGCGCCGGCAAAACCGCCTCGCGCGCGTCGACAACGACCTCACGCCCGAGCAGTGGGACACCATCCGCACCGCCTGGAACGGCTGCGCCTACTGCCAGGCCATCGACATCCCGCTGCAGCGCGACTGCGTGCAGCCCATCTCCCGCGGCGGACGCTACACACTCGACAACGTGGTTCCGGCGTGCGCATCGTGCAACGCCAGCAAAAGCAACAGCGAGGTCACCTCGTGGCTGCGGCGCAAAAAGCTCGACGAGCGCGCGTTTCTCGTGCGGCACGCGACGATCCTCGGGGCCCTCCTCGCCAACGATAACGAGGTCAGTACGCAAGAAAATACTGCGTAAAGCGGAACCGTCAGTACGGGCCGAAGGAAGGCTCGCGGAACGGGGGTTCGGGCACGTGCCACCACCTCACACGAGTCGTTGAGCGAAGACGCGAAGCGACTGAGCAGAAACGCATCGAACGAAGCGAAACGGCAAGGGCTCGTTTCGCCTCGCTCCGCTCGCTCAAGGGGTGGGGACAGGCGCCGGAACCAGGGGCGGGTCAATCGAGAGGCATGTTAGTGGTGCGGGAGCGTCCGCGGAAGAGGGCGATTGTGTCGCCGGCTTCATTGGTCACGGTGATGTCGTAGATGCCGCTGCGGCCGGTGCGGGATACGCGCCTCGCGTGGGCGGTGAGAGTGTCGCCTTCGCGCGTGGGCGCGAGAAAGGTGATGTCGGCACCCGCGGCTACGGTGACCGTGTCGGTCTCGTTGCATGCAAACGCGAAGGCCGTGTCAGCAAGGGAGAAGATCATGCCACCGTGAGTGATGCCGAAGCCATTGAGCATGTCGCGACGCACCGTCATGCGTAGCGTGACGTCGCCCGGTTCGGCGTTGATGATCTCGATGCCGAGGGCTTGCGAGGCGTAGTCGTCGCGCATGAGGCGCTCCGCGTTGGTCATGCTCCCAGCTCGGCCTTCGCGGCCTCTTTCGCGGCGCCGACGCGCTTCTCAACCAGCGTCAGCACGTCGTACTGGGCGACGATCTCGTCGTTTTGGTTGTGGATGACCGCGTCCCACCGCACTTCGCCGTACTCGTCCGTCTCGCGGGGCGAAATCTGCTTCGCGGTCAGCGTGACGCGAATCGAGTCGTCGGGCGAAACCGGCGTGATGAAACGGAGGTTTTCGAGGCCATAGTTGGCGAGCACCGGGCCCGGCGCAGGGTCAACAAACAGTCCGGCGGCCCAGGAGACGAGCAGGTAGCCGTGGGCGACGCGTCCGGGGAAGAACGGATTCGCGGCGGCATCCTCCTCATTCATGTGCGCGTAGAACGTGTCGCCAGTGAAGTGCGCGAACGTCTCAATATCGTCGAGCGACACCGCGCGCAGCGGCGATGCGAACTGGTCGCCGATGCGCAGTTCGGCGAGCGACTTTCTGAACGGGTGCACGCCGTCGTTCACGGCCGCGGCCCCCGCGTGCCACACGCCGGTGAGCGCGGTGAGCATGTCGGGCGAACCCTGAATCGCGGTGCGCTGCATGTGGTGGAGCACCGCGCGGATTCCGCCGAGCTCCTCACCACCGCCGGCACGACCAGGCCCGCCGTGCACGAGGTGTGGCACGGGCGCACCGTGCCCGGTCGACGTCTTCGCATCGACGCGGTCGAGAAACAGCACGCGTCCGTTGTAGGCGGCCGCGCCCGAAAGCATCGCCGACGCAAACGCCGGGTCGTGCGTCGCGACGCTCGTCACGAGCGACCCGCCACCGCGCGCCACCAGCGCAGAAGCTTCTGAAGCCGACGAATACCCCATCACCGAAGACACCGGCCCAAACGCCTCAACCGAGTGCACGGCGTCAGCAGCGTCAGATCCGAATTGCAGCACCAGCGGCGCAACGAATGCTCCCTCGGGTACCACTCCCCTGGTTCCGTCTGCCTTCGTCACTTCGGGCGCCGCAACATCGCCGATCACGACCTCGCCGCCGGCATCAACCAGTCGCGACACCTGCGCGAGCACGTCGTCGCGCTGCTCGATAGAAACGAGCGGACCCATCGTCACTCCCTCGGCGTGCGGGTCGCCGAGCACGATGCGCTGGTCGATCTTCGCGCGCAGCGCGGCAACCACATCGTCGACAACCCCCGAAGGCACGATCGCGCGGCGAATCGCGGTGCACTTTTGCCCCGCCTTCGCCGAAATCTCCACGAACCACTGCGAGACGTAGGCGTCGAATTCGGGGGTTCCGGGCACGGCGTCGGGGCCGAGCACCGAGGCGTTGATCGAGTCGGTCTCGCTCGTGAACCGCACCGTCTTGTTCTGCACGCTGGGGTGCGTGCGCAGGCGGTCGGCGGTGGAAGCGGAACCAGTGAAAGCGACGAGATCGCCGAGGCGCAGGTTGTCGAAAAGGTCGGGAATGCTGCCGTTGATGAGCTGCAGCGTGCCGTCAGGAACGAGTCCGCTGTCGAGCAGAATCCGCACCCACGCCTCCGCAATGTAAGCGGTGGGGGTGGCCGGTTTGATGACGCTCGGCACACCGGCGAGGAAGGCGGGTGCGAACTTTTCAAGCGCACCCCACATCGGAAAGTTGAACGCGTTAATCTGCACCGCAACGCCCGGCAGGCGCGTGTACACGTGGCGGCCGAGGAAGGAGCCGTCGCGCGCGAGTACTTCGACGGGGCCATCGAGGTAGACCTGCGAGGCCGGCATTTCACGCCGCCCCTTGCCCGAATAGGTGAAGAGCACGCCGATGCCGCCGTCAATGTCGGCGCCCGAATCGCGCACGGTGGATCCGGCGCGCTTGGAGAGTTCGTACAGCTCCTGCTTACGCTCGGTGAGGGCCTGACCCATCTGCTTCAGCAGCATCGCGCGCTGCGGAAAAGTGAGCTCTCCGAGGCTCGCCTGCCCGACCGTGCGGGCGTAGTCGAGCGCTCCGGCAAGGTCGATGCCCTCGCTCGACACGCGCGCGATGACCTCGCCGGTCGACGCATCACGCACGTCGACGCCGTCATCGCCCGTGGGCGTAACCCATTCGCCGCGAACAAAACTAGGCAGGATGGCAGTCATTCGGTGCTCCATTCGTAGAATCCGCGGCCGGTTTTGCGGCCCAAATTGCCCTCCGCAACCAGCCTTCGCAAAATCTCCGGCGGCGCGAAACGGTCGCCAAAAGCACGCTGTAGTTCAACAGCGATGTCGAGGCGCACGTCGAGTCCGACGATGTCGGTCGTGCGCAGCGGCCCAACCGGATGCCGGTAGCCACGCTCCATCGCGGTGTCGATGTCGGCGGCGGTCGCGACACCCTCCTCGAGCATGCGCATCGCCTCCAGCGCGAGCGCGACGCCGAGTCGGCTCGACGCAAAGCCCGGCGCATTCGACACGGTGATCGACGTCTTGCCGAGCGCCTCCACCCACGCCTGCGCGCGCTCGAGCACCTCGGGCGCCGTGTGCGCACCGCGCACAACCTCGACGAGCGCCGACGACGGCACCGGGTTAAAGAAGTGCAGCCCCAAGAAGCGGTGCGGGTTGTCGATGGCCGCGGCGAGATCATCGATCGAGATCGACGACGTATTCGTCGCGATAACGGCCGCCCGGTCAACAACATCGTTGACCCGCGCGAGCGCGACCGCCTTGAGCGCCCGCGATTCGGGCACGGCCTCGATCACGAGCTGCACGTCGCGCAGCGCGTGAATATCCGCCCCGACAACGAGACCTCCGGTGGCGACGGCAGTGGTGGTTCCGGAACCATCCACTGGCACGTGCGCTGCGGATTCGTGTGTGGGGTGGCTGGCGTGGGCAGCTCGTTGGGAGGAGCGGGCGAGCAGCGATTCGACGCGCTCGTGGGCGACGGTGGCGGCCGCTTCGTTTTGTTCGATGACGGTGACGTGGCTGCCGGCGAGAAGGAACGCGTGCGCGATACCGGCGCCCATGCGGCCGCCGCCAATCACGCCAACACGGGTGGGGGTGGTCATCGGTTTTTCCTCTCGAGGAAGGCGGTCATGCGCCGCATTTTGGCGTCGCTTTCGAACAGTTCGGCCTGGAGTTCGCCGATGAGCTCGGGCTGCTCGGCCGCCGGCGTGTGCAGCAGCGTCTTCGTGTGCTGCACGGCGCGGGGTTCGAGCTTCGCGATGCGGTCGGCGATGGCGTGCGCTTGGGCGAGTGGGTCGTCGACGATCGCGATGATGAGCCCGCAGGCGAGTGCTTCGTCGGCATTGAGCAGGCGGCCGGTGAGCAGCATTTCGGTGGCCCGTGCTTCGCCGACGATGGCAGGCAGTCGCAGGGTGGCGCCGGCGGCCGCGACGATGCCGAGCCCCGGTTCGGGGTTGCCGATCACGAGCCCGGCGGATGCGATGCGAATGTCGGCCGCGTAGGCGAGTTCGGCTCCTCCGCCGAGCGCGTAGCCGTCGAGCGCGGCGATCACCGGCATCGGCAGCGCGTGAATGCGGCGGAACGCCATGAGATTGATGCCCTCTTTGGCTTCTTTTGCGCGGCGGTCGCGGAGTTCTGCGATGTCGGCGCCGCCAGCGAAGTTGCCGCCGGTTCCGTTCAGGATGAGGGTCTTCGGAACCACCTCAAGCTGCGCGCAGAGCAGGTGCAGGGCGTCGATGGTCGCCTTGTTGATGGCGTTGCGCTGGTCGGGCCGGTTGAGTGTTGCGACGACACGGTCGTCGTGGTGCTCGACGAGCAGCACGTCTGAGCGCGCGGCATCGGCCGACTCACTCCCCGGTTGCGACGTCATCGTCGAACTCCCTAATTACAGACCGATCGTTCAGTAAAGAGGGTAGCGGGGTTGGGAGGCGAGGGGAAGATGGCCTTCGGCATTCAGGCCTATCAGCTAAGCGTCAGGGGTTTTATCGATCGGTACGCCTGCGTAGGGTGAAGGTGTGAAAATCGCGATTGCGGGCGGAACCGGGGTTGTCGGGCGCCATGTCGAGCGCATCGCTCGTGAAGCGGGTCACGAGACCGTCGTTCTCACGCGCTCCCAAGGTGTTGATCTCGTCAGTGGCGAGGGGCTGAACCTTGCCGGAGTCGAACTCGTTATCGACGCCTCCGGGCCGTCGAAGGGCGAGCGGGGCAATGTCGTCGAGTTCTTTGAGCGGGTTTCGTCAAACCTGCTCAAGGCAGAAGCAGACGCGGGTGTTCGGCATCACGTCGCGCTTTCCATCATCGGTGCGGCACAGGTCAACGCTGGCTACTACGCGGGCAAGCGTGCCCAAGAAGATGTGGTGACTGCCGGGGTGATTCCGTGGACGATTTTGCGCGCCACCCAGTTCTTTGAGTTCGCCGATCAGGTCTCGATGCCCTTCGGCCCGTGGGTGGTAACCCCCAAGGTGCGTTCACAACCGATCGCGGCAACGTCGGTCGCCGCCGAACTCGTGCGTCTCGCCGAGTCGGTGGCGCAGGGCTCCTTGAATGATGCGCACGGGATTCATGAAATCGCCGGCCCTGAGGAACGTCAGATTGCCCAGCTCATGCGCGAGCTGCTCGTAGCGCGCGGCGACAAGCCTCGCGTGCTCGAGCTGCCCCTCCCTGGCCGTTTCGGCAAGGGCCTTCGTGACGGCACGATCTTGCCGAGCCCAGCAGCGAAGCTCGATGACGTCACATTCGAGGACTGGCTCGTAGCATCGCGCGACTCGAGCGCATCGGCGGCCCGCTAATCGGGTGAGCTCGCGGGGCGGCGCTGACTTTCCGGGAATCGGGTAATTTGATCCGCCTTTCGACTCACGACGAAGGCCCTCGGAACCGCCGAAACTGGTATTGCGCTGGCGTCATGTTGGTTGCGGGTCGCGACAACGCGGCCAGCCCTTGCGACATCATCGTCGAGAGCTCCGTGCTTGCAGACCGATTGTTGACGCTGTTGCGCGCGCTTGCGCTCCCGCTAGCATGAGTCCGTGGGGGAAGAATTAGGGCCTGAGTTTAAGCGCATCCGGTTGACGGGCGCTCGATTCAACGGCGGCCGTTTGCCCGTGGACTCCCTCAGCGAGCTCCAGAATTATCAGGAGATTGTACGGATCGCCGCAATTGCCGAGTGGCAAAGGGAACATCCCGGCGAAACAGCGCCTTCCGATCTCAGGGATTCGATCAGGTTCACAATCGACCACATTGATGAGGGCAGCGCGGATGTTTTTCTCGTACTTGAGCAACATGACGCGTACGTGCAGCAGCAAACCGTCGCCCAGGACGCCGCGGATGCTGTCATTGCGGCCGCGTTCTCAGAGGCGGACATTCCGACTCTTTCATCCTTGAGTCCCGAGCAAGATGATGAGTTTCGCAAAGCGGTTGCTCAACTCGGTTCAACTCTCGTTCCGGAGCAGTCCCTCGAAATTTATCCTGACGAACCAAGCGCACCACCTGTGAGCATCACAATCGAGACCCGTCTCTCTGCGATCGACAGGCTCGCGCGAATCGAGGATTTCCTCCTCCCACCCAGCACGGATGTGAAGAAGTCCAGTCTCGAAACCGTGACGTCCAGTCTTGTGGGGAGGGTGACCGCGCTCGATGCTGACGAGAAGACTTTCAAGATGGTTCTCGCGGACGGCCACGAGATTCACGGCTGGTACCGCACCGACACTGACCTTCTCGAAGACTTCCGGGACGTCGTCAACTCATCCGCGAAGGGTCCGCTAACCCGGGTCACGGGAGACCTTCAATACAAGAACGGAGACATCTTCAGGTTCTGGGATACTCAGGGCGTCGAGCGCATCCAGTTTGATGAAACCACCTGGGGAGCTCGTCTGGCCGAGTTCGCGGCGCTCACTCCGGGCTGGGACAACGGAACCGCGCTCCAAATTTCGTCGGTTGCTCTCGAGGGCGCCCAAATGCTCATGAGAGCGGTGGATGGTGCGGGCATAGATCGACCTGGAGTTTTCCCCACCGACGAAGGTGGTGTGCTCATTGAATGGGCTGACGTTTCCGGTATCCGCAGCATCGAGGTACTTGCCGACGGGTCGTTTGAGACGTTCGAGACGCTTGCTGACCAGCACGGGGGCCTGCACTCGGCAACGCGCGACTTGACCATTGCTGTGGCATTCCTGAAAGTCGACACCGCATGACGATCTCGAGTGTCGAGCTGCTCGAAGGGGAGCAACTCATGAGTGATGAGGCTGAGCTGGCGTTTCGGCAAATGGCTCCACACATGTTTGAAGATGGCGGCAGAATTTCAACCGCGGTCTTTGGGCCAAGCACGTCCGACCACGGTAAGCCTTCCTATTCCAGAAGTAGCGTGGTGACGGCTCAACAGGCTCGCGAGGAGTCTATGCCGTGACTGTGGGGGAAGCAGCTTCCGCGGGTCGATACATCGTCGACGACTCAGAGTGCGCACTCGTCGATGGATCGGTACGAGCGCCCGGTCATTGCTTTGTCGATTTTCGCGGGCTCGCAAAACCACGGATCAAAGAAATTCGGGCACAACTGTACATGTGTGCAATGCGGCGTGGGGAGATCAGGACGGAACCCACCGCAGACGCGAATCAACTTTTCTCGCTATAGCCCACGCCATTCACTTCCGGATCGAGGGTCCCACCCGACTCCGCCATTTAGAGAGAGATGAAACATGCCGAGACTTGATTCTGTCTGGCATTACACCACTGCCGACGGCCTGCGGAGCATCGTTGAAGGCGGAGTCCTGTGGGCAACATCCCACAGGTTTATGAATGACTCCGAGGAGTCAAGTTTTGCGACCAAGACTCTTCAGGCCGCTGCAGATGAAGTTCGCAAGGGTGTTTCCGACGAGGTTCGTGCACGGTTCGATGACCTCATGAAGGCCGCCGAAAGACGCCACTTGGAAGCCTTTCTCCTCTGCGCAGCGAGCGAGCCCAATCTCCTGACGGTATGGCGCGGATATGGTTCGGCCGTGCCCTACGCCATTGAACTCGACTCACGCGTCGACCTATTCCCGGTGGAACAAGTCAGGGGGGATTCCCATCCACACCCTCCTAAAGGATGGCAGCCCGAGATCATTGACTACGACGAGGAAGGCCGCCCGATCATGGGGCCCGACCCTGATGGCGTGCGTGTAGAGAAGCAAATGTGGGGCAGAGTGGAATATGACGACACATTGGCGCGCGGGCGAGTGAATAGCATAAAGGCTCTCGCGATGAACGCTCCGCATGTTGTCGCCGACGCGTTGCTGCCATGGGGGACTCTCGGCCAGATAGATCTTCTCCAGCTGAAGCATCCCGCATTCATTGACGAGCGCGAAGCACGAACAGTCTTCGAGGTCTTCCCCCGATGGAAATTCGTCAAGTATCGCACCAGTCGATTCGGGTTAACGCCATACATCGAAGTCTCACCTGCCGATGGAACAAACATGTATGCGGCAACCGACCCCTTCGTGCACAGGCCGGCGGCAAAGTTACCTATCCGCTCGGTTCATATCGGCCCTAGCCCCTTGGGCGAAGAGTCAGTCAGCGCACTGTCGGAATTCCTCGAGTTCAATGGCTACCCCGACGTGCAGATTGTGAAGAGCACGATACCGTTCAGGTGAGGTTTGACCAGACAGTGGGTCGCCCGGGTGGCGATAACGCTTGATCCGAAATTACTCCAACGCTTCAGCCGTTCGCTGAAGCTTCAGCAAAGCAAGCCCTAGTTGTGATGTCCAGGGACGTTGTTGAGTCGGTCGAAGGGTGCGCCGCCAATCGCAGAGTGGTGTCGGTGGTGGTTGTAG
>CANNEP010000054.1 GCA_947503655.1 uncultured Microbacterium sp.
ATCAAGCCGATGAGCGAGATGAGCGGTGAGCTCATGAGCCACGTGCGCTACCCGACTGACCTGTTCAAGGTGCAGCGCTCGATGCTCGGTGTTTACCACGTCGAGTCGGCAGCATCGTTCTACCGCGGTGACAACGTCTGGAAGACGCCGAACGACCCGCAGAAGGACCAGAACCTGCAGTCGCCGTACTACCTGACCATGAAGATGCCCGGTCAGGACGAGGCGAGCTACTCGATGTTCACCACGTTCATCCCGTCGGCATCGAGCCAGAACTCGCGCTCGGTCATGATGGGATACCTCGCGGTCGACTCTGACGCCGGTTCCGAGGCGGGTAAGCCGGCTGAGGGCTACGGCAAGCTCAGACTCCTCGAGATCAACTCGGACACGACGGTTCCTGGCCCCGGTCAGGTGCAGAACTCGTTCGACTCTGACACTGCAATTTCGTCGGCATTGAACCTGTTGAAGCAGGGTAACTCGCAGGTGCTCAGCGGTAACCTGCTGACGCTGCCCGTCGGTGGCGGTCTGCTCTACGTGCAGCCGGTCTACGTGCAGTCCTCGGGTAGCACGAAGCTTCCGGTGCTCCGTAAGGTGCTCGTCGCATTCGGTGACGAGGTTGCGTTCGAAGACACCCTGGCTGCGGCTCTGGACGACTTGTTCGGCGGTGAGTCTGGTGCTGAGACCGGTGACGGTGACGTGACGCCGACCGAGCCGACCACGCCTCCGACCGAACCCGACCCGGATGACCAGGGCGGCAGCACCCCCGACCCGAGTGCAACGCCGGACCCGGGTGCCACTGACGAGCCGGCCGCCGACAAGGCGCAGCTCTTGAAAGACGCATCTGAGGCGCTGGCTGCCAAGCAGGCAGCACTTGAGGCTGGCGACATGGTCGCCTACGCCGAGGCGGACAAGAAGCTGACTGAGGCGATCGAGAAGCTTCTCGCACTCGAAAACCAGTAAGTCTGCACAACAGTGGGCGGGTACCTCCGGGTACCCGCCCACTGTTGTGTCTGCGTGCCCTCGCAAGCCGCACCGCGGTTCCGGTGCCCGCACGTGGTTCCGTGCCCTCCGCATCCCGTTACGCAGGAACCGAGCGCCGCACCTGCGGCGTGTTGTGCCCGACACCCCGCAGGAGGGCCCGTGTGTTCCTGCATAACGGGCATGGAGCGGAACCATGGCGCGCAATATCGTGGGGAGCGGCGGAACAGAAGCCCTAAAGTGGGTGCCGAGTACGTGATCGTCAGCAAAGACCGCAGCTTTGAAGCGGCCAATGATTTTTGGGCTGACCGACGCAAAGACACCACGACCGCGGTGCGACCGACGATCGCTGTCGCACCGGTGATCAACATCGAGACGCTCGTGAAGCCAGCGCAGAATCCGGTGCAGAAGCCAGCGCCGAAGGGCACCGTGAAGCCTGCCCCGAAGAGCACGGCAGCAACAGCACCCCAGACGAGCGAGGCGACGAAACGGGCCGTGTGTACCGCTGTCAAAGATCTCAAATTGAATCCTTCGGACTACTCCGCGATCTACCGAGCGTTTGCAGAGGCGAAGTCACCGCAAGACCTTCATGGTCTGCTGTCGAAGGCGATCAAGACGCAGGGGCAGAAGGGTTACCCGCTCGTGAAAGAGATTCACCTGCAGACGGTTTAGCTGTCGTTGCCGCCGCCGCGGCGTTGGCCGACGGGCGGGCGGGAAAACCAAAAGGCTCCTGATCAGAAATCTCTGATCAGGAGCCTTTTTCTTGGTTGCGGGGGCAGGATTTGAACCTACGACCTCTGGGTTATGAGCCCAGCGAGCTACCGAGCTGCTCCACCCCGCGGCACATGAAATAGCCTATCACGGGTTTCAGGTGCGAAAGACCATGAGGCGGCTTTCGCGGGTTCTCGGTAGGGTGAGCAGACGCCTTGTCGCCCAGCCAAACAGGAGCCTCACGCCATGTCGGATGACGCCGTCGGAATTGCCGTCGCTCAGATTTCCCCGATCGCGGGCGATAACCTGTCTGCCGTTCAAGAGCTCGCCACGAAAGCTTCCCAGCGGGGCGCGCGCGTCGTGTTGTTTCCGGAATACACAAGCTATTTTTCAAATCCGTTTGACGAAACTCTTGTGTCGCACGCCGAGACCCTGGACGGGCCGTTCATTTCCGGGGTTCGAGCGCTTGCTGCGCGGCTTGGAACCACGATTGTCGTTGGTCTACTGGAGAAAGCAACGGGGGAGCGGGTTCACAACACCGCGGTCGCCGTCGGGCCGAGTGGCATTCTCGCGACGTACCGCAAGCAGCACCTGTATGACGCGTTCGGACAGAAGGAGTCCGACTGGGTCGCACCCGGCGACGTCGAAGACCCGCAGACCTTCGAGGTCGATGGTGTGACGTTCGGTATGCAGACCTGCTACGACCTCCGGTTTCCGGAGATTACCCGCACCATCGTGGATGCTGGCGCTCAGGTTGTGCTCGTGCCCGCGGAGTGGGTGCGCGGCCCCCTGAAAGAACATCACTGGCGTACGCTGCTGCACGCTCGCGCGATCGAGAACACTGTGTACGTTGCCGCTGCCGATCACATGCCGCCGCTCGGCGTCGGCAACTCGATGATCGTCGACCCGACGGGCGTGGAGATCGCGGCGATCGGTGCCGAGCGCCGCGTGGCCGTCGCGCACGTTAGCGCCGCGATGATCGGCTCCGTACGCGAGCGCAACCCGTCACTCAGCGCCCGACGCTACCGCGTGGTTGCGCGCTAGCGTCCATTCGCGCAACGCGGCACTTAGCGAGCGGGGCGCAGCGGCGGCCACTCGTCGAAGCGGAATTTCTCCGTGCTGGTGCCGTCGGGGTCAATGGGCTGCCAATTGACCACCGCGGCTGGGCCACGAGACCCAGCCGGTGACCATCCCCCTTCGGCAATGCGCTCGCGGAGCGGTATCAGCTTCTGTTGAAGCGCTTGCCAGCGTTCTTGATGAAGCTCCTACCGCCGTCATGGAGAGCAAGTACCACGCCATGCTCGACCAATAGAGGGGGAGAAGAACGACAAACGGGGCGGGTGCGGTGGTGAATCCCTTTTTCTTCAGGATGTACCGCGGTAACCACCCCAAGAACCCGACGATGCCAACGACCAGCGGCGAGTAAATCAGGAGGAATAAGACCTCCCACCGCGACCGAGCATCACCTTGACCGCGATTAGCAGCGCCGGCAGCACCCACGCCAGCCACCGCCACGCGCTCCAGAACCGGTCGCTGGCCATGTTGCCCCCTATGGCGCACCCTTGCGCTCGTCTCCATCTATTGGAGCGTGCCCCTCACGCTCCACCCCTACCGCGGTGCCAGCGTCGCCAACCTCGTGGCGGCTTCGCTGATCACCTCCGGCTTCTTGCACGCTGCGAAGCGCACGAGTGAAGCGTACTGCGAACGGTTCGCTTCGGTGGTGAAAGCGGTCACCGGAACCGCGACAACGCCCGCAAGGTGGGGGAGTTCTCGACAGAAAACGGTGGCATCGTCAAACCCGAGAGGCGCGGCATCGGCCACCGTGAAGTACGAACCCTGCGGCACCGACACCTCGAACCCGGCGGCCTGCAAGCCCGCCACCAGAATGTCGCGTTGACTCTGCATCGCCGTGCGAATTGAGGCGTAAAAGTCATCGCCCAGGCGTAGCCCGGTCGCGATCGCCGGCTGAAATGGGGCGCTGCCGGAATACGTCAAGAACTGCTTCACCGCGAGCACCGCATCGACGAGGTCAGCGGGGCCGGAAACCCAGCCCACCTTCCACCCGGTGGTGTTGAACGTCTTTCCCGCCGACGAAATCGTGAGGGTACGTTCGGCAGCCCCGGGCAGCGTCGCCACCGGAACGTGCGGCACATCAAACGTAAGGTGCTCGTAGACTTCGTCGGTCACGATCACCGCATCGTGCTGATGCGCGAGCCGCACGATTTCGGTCAACACCTCGGTCGAGAAGACGGCTCCGGTGGGGTTGTGCGGGTTGTTCACCAGAATCAACTGGGTGCTATCGGTCACCGCCGCCCGCAACGCATCAAGGTCGGGCTGAAGTGACGGCCACACCAGCGGAACCGTGCGAAGCGTTGCGCCAGCAAGCGCGACACATGCGGCATACGAGTCGTAGTACGGCTCAAAAACAACAACCTCATCGTCGGGGCCGTCAACGAGTCCGAGCAGAACCGAAGCCAACGCCTCGGTTGCTCCCGCCGTGACCAGCACCTCCGTTTCAGGATCAACGGTCAGGCCATAAAAGCGCTGCTGGTGCTCGGCGACCGCGACGCGCAGATCAGCAAAACCACGCCCCGGCGGATATTGGTTCACGCCACTGGCAATCGCCGCACGTGCAGCGTCCAGAACCTCGGCAGGGCCATCCGTGTCAGGGAAACCCTGCCCCAAATTAATCGCGCCGGTACGGGCCGCGAGGGCCGACATCTCTGCGAAGATCGTTTGAGCAATGGTTCCGTCAGGCGCGAGGAGTCCCGCTCCTGCAACAGCACGACGCCAGGCTCCGGGGACAGTAGTCATGTGGTCAGACTAAGTCATAGCCGGATCCAGGCGCTGGCATAGGAAAAACACAGACTTGCGCGGCAACCTGAAGGAGCTTGCAGAAGGAGCAGATCATGAGCGATACGAACAACAACGACCAGCCGGCCGCCACCCCCGCTATTCCGCCGCGCCCCGCGCCACCGGTGATGCCGGCCGCTGACGCTCCCACGACACCGCTGTCGCCTGAGCTGGCGAACGCGTTCCGCGCCGACAACCAGCCCACGACGCCGCTCGGTGGCGCATGGACGCCACCCGCCGCTGTTCAGACGCCACCGGCAACCGCCCACATGCCGACGTCGCACGCTTCCGCAGACCCCGCAACCGCTGGTTCCGCCGCTCCCACCCACACTCATGGTTCCGCTGCACCCGGCGCCGCCTTCGGTGCCGCAGCGACTCCCACCCCTTATGCCGCAACCGGCGGCTCATTGCCGCCCGGTGCCCCGATTCCGCCGCAGTCGAACACATTTGGTGAGCCCACGGCTCCGGAACCAGCGAAAAAGCCGCGCAAGCGCGCGGGCGCAACGATCGGCTTGATCACCGCAACCGCGCTGATCGCGGCAGGCGCCGGCTTCGGCGGCTCGTGGGCCTACAACTCATTCGTCGATGACGGCGCCCTTCCCGTCACGACGAGTGACGGCGGAACCATCACGGTCAACAACCCCGGATCAGTCACGCAGACGACGGCGATCGCCGCCGAGGCGCTGCCGAGCGTTGTCACGATCGACGTGGGCACTGACCAGGCGGCCGGTTCCGGCTCCGGCGTCATCATTTCTGAGGATGGCTACGTGCTCACCAACACGCACGTTGTGACCCTCGATGGTGCGACCGGTGCCGCTGACGTGCGCGTCACGCTGAGCGACGGCACGATCTACCAGGCTGAGGTCGTCGGAACTGACCCGATCTATGACCTCGCGGTCATCAAGCTGAAAGACGCCAGCGACCTGCCCGTCATCACGTGGGGCGACTCGGGTGCGCTCAACGTCGGTGACACAACGGTCGCGCTGGGTGCGCCGCTCGGCCTCGCGAACTCGGTCACCGAAGGCATCGTCAGCACACTCAACCGTTCGATCAGCGTCGCGTCGTCGGCAGCGCCCTCGACGCCCGATTCGGGCGACTCCAACGACAACAACGATTCGCAGGGTGGGCCGTTCACGTTCGACGTCCCAGGAGCACAGGGGTCGACACCGAAGGAGTCCATCTCGATCGCGGTTATCCAGACCGACGCGGCGATCAACCCGGGTAACTCGGGTGGTGCGCTCGTCAACAGTGAGGGCGACCTCATCGGTATCAACGTCGCCATCGCGACCGCTGGTGGTAACTCGGACAGCGCTGGCAGCATCGGCCTCGGCTTCGCGATCCCGTCGAACATCGCGAAGCGCATCTCGACGGAGATTATCGAGAACGGCGAAGCGAGCCACGGCCTGCTGGGCGCCAGTGTCACCAATGCCTCCGCCATGAAGGATGCCACGACCGCCGGTGCCTACATCGCCGAGATCGTGAAGAACGGTGCGGCCGACGAGGCTGGGCTCAAGGAGGGCGATGTCGTCACGAAGCTGGGCGATGCGCGCATCAGCAGCTCGATCGACCTCACTGCCCAGGTGCGTGCGCTCGCGGCTGGCTCCGACACCACGGTGACATACATCCGCGGTGGCGAAACCTTTGAAGTTGACGTGACGTTGGGTTCGCTCAAATAACGAGCCCGAACCAGAAGCCACCCCGCGATAGGCTCGCGGGGTGGCTTCCTTTTCGTTTGGCGCAGGCAACGTCGCCAAGCTCCTGCGCATCCCGCTCTACGGGCTCGGGCGCATCGCCACGCTCGTGATTCCCCGCGGGCAACAGTGGGTATTTGGCTGCGGCGCCGGTATCGGTGACGGGGCCCTTCGCCTCTGGCATGCAGCCCAGAACGACCGGGTCGATGCGGTCTGGTTAGTCGATAGCGATCGTGACGAGGCTGACGCTCGTGCCCTCGGCATCCCGACGGTGCGCAAGCACTCAGCCTGCGGCTTCTGGCTGACCGCCCGCGCTGGCGTGCTTGTCGTGACCCACGGCCTCGGCGACGTCAACCGCTACGCCAACGGCGGCGCCTTCATCGCGCAACTGTGGCACGGTATTCCGCTCAAGCGCATTGGCCTGGATTCGCCAGAGACCGTCAAACTCCCGTTCGGCAACGGCTCGAAACTCCTACGTGGGCTGATGGCGCGGTTGTATCGCGGAACCACGTCACAGATTTCCGTGATTCCTGCGGCTTCCCAGTTGATTCGCGGGCGTCTCGAATCTGCCTTCGGGCTGCCAGACGAACGTGTCATTGTGACGGGCGAACCCCGCGTCGACCCGCTCAGCGTCGATGACGCCGTAACGCGCGTCGCGCGCGCTCGCGGCATTCTCGAACCGATTGTCGGCGCCCTCCCGCAGACCGTGCTGCTGTACGCCCCGACATGGCGTGACGGCACCGATGATGCCGCGATTCCGACCGGCGACGACTGGCGTGACATCGTGGCCGTGCTCGATCGCTATGACACCGTGCTCCTCGTGCGCTCGCACCCGCTTGGTGCTGGCCGCTACACGCCGCCCGCAGACCTCGACACCGACCGCGTTCGCATGGTCGGTTCTGACGTGATTCGTGACATCACGCCCGCGCTCCCGGCCATCACCGCGCTCATCACCGACTACTCATCAATGCTCTTCGACGTTGGTCTCACGCCGTCTGCCGTTGTTTATCTCGCTCCCGACGTTGAAGAATACGCGCGCACCCGCGGCTTTTATGGTTCCTACCGCGACATCGCCGGCTCCGACTACGCCACCACGTGGCACGAAGCCACCGCACAGATCGACGAGATGCTGTCTGACGACGCCGTTCTTGATGCGCGCCGCACCCGCGCCGCACAACTTTCTTCGCGTGTTCACGACTTCCGCGACGGAAACAACACGCAACGTGTGTACCGTGAGATTCAACGGCGATTGTCAATCTCGCCCCGGAAAGGCACGTTATGACCTCGATACTCGTTCGCGATACGAGTCTCGTTATTTCTGGCATCACCGTGCCGCCCACGAAGGCTGAGCTGGTGGGTGCCCGTGCGCGCGTGCTGGGCACCATTCATGAGGTCGACGGAACCACGGAGCTGGTTTTCGCGCTCACGCAGTCGCGCTGGGGTGGTTCGGTTTTGCCGTTGCCTGCGGGGGAGTACCGCATCGAAACCGATGCCGACCTCGACAGCGTGACGCTGGCAGAGACCAACGCCACGGTGATGCGCGTGCAGGTGGCCGGTGGCGTCGTCACGATTTCGGCCCCCATCGACCCGGTCTACCGCTCCGCCGACGGACAAGGCTCGCTGGAGCGTCGCTACACCGCATCCGGCGAAAAGCTCGAAAACGCGGTCTTCTTCGAGAGCTTCTACGGTCGAAACGCCAGCTGTAACCCGCTCGCCCTCGATCGCGAGATCGCTCGCCGACTGCCGAACGTCACCCGCTACTGGAGCGTCGTCGACCTCTCCGTCGACGTGCCTGGCGGCGCCATCGCTGTCGTTGAAGGCTCGCCCGAGTGGTGGCGTGCCCGCGCCGCATCGCGCCTCCTCATCGTCAACGACTGGCTGCGCCGTGCCTTCGCGCGACGCCCCGGCCAGAAGGTGCTGCAGACATGGCATGGCACGCCGCTCAAGCGGCTCGCCCTGCACCGCCCCGGTTTCGACCCCCGCCGCATGGTCGCGGTCATTCGTGAGTCACGGCGCTGGGACGGCCTGCTCGCACAAAACACGTACGCCGCCAAAATTCTGAAAGCCGCCTACCGGTTCCGCGGTGCGCTGTGGACCGAAGGCTACCCACGCAACGACGTGCTCGTCGCAGGCAATCGCAACGAGGTCCGCGACATCCTCGGTATCGAACCGACGGAGCGCGTGCTGCTCTATGCGCCCACGTGGCGCGATGACCGCACCGAGATGGTCGACTTCCTCGATCTCGACGCGCTCGCCCACGCCGCCGACGCTGTCGTGCTGGTGCGTGGTCACTCCCGTACGCTGCTGCCGGGCCGTGATACCGCGGGGCCCCGCGTGATCGACGTCACGTCGTTCCCTGACACGTCGCGCCTGATCCTTGCCGCAGACGAACTCATCACCGACTACTCCTCGGTCATGTTCGACTTCTCGGTCACCGGCAAGCCCATGTCATTCCTCGTGCCCGACATCGAGCACTACCGCGGAGCCCTGCGTGGCTTCTACTTCGACCTCGTCGCGCACGCCCCGGGCCCCGTGGTATCGAGCCAGTCTGACCTACACATGGCGCTGGCGAACCCCGAGCGCGAAACGCTGTTCGCCGAGCGCTACGCGACGTGGCGCAAGCGCTTCAACAGTCGTGACGACGGCCGCGCCTCCGAGCGCGTCGTCGCACGCCTCATCGACCAGAACTGGCTCGCTACCGACTAATCTCGGCAGCCGCCCCTTTCCTCGGCGACGCGAGTGATGGTTCCGGAACCATCAGCTGGAGCCGCGGAATGGTTACGGAAGCGGAGTGTTGCGGCCGTCGAGGCGCGACGTGTCGACAGTTTCACCCGCGCCGCGGATTGTGCCCGCGAGGAATCCGGCGCCCCAGGCGACGTGCATGGTGGGCACGACCGCGATCGTCCATAGTTTGTCGGCGAGCGTTGTGCCGCCGCCCTTTGAAGTCAGTGCCATGCCGATGATGAGCACGGCGTACAGTGCGAGGGGCACATAGACGAGCGACGCGATGAGCGACATAACGCCGCTGAAAACGCCGGTCAATTGAAGCGCCCCGACGACGACAGCGAGCACCACGAGTAGCAAGAGCGCTGGCGGTGCGAAGAAGCGGATCGAGTTGCGGCGGCCGAAGCGGCGCACCAGCTCGGCGCGCCACGTGCCGGTCGCGAAGAACTGGCGGGCAAGTCGCGTCCAGCTTTCACGCGGCCAGTACGTCACCGACAGCTGCGGGTCAAACCACACGGTGTAGCCGGCTTGGCGCAGGCGGAGGTTGAGCTCCCAGTCTTCGCCGCGACGGATGGACTCATCGAAGAGTCCGACGCGTTCGATCGCTTCACGCTTCATGACACCGAGGTATGCCGATTCAGCTTCGCCCTCGGGGCCGCCGCTGTGATAAGCACCGCCGCCGAGGCCGAGGGGGGAATTGTAGGCGCGAGCGACAGCACGCTGGAAGGGTTTTTGGCCCTCCGCGTGCATGATGCCGCCGACATTGGCGGCGCCGGTACGCTCGAGCGTTTCGACGGCGCGCTTGGTATAGCCGGGGGCCAGTTCGGAGTGCGCGTCAACGCGAACGATTGTCGGATACATCGATGCGCGAATCGCCGCGTTCAAGCCCTTGGGAATGTCAGCTTCGGGGTTGTCGACGAGCTGCACACGTGCATCACGATCCGCTATCGTTCTCGCGATCTCCGTGGTTCCGTCACTCGACGGGCCGAGAGCCAGAATCAGCTCCATCGGGCCATCGACATCCTGCTCCAACGCCGACATTACGGCGTTTTCCAGGTAATCGGCCTCGTTTAAGACGGGCATGACAAAAGTGACACCACGCTCAGGCGCGAGTTTTGGATCGTGGGTGGGGGTGTCATCAGACTGCACCCCTCGATCATGCCATGTTGAAGCTGAGCGGCCTCGGTATTCTAGAGGGGTGAGTATTGTTTCTGACGCTAAAAAGGCCACCGCGCTGCTGCGCAAAGCACTCACATCCCGCCAGGCGGTGCAGAGCGTTCGCCGCACCCTGGCCGCGCGCCCGAAGCCGGAGCGCAAGCACTACCGCATCGGCGTCTACTTCGCTGACGGTGCGGTCAACATGTACCAAATGCGTCAGTGGTACAAGCCTCTGCAGGAGCTTTCCAAGACGCACCCCGTGATCGTGCTGTCGCGCACGGCGACCGGCGCGCGCGAGCTCATCGCTGACGACGCATTGCCGGTGGCCTTTGTGCCGACGGTCAAAGACCTCGAGATGTTCGTGGCATCCCAAGATCTCAAGATCGTGCTGTACGTCAACCAGAACACCCGCAACTTCCAGATGTTCCGGTACGGGCGCCGCTGGCATGTGTTCATCAACCACGGCGAGTCCGACAAGATGTACATGACCACGAACCAGTACAAGGCGTACGACTACGCCTTCATCGCCGGTCAAGCCGCGCGTGAACGCCTGAGCCGCGTGCTGTGGAACTACGACCTCGATCGCCAGACCCGCGAAATTGGCCGCCCGCAGGCTGACCACTACTCCGGCACTCTGCCGTACACGCCAGACACCCGCAAGGTAGTGCTGTACGCCCCCACCTGGGAGGGCGACCGCCCGGCGGCACACTATGGTTCGGTGCACTCGCACGGCGAGAAGATCGTGAACGCTCTGCTCGCCACCGGTCAGCACCGTGTGATTTATCGCCCGCACCCGCGCTCGGGTGTCGTGTACGCGCCCTACGGTGAGGCCAACAAGCGCATCATCGCGGCGATTGCAGCGGCCAATGCCGCTGACCCCACCGCGCAGCACGTGTACGACAACAAGCCTGAGCTGGGGTGGCAGCTCGCTGCCGCAGACGTGGCTATCGTCGACATTTCAGCCATGGTTTACGACCGCCTCGCCGCCGGTCGCCCGCTTTTCGTGACGCGTCCGCGCGACGAAAAGGCCTCGATCGATGAGTCAGGCTACCTGTCTGACTGTGAGTGGCTCACGGTCGACGGCGCCGGCGACATCGTTGCGGAAGTTGATCGGGTGCTCAACGACCCCACGTCGACCGCGCGATTGGGACTCTGGGTCAAGCACTACTTCGGCGACACCAGCCCTGGTTCCGCGACCGCCGCCTTCCACAGCGCGATTGAAGAACTCATGCAGACGTGGGAAGCGTGCTACGAAGAGCACCTCCGCCAGGCGGAGGAAGAAGAGTCAGAGGACGACCCGGAAGCCGAAGACGAAGACTAGTCTTCGTCGCGCTGACTCGGTGCTGTCGCCGTCTCGTCGGTGACAGCGGGATCTGCCGCGCCTGATTTAGCGCGGCGCGTGCGCGCGAGGACGCGACTGGCTGCGGACTGAGCGGAACCAGAAACAGCGCCCGCAACGCGCGCTGCGGATTTTGCGGTGCGCACCACGATTGACGAGGCGTGGCTCTCCAGCTTGCGTGCGCCCGGTCGCGGGTTCAGCGCGGGTGGGATCGTGGCTGGGGGAACACCAAACGCTTTTCGTGCACCCGTGACGACGCGGCGGCCAAGAATGAAGTTGCCACTAGCACCGACAGCAGCACCGATCCCAAAGGGGAGCGCCTTGCCCACAATCGACGCGCTGCCGTGCGTCGCCAGGCGGTGCAAGAATGCCGACTTCAGCCGGTCAACCGTCGGGCCGATCGCGGCTTGAGGGAGCGACTTTGTGATCAGCTCACCCCAAAACTCGGGCCGTGTTACTCCCGCACCGCCCGACTGCTTCGAGAGCTGCTTGAGGAGCGCCGTGCCTTCAGAGCCCAGCATGAGCGTCAATACGAGCGCGCGGGCGCGGTCTGGGTCGGTCACTGGAATGTCGTGAAGTTCGGCGATCGATTGCGCGAACAGCGTTGTTGACTCTAAGAACCCGAGCGTTTCTGCACCCGACAGCGCAAGCGTCACACCGGTTCCGATCGCCGGCACCACGGCTGTTGCGCCGACAGCCGCGCCTCCGCTCGTAACGGCGGCGAGATAGCGGCGCTCGAGGATCGTCGAGATTTCTGCCGCGTTCGCGTCGGGGTAACGCAATCGAATGCTGCGCAAGTGCGCGAGCACAGCCGGGCGCTGCAGAAACAGCACCTTGTCGAGCATGCGCACCGGGAGGGGATGCTCGGTCGAGCCTGCTGGCGGCAGACCGCCCTGCCAGGGCGCGTCTGACGGCAGCGAATGAATCTTGTGAACGCGGTCAGCCACGAGTGGGGGCCGATCGAGAATCAAACGAAAAGGTTTGCGCGTTCCAGGTCTTCGGCAAAGTCAACCTCGACCGCGTACAGGTCAGAGATGTCGAGCGGCTGAATGCGGATACCGTCTTCAGCGATCGCCAGCTCCAGGCCGCGCTCGAAGTAGTCCTGGTCATCGACGCGCTGCAGCTGGCGCATGAACGCCTTCTTGTCAGCGGCCGAAATGTAGTTGATACCCACGGCCTCGCCGATGCCACCCTTGACGATCTTGGAGAGCTCGTTGATGTAGCCCTCAGCGGTCACGGTGTACTTGACCTCTTCGTCGCTCACCTTGGCGGTGTTGACGGTGACGAACGAACGCTCAGCCTCGATCAGCGCGATCGCGCGACCCAGAACGCGCGGGTCGAAGACCACGTCGCCGTTCATCCACAGCACGCCCGACTTGCCGGTTGCGGCGAGTGCGCGCAACAGGCTCTTGGAAGTGTTGGTCTGGTCGTAACGCTCGTTGTGAACGTAGGAAACCTGCGGGAAAGCCTCAACGATCGTCTCAGCGCGGTAGCCGACAACGGTCGTGATGTGTGCGTCGCTACCAAAGGCAGCACGAATGTTGTCGTGCTGCTGCTGCATGATGCTGCGGCCGTCGCCCAGCTCAGTCAGCGGCTTCGGAAGGGAACGGCCGAGGCGCGAGCCCATGCCAGCTGCGAGGATAACGGTTTGAAGAGTCACTGCGAATGCTCCTTGGTGAGGATGTACTTGCCAGAGTTTTCCGGCTCGACACACCTTCGTGCCTGTTACAGATTAGCGAAGGGCAGGTAAACAAACCTGAAAATTGGGCTTGACGTTGTGGAACCGTAACACCTGAGTGTCCGCTGAGAGGGCGGAATTCCGGGGGTTTCAGCTCGAACTCAGTCGCCCTCGTTGGTAGGTTGGTACGCGAACGGCCGCACTCGGGACAGCGGCTTACCCAAGGGCAGGGGGATGACGATGAGCCACGGGGATGCTGACGTGCCGTCGCACAAGCAGAAAGCGGCCAACCAGGCGAAAACAGCGGAGAGCGCGACGCCGCCACTGACGAAGAGACCAGCCGCGAAGCCAGCGGCGAAATCGGCCGTGAAGACGACGCCGAAGCCCGCTGTGAAGACGCCCGCGAAGAAGACTGCGTCGACGAAGGCCGCGCAGCCGAAGGCTACGGCGAACACGTCGGTATCGAGTGCGCCGACGAAGAAGGCGACGCCCGCGAAGAAGGTTGCTCCCGCGAAGAAGGTTGCTCCCGAGCGACTCCCAACGGCGGCCCAGAACGCGCCGGTTACGGCCGACATCATCGCGGTTCCGGCGATCGACCACAGCCCTGATCTCTCGCTCGGCGGCGTCGATGCTCCCGTCGAACTGCCGCCCGTTAATGAGGCTGACCTCGCAATCGCAGACACCGACGCTCCCGTCGACCCGGTTGTTCCTGTGGCAGACGTGAAGGTTCCGGTTGCCGACACAACCGAGGTTGAGACAGTCGCGGCTGAGCCCGACGCCCCCGCAGATCAGCCCGAAGTTTCCGTGGTCGAGCCCGAGGCTCCCGCAGTTGAGCCGCAGACCGTCGTCGCTGTGGTTCCGGAACCTGTGGCTCCCGTTGTCGAGCAGGTGGTGACGCTCGCCGCGCCCGCGGCAGAAACACCCGCAACAGAAGTGGTTCCGGCGCCGTCTGCACCCACCGTTGCCCCGAAGCAGCCCGAAAGCATCGCGCTCCAGGTCACCGGCCTCACCAAGTCGTTTGGCGGGCAACGTGTCGTCGACGCGATTGATATGACCGTTCCAGCCGGAACCTTTTATGGCATCGTCGGCCCGAACGGGGCTGGTAAGACCACGACGCTGTCGATGATTGCCGGCCTCTTGAAGGCCGATGAGGGCACCATCGTCGTGAACGGAACGAACGCGCAGCGCGATCCGCGTGCCGCACGCCGCCTCATTGGGGTATTGCCCGACCGACTACGCACGTTTGATCGCCTCACCGGCAAGCAACTGTTGTCGTACTTTGGTGCGCTCCGCGGGCTACCGAGCCGCACGATCGATCAGCGCGTGGCCGATCTCGCTCAGGCCTTTGACCTCACCGAGGCACTCGGACGCGTGGTGTCGGACTACTCGGCCGGCATGACGAAGAAGATCATGATGGCGGGTGCGCTCATTCACAGCCCGCGCCTGTTGATTCTGGATGAGCCGTTCGAGTCGGTAGACCCGGTGTCATCAACGGTGATCCTCGACATCCTCACCGCATACGTCAATAACGGCGGCACGGTCATTCTCTCGAGCCACGGCATGGATCTCGTTGAGCGCGTGTGCTCGCGTCTCGCGGTTATTGTTGCGGGCCAAGTGCTCGCCGAAGGAACCATTGAAGATGTGCGTGGCGGCGTCACGCTGGAGCAACGCTTCGTCGAGTTGTCAGGCGGCGTGAGCGATGCGGAGGGCCTGGAGTGGTTGCACACGTACTCCGCCTAAGGCTCGCGCTCCTCTTCGGTGGTCTGCGCGGCTCGCGCCGCGCAGTGACGCGTCTCGTGTTTGTGGTCACGGCGATGCTCCTGATTGCGGGCGGCGTTATCGTCGGTCTTCTCGCTCTCCGCGGCCACCCGTATGCGCCTCCGCTGGCGATCGTTGGCGGTGCAGTGCTGCTGGGTGCGGCATCACTCGTGCCAGCGATGGGCGGGATTGACGACCAACTGGATCCGCGCAAGTTCGCGTCGTTCGGTTCGTCGCCGCGAGCGGTGGCCTGGTCGACCATGCTGGCTTCGTTAATCAGCATTCCGATCATGATTTTGATCGCGGTCGTTATTGTTGTCGCTGGCAACGCCGTGGCTGCCGGAGCCCCGGTTGCCCTGACCGTCATCTTCACGGCGATGGCGGTCGTGACCTTCGTCTTCATGGCGCGCACCAGCATGCTGATAGGCACGCTGTGGCGGGCTCATCGCTCACGTGAGCTGACAAGTACCTTCCTCGTCATCGGAATCATCCTCGTGGTTCCGGTCATCATCTTCCTCGCGTCACTTGACTGGCGCGACGGCATACCGCCCGCCTTCGCGCAGGTCGCCGATATTGCGAGCCTCACGCCGTTCGGTGCGGTGTGGGCGGTGCCCTTTGCCGTCGCTAGCGGAAGCTCGCTCGCCGGTTTGTACATCACGATTGCGGTTGTCACAGTGCTCGTCGGAGCGATCGTCTGGGATGTCGCCGTCGCGTACGCGATGCACACCGTCGACAAGCCGATCAGCGTGCGCGAGCGCACGGGCATGGGCTGGTTCTCGGTGTTCCCGCGCACGCAGGCTGGTGCCGTGGCCGCGCGCAGCATGATCTATTGGTTCCGTGACCGGCGCTACGTTGCCAACCTTGTCGTGGTTCCGATTGCCGCCGTCGCCGCGTCGCTCCCGCTACTCATTGCCGGTGTACCGCTCGGGATCGTGCTGCTGTTGCCGGTGCCGATCATGGCGCTGTTTTTCGGATGGATTCCGCACAACGACATCGCCTACGACTCGACCGCCGTCTGGATGCACGTGGTTTCTGGCGTGCGCGGCATCGCCGACCGCGTCGGGCGCCTCGTGCCGATCATTGTGGTCGCCGTGCCGGTTCTTGCCATCGCGATCCCGATATCGATTGCGTTCTACGGCCGCTGGGCATTTGCCCCCGCACTCGTTGGTGTTTCAGCCAACCTGTTCTTGGCGGGGCTCGGACTCTCGTCGATTTCAAGCGTCGTGGCGCCGTATGCGGTGTCGCGCCCGGGTGACAGCCCGTTCCAGCAGCCGCAACGTGCTGGTTCCGGTGTCGGCGCACAGTCGCTCGTCCTCCTCGGCACGATTGCCGTCAGTACGCCCACCATTCTGCTCGCGGTGAAGGCGTTGACGGACGACATCACGAAGGCCAACTCGGCACTGTGGGCCGGAATCGGCATTGGCGTTTTCGTGCTCGGGGTCGGAATCGTGATTGGTGCGCTGATCTTTGACCGCCGTGGCATGCAGATAATGGAGTTCGCTGAGGCAACCTAGGCGCGCCAACTGCTCGCAGACGGTTTAGAATTATCTGCATGAGCACGCCCCTAGATTCTCCAGACACCGGTGGTACCGCGCTTCTTGACCGCGAGCTAGAAGAGCTGCTGCAGGAAGAGACGATCGAGCCGGGCGACCACGAGCGCTTCTCGCACTACGTGCAGAAAGACAAGATTCTTGAGTCGGCGCTCACCGGTAAGCCGGTGCGTGCGCTGTGCGGTAAGAAGTGGACTCCGGGCCGCGATCCCGAGAAGTTTCCGGTTTGTCCGCAGTGCAAAGAAGTGTACGAATCGCTCAAGTAGGCGCTTCGCAGTATTCGTAAAAGGGCGGCTCCCGATGGGGAAGCCGCCCTTTTGTCGTCGCTACGCTTACTCGCCAGCGTCGCGGTAGACCGTCGGGATCGCCGGGTCGCTCTTGCTGAGCGCCAGGCCGCGTACCGGCAGCTCTTCGCGCACGCGAGCGTGGTGCGCGCGTGCGAGTTCGACGCCAGCAGAGCCCTCGTACTGGGAGTCGAAGTCGCCGCCTTCGGCGAACGTCACCTGCAGGGGGCGGGCGTCGGGAACATCAGCGGCCGTCGCGATCTTTTCGAAGCCGTCGGAGACGACGATCAGTTCGCTCGTTGCCTTGCCAAACTCGAGCGTGCGGAAGGCTGCCTTGCGGCCGCCCTTTGACGACTTGTCTTGCGATGCCTTGGCAACGCCGACCCAGCCGCCGTCGGCACCCTGACGGGCGACGATCTTGTAGACCATGCTGGCCGTGGGATATCCGGAACCAGTGACAACGGAGGTGCCGACACCGTAGGCATCGACGGGGGAGGCAGCAAGTGCCGCGATGGCGTATTCGTCGAGGTCGCTCGTCACCGTGATTTTCGTGTTTGTCGCACCGAGGCTGTCGAGCTGTTCACGCGTTGCCTGTGCCACGGTGGGCAGGTCACCGGAGTCGAGGCGCACGCCACCGAGGCCCGTGCCAGCCACGCGGATCGCGGTTTCCACGCCCTTCGTGATGTCGTAGGTGTCAACGAGCAGGGTGGTGTCAACGCCGCTGCTCGCGATTTGCGAGCGGAACGCGTCTTCTTCGCTGTCGTGTAGGAGTGTCCAGGCGTGAGCGGCGGTGCCCATCGTCGGAATGCCCCAGCGGCGCTGCGCTTCAAGGTTGCTCGTAGCACCGAAGCCCACGATATAGGCGGCGCGGGCGGCTGCCACAGCCGATTCTTCCTGCGCGCGGCGGGCGCCCATCTCAGCGAGCGGGCGGTCGCCCGCGGCGATCGACATGCGGGCGGCTGCCGTAGCGACGGCGGAGTCGTGGTTGAGCACGCTCAACGCGAGGGTCTCGAGCACGACAGCCTCGGCAAAGGTGCCCTCAATCGTGAGGATGGGGGAGCCAGGGAAGTACAGCTCGCCCTCGCGGTAGCCGCTGATGCGGCCGGTGAACTGGAAATTCTCGAGGTACTTGAGCGTCGAGTCGCTGACGACCTTGTGGTCCTTCATGAGACGCAGCTCTTCGTCAGCAAAGCGGAAGTTACGCAACAGCGACAGCAGACGGCCGGTGCCGGCGACGACGCCGAAGCGACGGCCACCCGACAGGCGACGCGAGAACAGTTCAAATACGCAGGAACGCTGAGCGGTTCCGTCTTGCAACGCTCCGTCGAGCATCGTGTATTCGTAGCGGTCGGTATACAGCGCAGTCGATGCGGTCATGTCGCAAACTCTACCGAAAACCGGGCCGGTGCCGCGGGGGAGGCAGGCAAAGCGGCGTAGGCTGGAGACATCATGAATGACGCGCCGATCGGAATCTTCGACTCTGGGGTGGGCGGTCTCACGGTGGCGCGCGCCGTCGGTGACCAGCTTCCCGGCGAATCCCTCATCTACATCGGAGACACCGCACGCACGCCGTACGGGCCGAAGCCGATCGCCGACGTGCGCCGGTACTCGCTGGAGATTCTTGATTCTCTGGTCGACCAGGGTGTGAAGATGCTGGTGATTGCCTGCAACACGGCCTCAGCCGCTGTACTGGCCGATGCCCGTGAACGCTACGACGTACCCGTTGTTGAAGTTATTGGCCCGGCGGTGCGCACCGCGATGTCGACGACCCGCAATGGCCGGATCGGCGTGATCGGAACGGCCGGAACCATCTCCTCTGGCGTCTACCAAGACATGCTGGGTGTCAACGCGAACCTCACGATTCACGCGCA
>CANNEP010000055.1 GCA_947503655.1 uncultured Microbacterium sp.
ACGTCCGTGGTACGGAAGTAGAACTGCGGGCGGTAGTTCGTGTAGAACGGGTTGTGGCGGCCACCCTCTTCCTTCGAAAGGATGTAGGCGGTGCCCTCGAAGTTGGTGTGCGGCGAAACCGAGCCCGGCTTCACGACAACCTGGCCACGCTCGACGTCGTCGCGCTTAAGACCACGGAGGAGAAGACCACAGTTCTCGCCGGCCCAAGCCTCGTCGAGCTGCTTGTGGAACATCTCGATACCCGTGACGGTCGTCTTCTGGGTCGGACGGATACCAACGATCTCAACTTCGGAGTTGATCGCGAGGGTACCGCGCTCTGCACGGCCCGTAACAACGGTTCCGCGGCCCGTGATCGTGAAGACGTCCTCGATCGGCATGAGGAACGGCTTGTCGCGGTCACGCTCGGGGTCGGGGATGTTGTCGTCAGCAGCCTGCATGAGCTCGACGATTGCCTCAGCCCACTTCTCGTCACCCTCGAGTGCCTTGAGTGCCGAAACGCGGATAACGGGAGCGTTGTCGCCGTCGAAGCCCTGGCTCGAGAGGAGCTCGCGAACCTCAAGCTCAACGAGCTCAAGGATCTCTTCGTCGTCAACCATGTCCGACTTGTTCAGTGCAACCATCAGGTACGGAACGCCGACCTGCTTGGCGAGCAGAACGTGCTCACGCGTCTGAGCCATCGGGCCGTCGGTAGCAGCAACCACGAGGATTGCGCCGTCCATCTGAGCAGCACCGGTGATCATGTTCTTCACGTAGTCGGCGTGACCAGGAGCGTCAACGTGTGCGTAGTGACGCTTCGGGGTCTCGTACTCGATGTGCGAGATGTTGATCGTGATACCGCGCTGACGCTCTTCAGGAGCCGAGTCAATCGACGCGAAGTCGCGCTGAACGTTCGTGGCCGACGGGTACTTGTCAGCCAGAACCTTCGAGATTGCAGCCGAAAGCGTGGTCTTACCGTGGTCAACGTGACCGATGGTTCCGATGTTTACGTGCGGCTTGGTCCGCTCGAATTTGGCCTTAGCCACTAGGTCCTCCTAAGGACATTCGTGTAGATCTTCCGGGCACTGGATTGCGACCGGTTGTCTACAGGGGATGGTTTCAGTGTAGTAGGAAAGCTCCTACTGATTCTGTGAAGTTGTATTTGCCAGTCGGCATTGGGGGCGCGACGTTGCCGACACGCCCCCAGGGCAATTACTCGCCCTTTGCCTTCTGAACGATTTCGTCGGAGACGTTACGCGGAACTTCTGCGTAGCTCGAGAACTCCATGGAGTACACAGCGCGGCCCGAAGTCTTCGAGCGCAGGTCACCGATGTAGCCGAACATTTCGGACAGCGGAACCTGTGCACGGATGACCTTGACACCCTGTGCGTCTTCCATCGAGGCAATCTGGCCACGACGGGAGTTGATGTCACCAATGACGTCACCCATGTACTCCTCAGGAGTACGCACCTCAACAGCCATGATCGGCTCGAGGATAACGGGGTTTGCCTTGCGTGCAGCCTCCTTGAAGCCCATGGAGCCCGCGATCTTGAACGCCATTTCAGACGAGTCAACATCGTGCGAAGCACCATCGACGAGCGTTGCCTTGACGCCGACCATGGGGAATCCGGCGAGGACACCCACGTTCATTGCATCCTGGAAGCCCTGGTCGGTCGGCGAGATGTACTCGCGCGGGATACGACCACCGGTGACGGCGTTGACGAATTCGTACGTCTTGTCGCCCTCAACCTCAAGCGGCTCGAGGTTGAACTGGATCTTTGCGAACTGACCCGATCCACCCGTCTGCTTCTTGTGGGTGTAGTCGTGCTTCTCGACGGCCTTCTTGATCGTCTCGCGGTAAGCAACCTGCGGCTTACCAACGTTTGCCTCGACCTTGAATTCGCGCTTCATGCGGTCAACAAGGATGTCAAGGTGAAGCTCACCCATACCCTTGATGAGCGTCTGACCGGTCTCCTGAATCTGCTCGACGCGGAACGTCGGGTCTTCTTCAGCGAGCTTCTGGATAGCGGTACCCAGCTTCTCCTGGTCAGCCTTCGTCTTGGGCTCGATAGCGACCTCAATAACGGGCTCAGGGAAGGTCATCGACTCAAGTACAACCGGGTTTGCCATGTCGGCAAGCGTGTCACCGGTCGTGGTGTCCTTGAGGCCGATCACAGCGTAGATGTGACCGGCGGTCATCGACTCAACGGGCATCTCCTTGTTGGCGTGCATCTGGAAGATCTTTCCGATGCGCTCCTTCTTGCTCTTGGTCGAGTTAATGACCTGAGCACCCGAGTCAAGGTGACCCGAGTACACGCGAACGAAGGTCAAACGACCGAAGAACGGGTGAACAGCGATCTTGAAGGCGAGAGCCGTGAACGGGTCGTCCTTCGAGGGCTTGCGCTCGATGACGATCTCTTCGTCCTTCGGGTCATGGGCTTCGATAGCCGGCACGTCGAGGGGCGAGGGGAGGTAGTCAACGACAGCGTCCAGCATCGGCTGAACACCGCGGTTCTTGAATGCGGAACCACACAGCACCGGGTAAACGGTCGACGAGATCGTCAGCTTGCGGATTGCACCCTTGACCTCTGCAACGGTGAGCTCTTCGCCACCGAAGTACTTCTCGAGCAGTTCGTCGTCGCTCTCAGCAACCGTTTCGAGGAGCTTGGCGCGGTATTCCGCTGCCTTCTCTGCGAGGTCAGCCGGGATCTCCTGAACGTCGTACTTGGCGCCCATGGTGACGTCACCCTTCGAGTCGCCAGCCCAAACCAGGGCGCGCATCTCGACGAGGTCGACGACACCAACGAAGTTGCTCTCCGAACCGATCGGAAGCTGGATGACCAGCGGGGTTGCCTTCAGGCGGTTGACGATCGTGTCAACGGTGAAGTAGAAGTCAGCGCCCAGCTTGTCCATCTTGTTGACGAAGCAGATACGCGGAACGTCGTACTTGTCAGCCTGACGCCAAACGGTCTCAGACTGCGGCTCGACACCTTCCTTACCGTCGAACACGGCGACAGCACCGTCGAGAACGCGGAGCGAACGCTCCACCTCAACCGTGAAGTCAACGTGACCGGGGGTGTCGATGATGTTGATCTGCGTGCCGTTCCAGAAGCACGTCACAGCAGCAGAGGTGATCGTGATGCCACGCTCCTGCTCCTGCTCCATCCAGTCGGTCGTTGCGCCACCGTCGTGGGTTTCACCGATCTTGTGGTTGACGCCCGTGTAGAACAGGATGCGCTCGGTCGTCGTCGTCTTTCCAGCATCAATGTGCGCCATGATGCCGATGTTGCGGACCTTGTTCAGGTCAGTGAGCACCTCTTGTGCCACGGGTTCTTCCTTACGTCAGGTTCGTATGTGGATCGCTCCGCCCCCAGCGGGTAGCCAGGGGCGGAACGAAAGTGCTGGTTACCAGCGGTAGTGAGCGAACGCGCGGTTCGACTCAGCCATCTTGTGCGTGTCTTCGCGACGCTTAACAGCGGCACCCAGACCGTTCGCAGCGTCGAGGATCTCATTGCGCAGACGCTCAGTCATCGTCTTTTCACGACGACCCTTTGCGTACGAAACGAGCCAGCGCAGTGCAAGGGTGTTTGCACGGTGCGGCTTGACCTCAACCGGAACCTGGTACGTCGAACCACCGACGCGGCGGCTACGAACCTCAAGCGTGGGGCGCACGTTGTCGAGCGCCTTCTTGAGCGTTGCCACAGCGTCTTGGCCGCTCTTCTCTTCGACACCCGAGAGGGCGCCGTAGACAATAGCCTCAGCGAGCGACTTCTTGCCGTCGACGAGGATCTTGTTCACGAGCGACGTGACGATCGGAGCACCGTATACCGGGTCGTTAACTACGGGGCGCTTGGGCGCGGGACCTTTACGAGGCATATTCCTTAGCCCTTCTTCGCGCCGTAGCGGCTACGAGCCTGCTTACGGTTCTTGACTGCCTGGGTGTCGAGTGCACCACGGACGATCTTGTAACGGACACCGGGGAGGTCCTTAACACGACCACCACGAACGAGCACCATCGAGTGCTCCTGGAGGTTGTGGCCCTCACCGGGGATGTACGCGGTAACTTCGGTACCGTTCGAGAGCTTCACACGAGCGACCTTACGCATCGCCGAGTTCGGCTTCTTCGGGGTGGTGGTGTACACACGGGTGCACACGCCGCGCTGCTGCGGGTTCGCCTTCAGAGCGGGAGCCTTGGTCTTGGTGACCTTCGGCGTGCGTCCCTTGCGAACCAACTGCTGAATAGTTGGCACTTCTTCTCCTATGTTTGCTGCACGGTGACAGCGTCGTGTTCTCATCCCCGCGGTGAGAAAGTTTTACGTTTCGTGTCGAGGGGCTTCACGCTAATCCGCCGACCAGGCAGAATGTCTGCACGGTCTTATGTGGTGGATATGCCGTGGGGGTGGCCTGTTTGCAAGCCGTTCCCAGAGATGTGTGGTTTCGCGTTTTGCCCTGATCTGTGCCGAGACACAACTCACGACGCGCGCGAGCGCACACCCGATCAATGATACGCGGGTTTTTGCCATGCGGTCAAACGCGCTCGGCCCCAATTCCGTCGCTTCCGCGTGTCGCGCCCCGCATTCCCCCACCCACCTGCATGTGAGTTTTCCATACCCCGCTCAACGGGCACGGACCTCAGCTGTTCGCGTCGGCGAAGGCGCGCGCATCACTGCAGGGCATTTCGAGGCTGTAGTCATTGCGGGTGAGGTATTGCGTGAGGCCGAGATCGCGCGCGGCGAGATGCATGTCGGCCTTCGACTCGGTCGCATCATCGTGCTTCGCGACGATCTCAACGGTGCACCGGTTGTCGCTGCTGGTCGCCGTGCCGACGGCGGTGACGATGATGGCCAACTGCTCAGCGGTCAACTCCCCCGCGACCTTCACCCACGCGAAAATCGCGTTCGCGTTCTTCTCCGTGCTCTTCGCGATGTCGACGTCGACAAACGCCCCCGAGTCTACAACCTGCTGTTGCGCTACTTCCGCTGCCTTGGTGGTTCCGGAACCACTGGCGCAGGCAGAGAGCGCCAGTGCGGCAACTGCGGCGAGCGCCGCAAAGCCCGCGGCGCGGTGTGTGGAGCGTTTCACGAGTGACTTTCGAGGTTATGGGCCGAACGAGCGGGCACCGTCAAGGTCAGCCTGGTCGTACACCGCCGCGAGCGAGCGCAACACCCCGGCATTGTTCTTGAGCTTGCCGGCACGAATGTAGAGCGCGTCGATCGCGGTTTGCATGTCTATGCTCGCCCCCTGCGATGCGGCACCCGAGGTGCTCTGCAGTAGCTCCGTGCGACGCTCCTGGTACCGATCAGCGGCAGCCAAGAGGTGCCGGGCCTGCGTTTCGAGCTCGACGGCAAGGTCGAGCATGGGGCCAGTTTCGATATGGATGTCGGTAAACATTAGAGCCCTCCCTCACGAGCCAACGGCGTGCGGAGGTCGGCAATGATGCTCGAATCAGCCCCCGCAACCTCCGTCATGCGGTCAGCAGCTTGATCGCGCACCGCCTGCTGTGCGGCCGCAACCGTCTGGGTGAGCAGCGCACTCAGCGTGCGGGCGTCGAGGTCGTCGTGCAGCACCCGCACGTCGGTCACCGCACCGCTCATCGCCGCCGTCACCGACACTTCGCCGCGTGGCGAGCGCACCGTCGCGGTGAGGCCACGAACCTCGTTGATCGCCTCGCGTAGCGCCGTGTGGCGTGCTCGTGCGTCTTCGATCTGGCCGTGCACGCGTTCGCGTGCGGCCTGCACCTGTTCCGTGATGTCATCAATCATTCTGGCTTGTCGCAATCTCACGGTCAGCTAGTTGGTCGTCGGCTGGGTTCTGTAATTACCCTCGCCAGTATGACCAAGATAGGTGTCGACGACGTCGCCATTCAAGAATGACCAGTCATTGCGGAACTGCCCGCCGCCAGCAACGTAGTCCTTCAGGGTGTCGCTGTAGGTTCCGGCGTTGTGCGGACCGAAGCCGCCATCCGGCGCCGTTATCGGGTTGCCCATCACCCAGTCAACATTCGGGCCGAGGTTAGGAATCTGCTGCCCATCAAGAAGCGGCACCGGGTCGAGCGCGTGCTGCACCTGCAACACCGGAATGTTGTTCGGAATCGGGAAGTGATCGATCGGTGAACCGTTCGTCACGATGCCGACGGTGTTGTAGCCGTGCGCCGAAGAGTCTGAGCCCATGTTGCCGGCCATAATGCCGCCCTGGCTAAAGCCCGACCACACCACATCTGACCCGGGCGGCACACCCGCGTCCCGCATCGCATCCATCACCGCGCGCTCATACTGCGTGCGCAACACTGGGTTGTCGAACAGCACCTGAGCAACGTTGGCGTCCCAGTCATTGATCGGGCCGCCTTCCATCCACTTGGCAACGTCGAGACCGGCCCAGTCGAGCGTCGACGGCAGGTTGACGAGGGTGTACTCGGAACCATCGGGGCGGCGGATCGTTTGCACGCTGATCGCCGTGGAATCACCACCGCTGATCTTGTCGATGAGTCCGTTCTGGTCGAGCAGGTCGGTGAGACCGTTGATCTCTCCACGGTCCATCAGGTCGTTGTATGCCTGCTGCCCCTCGCTATCGAGAATGCCCGGATCAAGCTCTTCCACGTCGGGGTCGTCTTGCAGCATGTCGCTAATGGATCCACCAATGAGCGGAATAGTCGTCTTGTACATCCACGCCAGGAGGCGGCGCATCTCGTCGAGGGCCTCCATCACGAGCGGCTGCAGCTTATTGAGGAGTGTGCCGAGCTGTTCGAGCGCGGTGAACATCGTCTCGATCAGGCGGCCGCCGGCCTGCACCAGATCGAACGCCGCGTCGGCGAACTTCCAGAGGTCGTCGACCTTGTCGAGCGGGTTCCAGCTCCACTCGAACAGCTCGTCCCAGTACCGGCGCAGCTGCACCAGGAAGTCGCACACAAACTGGCGAACAGCCGTGACGATCGTGGAGGCAAGCTTCAGTGCCGCCGCGGCCGCACCGCTCCACTCGGCCGTGTCAGTGACGATCGGTTCGAGGTCGTCGTAGCGCTCGCGCAGCTTGCGGATAGATCGACCATCGAGGTCAGCCAACCGAGCTTTTTCGCCGGAAAGTTTGCCCGCGACGCCGCGCGCCTGCGCTTCGACGTTTTGCCAACCGTGCGCGAAACCGGCGACGGCCGACGGGTCACCGAGCAGGTCGTTGAACCACGTATTCAGCGGCTGAATGTATTGCAGCGCCATGCCGGCGAAGCCCGGAATGCTCGCGCACGGGTCGCCGCCAGAACGGGGTGCGCCACCCGCCCACGATTCACTTCGCAGGCTACCTGCGATCGCACTGGCCGAGCTCATGGCTCCCACTTTTCAAGTTCAGCGGCGGCTTCGGCCTCGATCGTCTCGAATTGCTTCAGCACGCCGTCGACGCCTTCGCCCATCGCCGCAAGCAACTCCGACGCTGACGTCAAGAGGTCGCCCGCCCGCCCAGCGAGTGCGTTGCACGGGCCGGGAAGGTAGGAGTTCAACCTGCCAAACGCCGTCGCCGGCATGCTCACTCGAGCCTGGCCTGCGGCCGAGGCCAGGTCGCTGGCATGTGCTGCCAGCGACCGGCCCTGACCACGCAAAACATCTGCGTTGAGAATGATTGTGGTGCGAGCCGCACCGGCACCGTTGCCGCTCATGCTCTCGCGCCTCGTTTACGCGTCGAAGTCGAGAGATGCCGCGCGACCGCCAGCCTCGGCGGCCTGCGAACGTGCGCCAATCTCTTCGTCTGCGTCCAGCGACGGAGCCACGATGCCAGCGCCCATGCCAACGCCGCGCTTCTTCTTGTCGGAGTCGCGGCCCTGACCAGCACCACCAGCCATACCGGCACCGGTGCGACCCGCGCCACCCCTGGTTCCGGCGCCCTTAGATGCGGAGCCCTGACCAGCAGCGCCACCCGCGACGCCCATGCCACCGCGACCGGCAGCGCCACCGGCTGCACCTGCGCCACCACGGCTTGCGCCACTCGCAGCACCGGCACTGAGCCCGCGGGCACCACCAGCGCCACCACGACCAGCACCGCCAGCCGCGCCACCGCCCATCATGCCGCCACCCATCATGCCGCCACCGGCAAGGCCCGCGCCTGTGCGGGCACCGGCCATCAACTTGGCGCCACCCAGGGCGACACCGCCGCCGGCACCACCGACGAGGGCGCTACCGCCACCAGCGCCACCGGTTCCGCCGGCGTATCCGCCGCCACCACCGCCGCCACCGAATCCGCCGGGGCCGCCGGGAACACCCGGGCCGCCAATGCCGCCGGGGCGCGGCCACGTGTTGGAGCCGTTGCCGGTCGGGTCATCGGGCGTCCAGCCGACGTAGGGCGGGTCGGCCATGCCGACAGGCCAGTTGAAGTTGGGGTCTCCGGAGTTGCCGAAGTCGGGGTTGTAGCCGTCGCCACCGCCGCCGTTGTCGTCGTTCCAATTCGGCGGCGGCGGGAAATCAGGAAGCTCAGGGTTCCACGGCTGCGGGTTCCAAGACACCGGGTTGTCGGGGTCGAAGTCGGGGTCGTTCGGGTTGGGCCCAATAAACGGACCGTAGAACGGCAGGTCGGGGATGTTCGGATTCTGCGGGTTGCCAACGTTCGGACCCTGCGGGTTGGTCACGTTGTTGATTGGGTTGTAGTCCGAGCCCGGGATCATGTCGTATGACGACGGGCCGGGGCCGCCGCCACGGTCTTCGCGGTCGTTCTGGTCGGTCGTGATCGGACCGCCGGGCGCCACGCCGTCGAAGGTGTAGCGGTCCATTGCGTCGCTGATTTTGCGAACCTGACGCTGAGCCTCAGCCTCACGAGCGTTTGCCAAGTAGTTGTTGATCGACCATGTTACGCCCTCGCCAGCAATCCACGAGAGCGGTCCGAAATGAAGCATGCTCCCGGCGACAGCGCCGCGCACAAGGGCTTCTTGCCATGGCGACAGCTCACTCGGGTAGTTGTCGAGCTCAGAAATACCGCGCTGCGCGAGATCGCGGCGCGTTTCGTTGGCGTTTGTCACCGTCGAGTCAACGGTGTTCAGCCTCGTCGCCAGGGCGATGGCCTTGTTTCGTACTTCGTTCATCGCGTTATCTGCGGCAACGCGCACGTCGCCCTTCAGATCGTCGGGAATGGCATTTGCCAGCTCCCGCGACAGCGCATCCAGCGCGGTGGAGATGCGCTGGTTGTGCGTCAGCCGCACATCAACGTTCCACCACGACAGTTCACGCAACCTCTGTTCCCATATGCCCTGTGACATCACAGCCCCCTTAAGACCGTCCGGCGTCGCGCCGGAACCTCATGACAGAAAAAACAATTACTCCGACACCGACCACCATGATCGCGCCGCCAATGAGCCAGGGCAGTGCCCCAGGACTATCGGGGCCGCTCTCTTCAGGAGTCGATGGTTCCGCTTCTACGTCATCAGCCGTCTTCGACGGCTCCGGTGACGCACTCTCCGCTGGCGCTGTCGTCGGCGGCGGCGTGATCCCCTTCACGTCGTCGACGTCAGATTGTGACGGGAGTCCGAGTGACTTATCCATCAGCGGATTCTCATTGGGATACGACAATGGGTCAGACGCCAGAAGCGCTGCGAGTGAGATCAGGCCGTAGCCGTATCCGTTGACCGTGTCGCGACCCAACTCGTTCTGCGCACTCGCCGTCGAGTTGATGAGCGCGTGGATGAGCTGATTGCCCGTCGCGTGCGGGTACTTCTGCTTTGTGAGCGCGAGGGCGCCGGCAACCAGCGGCGCGCTGGTCGACGAACCATTCGTTACTGACAGCCCTGACCAATCCCCCGGTTTGCCGACGGAGCCGATGTTGATTCCGGGTGCGACAACCGTGATCTCCGGGGTCACGACGGTTGTGCCGTTGTCGTTGAGTAGATCGAGGTTCTGAGCCACGGCCGCAACCGACACGACGCCGTTAGCGCCGACCGGGAACAGCAAGTCTTGCTGCGCAAGTTTGTTGGGCGACGACGAAACAACCACGACATCGTGCGCAATCGCGTAGGCGATGGCCGCGTAGTCACCCGCGAACGGGGTTTGGCCGGCTGAAATCGAAATGATGTCGTTGTCGGCATCGACCGCGCCGACGATCGCACGTCCGAGCGGCGACTGATCGTTGTCGTCAATGTCGGTCACCAGGCACTCGGGGCCGCCCAGGGTGAAGACCTCAATCGCAGCTTTCGGGGCGATGCCACCGATATCGCCGTCGAGCCCGAAGGGCCCCACGATCATTTGCACGACGCCGACACCGTGCAAGGCATCTTCGCTTGTTTCGGTGGTCACGCCCGGCGTGCCACCGCACTCGAAGCTTTGATTCACCGTCACGTTCGCTGCGGCAACGGCGGGCGCTTCCGGGTTGAAGTGTGATTCGATGACGGCGATTTTCACGCCCTCGCCCGTCCAGCCGGCTGCGTGGGCATCATCGATACCCATTGCCGGATACCACCACCCCGTTGCGTCAATTGCTGCGGTTGCCGGCGCTGGTGCGCTGACCGCAGGCGCCACAAAGGCCGCGGCGAAAGCCACGGTCAGTGTGAGAGCGCTCAGCCGGGTGCGGGGTGAGCGCTGATGTGTTATTGGCATCAAAGTGGAATGTTTCCGGTGCCAGCTTCGAAACCACCCGCGGCGTTGATCTGCTCGCGCGTCGGGTTGGCGCCCGAGCTCGTGCCCGACGGCGCTTCAGCCATCGTGTTCGTCATGAACTCCTGCACGTTCTCCAGCATGTTCGCCGACTTCATCGACTGGTCGTCTTCGCGCGCGTTGAGGTCGGCAATGATGCGCTCGAGCGCGTCAAGGGCCGCAAGGAGCTCGGTCTGCAACGTTGTTGCCTCCTGCGAGCGTGCGTACAGCGACATGTGCAGCTTCGTGCGCAGGTTTGACAGCGACGTGATGCCGCCGTCGGAGTCTTCTTGGCCGTTGATCGTGTAACTACGCACGTTCGTCGGCATGTTGTTGAGCGAACCCTCGCCGCCGTTGTCCATCTCCAGTAGGAGATTGTTCATCGCGGTACGAACGGAGTCCGGATTAAACGCAATGTGGTGTGCCATTTCAGATCCCCTCAATCTTTATTGACGCACGATGGGGCGAGCGCCACAGCGCCCGCCCCACCGATAAAAGGTGACTCAGCGAGTTAGGCGCCGAAGCGACCTGCCGATGAGCGGTCCTGCTGCAGGTAGCCCTGCTGGATGTTCGTCGTCTCGGTCGAGATGCGTGCCAGGAGCACGTTCATCGCCGTGATCGAGCGGGTCCACTGAGCCTGAGCGGTGGCGTACGCAGCCTTCGCGTCACCATCCCACGCAGCACTCAGGCGGTTGACCTTGCTCTGCAACTCAGCGAGCGCGGCGTCAATGCGACGGTCGTTGTTACGGATCTCGGTTGCGAGAGCCTCAAGAGCGGCCGGGTTTACGGAAAATGAATCCATCAGAATCTCTCCTTAGTCTCCGGGCGCCCCTTAGGACGCGCCGCCCATCATCGAACCGAGGTTGCCAATCGTGCCCTGGAAGGACTCGTCAGCAGACGCCTGGTCGCCGGCGGTGCGGCGGAGCGACTCTTCGAGCTGGTCAAGAATGTTGGCGATCTTCTTCGCCTCCAGCTCCCAGTTGTCGATCAGCTGGTAGTAGCGCTGTGCGGCCGGACCCGACCATGCACCACGCGTACCGCTGGCGGCAGACTGGACAGCGTTAACGCGCTGCACAATTTCTTGCTTGGCTTCGACGGCGGCCTGTGCACCAGCAACAAGCGCTCCCGCCTCGGCAGAAATGCGTTCAACCATTTTGAACTTCCCCTCAATATCCCCGAATGCAAACAGCGTGCGATGCTGTCTGTCGTCTGACAGCCAAAACGATACGGGGCATGGGGGCCCGAACCAAGCCAAATAACCTTAGAGTTCACTCATCTTGGGTCATTCACGGCTCGCATCCAGGTACGGGAGTGCTTGGTTAGTCGGTTCGTGGCCAACGTGCAAGACCATAGGTATTGTTGTGCACGGTACCTTCGCGCGCTCGCAGATACGCGCGAAAACCATGGGAAGAGGGGACTCCACGTGGCCAAGGCGCAAACCGCACCAACCGACCTATTGCGCATCTCAGTGGTGGGCGAAGGACGACGGCTCGATGTCGCCATTCCCCGCCAGGTTCCGCTGATCGAGGTCATGCCGACGTTCGCCCGCAATTTGGGGTTGCTTGACGCGCGTATCACGACGACCGGTTACGTTTTGCAGCGGGTTGACGGAACCCCGTTAAAGCCCGCCATGAGCGCTGGCGATCAAGACGTGGAGAGTGGCGACGTTCTCACGCTGAGCCGCGGCGGTCTCGTTGAGACGCCGCGCGTGTATGACGACATCGTCGAGGCCGTGCTCGATGTGACCGGCGCCCAGCAGCCGTGGAGCGCAAAAGACAATTCCCGCACCGCGCTCGCGATTGCGCTCAGCTTTGTTGCCGTGTGTGCGGTGCTGTTGCTGACCGGCGGACGTGGCGAACTTCTCCCCCTCATCATCGGCGGCAGCGGCTTTGTGCTGTTGCTGGCCGTCAGCGCTTTTGTCTCCCGTATGGGAGAAGGTGAATCCGGTAGTGCCCTCGGTCTTGCCGCTGCCGCGTTCGGCGCCCTCACGGCGTACCTCGCGGTTCCGGAGTCCGCAGGCTTTTGGGGCTGGCCGATGGCCGCCGCGGGTGGCGGCGCCGTCATCGGTGGTGCCGCCGCGCTGGCATTCAACCCGATTCGCCCGAGCGTGCAATATGTTCCGCTCATCACCGGCGGCGCCATCGGCCTCGCCGGCGTCGCTGCCGCAATGTGGCCCTCGTCGGCGTTCGCGTCGTACACCGTGATGCTTGCCGTCACCGCCGTATTGGCGAACGCACTGCCGTGGCTTGCTCTTGGTTCCACTCAGATCCGCGTGATTTCGCCGCACACGGATGCCGAAGTTTTTGCTGACCCGGTGCCGATCAACACTGAAACGGTGTACAAGAAGACCGCGACCGGCCACCAGTCGCTCACCGCGCTGCGCTGTGCGCTGGGGCTTGCGATGCTGTTCGCGACGCCGCTCGTCGCGACCGGCAACGGGTGGTCGGTGCTGCTGTGCGCGTTCGCGTTTGTCGGGCTGATGTTCCCCGCGCGCATGAGCTTCGCGCGCTCACATGTGCTCGTGCTGCTCGTGCTGGGTGCGCTGGGTATTGCGGTCACGTCGATTGTGGCGGCGCTGTCGCAGCCTGAGCTGATTCCGGTCATGCTCGTCGTTCTGGCCAGCGTTGCCGGGGCGACGATCGTGATCACGGTGCTGTCGCCGCGCGCGCGGTTGCGGCTCGCGAGACTCGCCGACACGGCCGAGGTCATTGTGCTGGCGGGCGTGCTGCCGCTGGGCATGATCGCGTCGGGGCTGGTGTAGCGCGTGGCGAGTAAAAGCGATCTTCTCGACGCTCAAGGGTTTTCTCGCCGACGCCTGCTGACGGCTTTCGTGAGCGGGGCGCCCGGCGGACGCGAATTGGAACCAGCGAAGCCGTTGCGCGGAGTGGTTGCGGGTATCTCGCTTTCGGTAGTCGTGCTGCTGGTCGGTTTGTTTATGTCGATGCTGCAGAAGGGGCTGCCGTCGGATTGGGGCAACGGGCAGCTCATCATCGACGAATCGACGGGCTCGCGCTACGTCACGATTGACGAAGAGTTGTGGCCAGTGCTCAACATCGCGAGCGCCCGCCTGCTGATTGAGCCTGACGCTTCTGCCAACCCCATTGTGGTCAGTGGCGGATTGCTGACGGGTATTCCGGTGCGCGACACGATTGGGATTCCGGGTGCGCCCGACACGGTTCCCTCCCCCGACAAGCTTGTGAACACGGGCTGGACGGCGTGCGTCGCCGACGAGGGCGCGATTGACACGCGTATTTTGACGACGCCGATCGCTGACCGTGCCGCTGTTGACGAGGCCGCCGTTGTGACCTTCGAAGGCCGATTCTTTGTGGTTTCGGGTGGGCTGCGTATGGAGGTGCCCGCGTCGAATGCTGATGCGATCCTTCGCGACCTGGGTCTTGGTTCCGCGCCTCAACACGTTGTGACGACGAACTGGCTCAACCTTTTTCAAGAGGGCGACGCGCTCGCGCCGCTCACGACGCCGGGTGCGGGCGACAAGCTGCCCGACTCGGACCTGCGCGTCGGAGACGTGATTTTCACCACCACGACCGACGCGTCGATGCGTTTCTTGGTGCTGAAAGACGGGTCGCTCGCCGAGCTGTCGCCGCTCGCGTTCGCGCTGTATCAGCAGGGGTCGTCGTACTCGGCAGACCGCACGTTTGAGGTGGACAGCCAGGCGATTTCGTCGATGCCGAACTCGAATAAGCCGGTCACGTCGGCAGACTGGCCGCGGGCCACGTTCGCGATGATGCCGGCCGTCGAGGCGCCGTGCGCGCTGACCGTTGACGAAGACGGAACCCCGACCTCAGTGCTGGCATCGGTGGGGGCCTCAGAAGAATTGACTGGGCAGACGATCGTTGAGCCGTCGATGGGTGCGCTCGTGAACGTTGCTGGATTCGGTCAGGAGGCGGGCGCCGTGACGCTGCTCATCGACTCGACCGCGACGAGCTATGCGGTGCCGGGTGCGGACGCTGACATTCTCGCGAAGCTCGGATATGTGCCGGAGGACGTGGGATTGGCGCTGGCGCCGTGGATTCAGCTGTTTCACGGTGGTCCGGATCTGACGCAGGCCGCCGCCGGAGCGCGCAGCGATGGTTCGGTCGGGTAGCGTGCGAGGGGTCTTGCTTCGGTCTCGGGTGAGCGGGGTCGTTGCTGGGTTGGCCGTTGGGGCGATGGTGGCGTTGTCGGCGGGGCCGGCTGCGGCGGTTGGTTTCGGGGCTGCTTCGGAGGCCTCTGTTTCTTCGGGGGCGGTGGTTTCGGGCTCTGCGGTTGCGGGCTCGGGCTCTGCGGCGTCGGAGATTCGGCCGATGGCGGAGGGCGACTCGTGCCACGAAGGCAATCCGTCGTTCATTCTGCTCGACACCGGAATGCCGACTTTCGCGGCGATGCAGGTGGCGGCCGCTTGGAACGTCACCCGTGGTTCCGGCGTCACTGTTGCCATCGTTGATTCCGGAGTCAATGGTTCCGACCCCCGCCTTGAAAAGGCCCTGCTGCCCGGCATCAATCTTGTCGAGGACGGCACCGATAAGAACGGGTGGACTGACCAGTACGGCCACGGCACCGCGATTGCCGGGCAGATTGTGGCGAGCGCGACGGATTCGTCGTCGCTCGTGGGGCTCGCGCCGAGCGTGAAGATTTTGCCGGTGCGCGTGTATGCGGGCACCGATGAGCGCACCGCTGAGGCGGGGCACGGCCTGGTGACGAGTCGGCTCGTTGCGGGTATTCGCGCGGCGGCTGATGCGGGCGCGGAGATCATTAATGTTGCGATTTCGAGCGAGTCTGCGTCGGATGACATCGACCGCGCGGTCGCGTATGCGACGGCGAAGGGCAGCCTCGTCGTGGCGAGCGCGGGCAATGTCAAGGGTTCGCTCGATTTGTCGGCGGGCGGAACCACGCAGTTGCGGTATCCGGCTGCGTCGCCGGGAGCGCTGGGCGTGACGGCAGCGTCGGTGCCCGGGAATATGGTGACGGATGCGAGCGTGCACGGTGCGCACGTTGATATCGCCGCGCCCGGACAAAACGTGCTCACGCTCGGTCTGAACACCGGTGACTGTGTGTATG
Source organism: uncultured Microbacterium sp. (assembly GCA_947503655.1). Taxonomy (GTDB): domain Bacteria; phylum Actinomycetota; class Actinomycetes; order Actinomycetales; family Microbacteriaceae; genus Microbacterium. The sequence goes on from CANNEP010000055.1 coordinate 15,627, forward strand.
CCTCCGACGCGCCAGCGTCGAGCTACGCGACCGGGTACGCGAGCGCTGTGGCGGCGTTGGTTGCGGCGGCGTATCCAGACGAGACCCCGGAGCAATGGACCTACCGCTTGACGGCGACCGCGCTGCGGGGTAATCCTGACCAGCGCACCGATGTGTCGGGCTGGGGTGTTGTGCAGCCTTTCCAGGCGCTGACCGCTGTTCTCGGGCCGGATACGCGTGGCCCAGAATCCCCCTTCTTTGAGGCGTCGGAGTCGGCTGAGCCGGAGGTTCCGATCGCCGTTGAGCCTCCCGGAAATCAGCACGAGGTTGACCTGGATCGTGTCGTGCTGATCGGCGTGAGCGCCTTTGCGTCTCTCGCGCTTGTGGGGTCTGTTGTGGCGTTTAGGAACCGCGGGGTGCGGCGGTAGGTTTTGTGGGGTGGCACGTCGTGTCGCCCGTTGGGTGGGGGCCTCGTCGTGTGGCGCGTCGGGCGGAGGCCTCGTCGTGTCGGCCGTTGAGTGGGGGCCGGTCGTGTCGCGCGTTGGGCGGAGGTGCGCAGCCTCACCACCCGTTGGGTGAGGGCCTCTGGTCGTGTCGGCCGCGGGACGGGGACGCGCAGCGCCCGAGGCAATACGCGCCGTCTGCAGCCTTCCGCTCAACCACGCACCCCAGCGCAGGGCCATCGCAGCGCACCGTCGACTCCTTCGACGCCTCACCATCAACCCGGCTGGGCTCCGAAGCACATGCCTGCTCCCCCGCGCACTCGCACACGCCGCGTCGCCCTGACCAGCACCACCCAGCGGCTCGTTGAGCCTGGACGCGCGACCCATGACTCTCCACTCGGCCGCGTACCCGGCGCTCGGTTGGCCATGCACCCCGCATCGGTGCGCGTCGGCGCTTCCTCCCCACCCGTGCTGATTGAGGTACGTCTCCACAATCCCGTCGAACGTGCCACCTGAGCATGCGGAAACGGTAGACCAGGCACCAACGCACAAGTCGTTGAGCCAACCTCCCCCAGACTCGACACCAGATTCGTAAATATGTACCAATTCGTTTCAGATAGCTATTGACACGTTTAGAACAGTAGTGCGAGAATAGAGCATGGCAATCACCACTGGTCTCGAAACTCTGATCCCCGCGCTCTGCGGGCGTCAGAGTGATTCGACTGGGCGTGATGCCGACGCTCCCCATGGCGGCAGTGCCGGGCTTGATACGGGCTCGACCGGCCCTGATTCTGCGACGTGTGATGGCGGCACAGGGCGTAGTTCTGCGGCTGAATGCGATTCTGATGCCACACGTGATGCGGCCGAGTTGGTGGCGGGTCGTGAGTTTGCTGCCCGGTTGGGTGCGCTGAGTGATGAGCAGTTGTTGGTTGTGAAAGACCAGATGCTTGCGGTGAACCGGCGGTGGGCTGCGATGATGCAGTCAATGACCGGCATTGTTGCGGCGCGGTCGAGTCGTGAGTTTGGTCATGGTGGTTTGGCGGCGAAGCGGGGCCACCGGTCGGCGGTCTCGATGGTGCAAGAAGACCTCGGCATCAGTAAGGCGGAGGCCACGCGCCTCGTTAATGTCGCTGAAAGTGTGACGGAAGTCACCGGTGCGGCGGCGCGTCCGGATGGGGCGACGACTGATGCGGAGCGTGAAGCGCAAGCCGCCGCCGAAGCAGAAGCCCGCGCCAAAGCCGAAGCCGAGGCGAAAGCACGCGGGGAGAGCGGCGAAGACGCCGACCTCGATGACGAGGTTGATGAGACGCTGCTGCCGTGGGATGACGCGTTGAAGGTCGCGAATCGGTCGGGTGTGCTTAGTGGTTCGCAGTTCAACGCGATTACCGCCGGCCTTGGTGACCCGCCGCAGATCAAGCGCGATATCAACGGGGATCCGGTCAATGACGACTTCACGCCCCTCATTGGCGACGACGGCGCAGTGGTGACGGCCGAGGAGGCTGACGCTTTCGATCTGCTGACGCGGGAGGCGTGGCGGCAGGCTGCGGTTGATTTGATTGCGGAGGCGCAGGTGCGGATGCTCAGTGACCTCCAGGCGTACGCCCGAAGCGTGCGTGATGTTTTGGATCCGGAGGGTGCGGAGCGTCGGTTTACGCGGCGGCATGAAGCGCGCGCGTTTCGTGTCCGTCAGCTCGATACCGGGGCGCTGCGTGCGACGTGGATCATGGACGACATCACCGGCCTTGCCGTCAAGACCGCCCTCGACGCGGCCCTACGCCCTCGCACCGGCGGCCCGAGGTTCGTGGATTCCGCGGAGGATGCGGTAGCGAAAGAGCTCGCGAACGATCCCCGCAGCACCGAGCAACTCGCTCACGACCTCATGGCCGACATCTTCCGCGCCGGCATCCTCGCCGACGCGAAAACCGTGTTCGGCACGCGTCAGGCGGGTGTTCGTCTCGTGCAGGTCATCACGGACGATGGTCAGCGTGCCGCGGTCGCGCATGCGGAAGATGGTCTCGGCACGCTGCCCGGCACGATCGCCGACCAACACCTCTGCGACGTTGGTGCGACCCGCATCCTCGTTGATGGTGACGGTAACCCGTTGAATTTGGGGCGTACGTCGCGGGTGTTTACCGCGAAGCAGCGCATGGCACTCGCCGCCCGTGACGGCGGCTGCCGCTGGACCGGCTGCGAACGCCCCGCCTCCTACTGCGAAGCGCACCACATCGATCCGTGGGAAGAGGGCGGCAACACCGACATCGACCGCGGCATCCTGCTCTGCCAGTACCACCACCTCACACTGCACAACAACCACTGGCGCATCACACGCGAAGGCAAAGGCGACTTCATCCTCACCCACCCCGACCACCCACCCCAGATCCTCCCACCCCGCGCCCCACAAAACCACACGTGGCCCCACCACACCCACCCCCCACCCCCAATA